>CAYVGO010000052.1:0-16679 GCA_964450725.1 uncultured Muribaculaceae bacterium
AAGGCCCCATACAGAATTCTATATAATTATCGTATGTTTGATAAAATCCCGCAACATCAACAAATCCTTCAAATCCCCCGAATCGAAAAAGTTGCTTGATACCAATTTCTGTATTTACACTTGTTTCCGATTGTAATTGGGGATTAGGATAAAATCCGTAATTACCGATAATAGTAGTAATATAGCGTTCTCCAATAGTGGCTACACGATAGCCTTGTCCTATATTTCCTCTGAAATAGGTTTGAGAGCGAGGGATAAAATAATTGATTCCTAATTGAAAAATCGGGCGATTTTCCGAAAAATCGTCAATTTGTGCAAATTCCCAACGAGCACCAAGATTAAGATTCAAATTTTTTTGTTTCAAGAAATCTATCTCTGTTTTCGCAAAAACAGCAAAGTTGTTAGCATAGTGTTCACCCACAGAGCCAATATCCAAAACATTTCCCGAAAAAACAGTTCCTTTTGATTTTGCATATTGATTAGAAACACCTGCCAGCACCTGCCAATTCCGTTGTTTATTAACAACTTTTTTATACTGGTAGGCATCATAAACCGTTGTAGATGCAGCATCTTGTGCACCAATATTAATCACTTGATTGTCTGACATTAAAATACGATTCTTGAGCGAATGAATACCTCCCCACTTGTCAATATACTGTACCTGAGGGTCAACAAACATCATCATATCTAAAAAATGGCTCAAAGTTCCGGGATAAGTGTTATAGATATTTTGTTTGGCGTCATACCAAAAATGTGATTGATTATTGTTAGAATACATAAAATTAACCCCCAAAGAGGCTGTCCATCCATGACCGAAGTGATATTGTGTTCCAATGTTGGCACGTACACGACGTTCGGCTTTTACCAATAAATTAGCAGAATCTCCTCGACCATTCGGCATTTTTACTTCTCCCCCGCGGTAGCCATCATCATCAGCATATTCTAATGCCATGGTTAAATCTAACTTTTTAATTTTTCTTGAATGAGAAACACTCGCTCCAAAATTAATGGGTATAGTATTACGTCCCCATGGAGATTTTGATTTATTTTGCGGCTTGTTGTAGAATCCTCCGTATAAAGATACTTTTGATACAGGCTCATCTCTGGCAAATTGTGTACGAACATTAATTGCTCCGTTAATTGCCGCAGAACCAAACATGACAGAAGAAGCTCCTTTGAGAATTTCTATTTGAGACACATCTTCCATCGGAATTAAATTCCATGCGGGTCTTCCGGCATCTGCTCGTAAAATTGGCATTTCATCTAACATAATCATGACCCGAGAGCCCATTCCTGAACTAAATCCGCTACCGCCACGCATTTGCGGCTCATTGTCAACAATAGTTAATCCTGATACGTTTTTTAATGCTTTATCAAGTGTCATGGCATTTTCTCTTTCAATACTTTTTACGCCAACAACTGCCATACTTTGTGTAGAAGTTATAGGATCTACTTTATATCGAGTACCCGTAACTACGGCATCTTCTAACAATTGAGCCTCAGGAGTTAATCCCACATCTAATTTTATAACGGTAGTTCCATTCACAAAAGAAACTTTTTTTTGTACACTCTGATAACTGGTGTATCTAAATGACAATTCTACTTCTTTTTTGTCTACTGTAATTTTATAGTTTCCTTCTGTGTCTGCAATGACTCCCAATCCGGATTCTCCGATAACCATAACATAAGCATTGGGTAATACTAAATTATCTCCGGCATCAAAAATTTTTCCTACTATAGTATAGTATTCGCCAGAATAAAGGTTTGAAATCCAACAAATTGTTGCAAAAAATAAAAAGAATTTTTTCATTCGTAATTTCTAAATCGTCGCAAAGGTAATGCTTTTTCGTTATCTATAATGTTAAAAAAAAATCCATATATATGCTTCTGATGAAAAATTGCATTATCTCATCATTATATTTTCAACCATATTCCATGTTATCAAAGCCGCGTTCTTCGGATTACATGAAAAAATTTACTCACGTCTGAGAAAAGATTTTTCCAATGTTTATTGTTTGTGATAATACCGTGTTGTCGTCAAAATAGAGAAAAAGCATGAAAACAAAAAAGAGGTATCCAATACGAATACCTCTTTTTCCCTTAAAATTCCAAATTATTTTGGCTTACCAATCATTACAACTTCCGTGCTGTTATTTGCTGATAAAAATTGAGACAAATATTGTTGCAGCGTTTTTTTAGTAATGCTGTTGAGCGTTTTTTCATAATTAGTATATCCGTCAAATCCATCTTGATAATATTTAGAAACAATGTTTAACCAATAATTATTTTCTTCTTTATCTTCAGAAATTCGTTTGCGTAAATTTTCTACTGTTTTTTGAAAATCTTTATCGCTTGGTCCCTCTTTTGCCAATTTCTGCAATTCTGTTTTCACTTTATCATTTAAATATTTCCATTTTGCCGTATCTGTATCAAAAATTGTAAGCAGTAATGTTTTTACGGTTGGGAATTGTGAATTTGTCATTTGTACCGAAACACCATAAGTTCCACCTTCTTGCTCTCTTATGGTTTCGACATAAATTAAATCCAATATCTGTTTGGTCATAGTAGATAAAATTCGACTTTCCAAAGTATAACTACTGTTTGACCAATACATATTCATCACAGAGGCTTTCGGATTTTCCATTTTTTGGTCAAAATAATTTACATAATTTCCTTTTCTGTAATCAACATTAATCTTATTATCAGCAGTTTCTTTACGATTAGTTTTTGGAAGTGCAGATAAATATTTAATCATGAGAGGTTCAAAAGTTTGAGGGTCGATATTTCCTACAAAAGTAAAGGTAAAGTCTCCTGCATCTTTAAATCGTTCTTTATAAATCTCCAAAATTCGGTCATAATTAATTTTATCTACATCTTCCAACCGAATACTTTTTAATCGTAAATTATTGCCGTACATTGCAGAAAAAATACTATCGTTGTAAGTAGCCATCGGGTCTAATGATCTGTTTTCCAATGTTGTTTTTAAACGGCTGATATAGGCATCAAAAGGTTCCTGGTCTTTACGTGGTGCTGTAAACTGGAGATAAACCAATTGAAAAAAGGTTTCCAAATCTTTTGGCGTAGAACTTCCGTTCATGTTTTCGGTTTCTAAATTGACAGATGGAGAAACCCAAACTTCTTTACCGGCTAAAACTTTATTTAAGTCCGTACGGCTAAAGTTTCCCCAACCTCCCAATCCGGCAACTTGAGATAATGCTTTAAGTTGTATAAAATCTTTTTCTCCGTAAAGAGAACTTCCTCCAAAACTAAAAGCGTTCATCAAAATCTGTTCTTTTTTAAACGGTGTATTTTTAGTAATTACTTTTATTCCGTTGGAAAGTGTATAAACTGTTTCTCCAAATAATTTACCGTTGACTTTTTTAGCAATTTTTCCGGGTGCAGGTAAATTTTTTACTAAAGGTTCGTTACTTACTGTTTCTTCATAAGGTTTTATTGATTCTTGGTTTGCATTGGAGAGTACGTTCAATAACTCTTGTTCAGTAGGATAGATCAATCCCTCTTTTTCGGGACCAATAACGGTAAGAACCACATTATTTTCATGAATAATATCTTTTAAAAACTGATTGATGGCAACCAGCGGAATTTCATTCACAAATTGTTGGATTACTTTATATTCCACTTCAGGCCCCGGAATGTATCCGCCATCAGTAAAGTGTGATACATATTCTCGAGTATATTTGCTATTTTTTTGTTTTTCACGTTCGTTATATTCAGTTTCATATCTTTTCAGAATTACAGCTTTTGCCCGCTCGTATTCAGAAGGTAAAAATCCAAACTCTTTTGCTCGTCGAGTTTCTATAACCATGGCTTTTAGTGCGTCTGTAATTTTTGACTCTTTGGCATTGGCATAAACCGTCCATGCGGCTTTGGTTTTAGCTACTAAAAAATCTCCGTCATAAGCATAAGCCCCTAAAAATGGAGCATCTGCTTTTTGCTGAATTTCACTTAAACGTTGAATGATCATATAAGAACTTAACCATCGTAAATAGTCGTATGTAAAATGAATCATTGTACCTTTAACCTCCATAGGAAGTTGATTGTGTTTATAGTAAAGTTGTAACGCAATATAAGATTGCTCTTTATCAGTAACTACAGATATTATTGGTTTTTCATTGTCTGCAATTTCTTCATATTCACGTTTTGCCGGATTAGCAGGTAAGACAATGTCTGCAAAAGTTTGTTTTAGTGCCGCTTCTGTTTTATCTACATCAAGGTCACCCACAACAATAATACCCTGCAAATCAGGTCTGTACCATTTGTGATAATAATCTCTAATTTCTTGATGTTTAAAGTTATTGATTACATCAATTGAACCTATCGGTAATCTTTTACCATAACGAGAGTTAGGATAAATGTCGGGTAATTGTTTTTCCCAGATTCTGAATTGTGCATTTCCTCTGGTTCGCCACTCTTCTCTAATCACTCCACGTTCTTTATCAATTTCAGTAGAATCTAATAAAATAAAACTTGACCAATCATGTAAAATTAACAAACAACTGTCAATAATGGTTTCTCTTGATGTAGGAACATTGGTCATCAAATAGACCGTTTCATCAAATGAAGTGTAAGCATTAAGATTTTCACCAAAACGTACGCCGATAGATTGAAGATAATTCATAAGTGCTTTATCAGGGAAATTTTTTGTACCATTAAATGCCATGTGTTCTAAAAAGTGAGCTAATCCGGCTTGGTTGTCTTCTTCAAGCATAGAGCCTACACGTTGTGCAATATAAAAATCGGCACGACCACTTGGTTGTTGATTTTTACGAATGTAATAGGTTAATCCATTAGGTAATTTTCCGTAGCGAATTTGCGGGTCAATGGGTAAAGATTGCGTGTAACTTGTAACAGCAATGCAAAGAATGAGTAGAGAGAAAAGAATTTTTTTCATAGACTAAATAGATTTTGAGGAGATGAGGAAAACAAAAATACAATAAAAGTTTCAAACTCATTATATTTTGCTAAATATAATATGCGATATGCTTTGATTTGGAATTGCTAAGGTGTTATCTTTATAGAATAATTTCAAAAATGTAGACTCAATACTTAAATCTACCGAGAGCAAAGTACTCCATCAAATTCTTGTCATTCGCAAAGAAACGACTACCTTTACTGTACCTAATAATTTAATTAGTTTGATCTAAATAAATCTAAATGTATGTATCAACGATCTGTTTTACAAGATATTAGAAGTCGGATGAATGAGCAAAGAAAATTTATTCATTTGATTGATGATTTGTATTTATGATAAAAGTTAAAAATATAAGACATATTGGTTACCTCAATCATATATTTATAGTATATGTATCATTAAAGATTTAAAGACATGACAATAATTGATTTTACACAAACATAAGAGTACAAAGATTCCCTACTAAACGAGAATTTTGATTCCGAGACATTAGAAGATTGTCTGAAAGAATGACTTCAATGTGTCATCAAGTTTCCTAGTGTTGGTAATGTCAAAATAGTTCTTTATCTGATGAAAAATTACATGATTTTAATAGAATATACTATGAAAGGTTATCAATACATTTACACCATTGAGAGAGATTTTTGAGAGCAGTCAATCAAGAGAATCTATTCATTCATCTCTTTTTACTGGATACATTTTTTCCAATAACTCTTGTTTTTGTTGACGTTTTTGGATAGCGTTCAAGTAATTTTCAGTGTAACTAATTGATTTGATTTTTTTTGAAAAGTTCAGCCAATCAAGTGCTAAAGCCAGATCATTACTCATTTCAGCGGCTAAGGCTAAATTAAAAGAAGATTTTGCAGCGATTGTGTTATCGGCACTGACGGCATTGGATTTCCACAAAGTTACAGCACTTTGCCAATTATTTTTTTTAACCATATCTTTTGCTTCTCGCAAATCACTATTTCCTGTATCAAAATAAGGTCTTGCTGTTTGCCGCCAATAAGGTAAGACATATTCAGCCAAAACTTCCGCCATTTCATGATGTACTTCTATGGTATAATCATTCTCTTCATTCAGATCTGCAATATGTTCAATAAAATGACGGGTCAATTTTTCTTCATTTTTGTTATAAAGTTGATACTTTAGGCATAATTGTGTTTTTTTTGTTCCCATGTAAATGGAATCTACCAGCAAAATTTGAGAAACATCAAAAGATTCTGCAGCCTCTGCAAAAGCAGGCAAACTGTTTAAAGAGTCAATATCTGTTTGTGAAAAAAGTATGGCATCTACAGATGTTTCACCCCAAATGGGTGACAACATCAAATTTTCATACAAAGAAGTCAAAAACAATGAATAAAAAAGCGAATCATATTTTATTTTAGGATTATATTTTGCAATGATTACAGTATTGGTTTTAACCAAATAACCGCTATCTTGCGAACGCGGAGGTTCTAAAACTTCCAAATTTATAGTACTGTAAGACCATTGTGCTTTTAATCCTAAGAAAGTACACAATGACAAGATGAGTAATAAATATCTTAACTTGTCCATAACTTTAATAATAAATAATTATATACCGCTGAAACTGATTTTATCAAAACATAACGTTGGAATTTGTAATGAAGAATTAGTGCGTGGGTCATTACCTATTTCTACTAAATTACTCCACAAAACTAAGATGTTTCCGGTAATGTTCATTTCTGAAATAGGTTGAGACAATTGCCCATTTTCAATCAAAAATCCTTCAATACCATAAGAAAAATCTCCGGTAGTAGGGTTACAGTTTCCTCCGTTAAATCCTGTGATGAAAATACCCTTTTTGACAGATTGCAGTAATGCTGATGAAGACCGATTTCCAGCATTAAAAGTAATGGTTGACAAACTGCTGATGGTAGGGGTCATCTTTAATTTATTAGCATAGTAAGTGTTTAAAATGTAATCTGTCAATTTTCCGTCTTCTATCCATTTTTTTTCTTGTGTTGCTACCCCTTCACCATCAAAATTACGTGCCCCAAAAGTTCCTACAAGGTGAGGTTTATCGGTGAGAGTCAATTTTGGGTTTACAATCAATAGACCTTTCTTATTCATTAAAAATGAAGTTTTTTGATGAATAGAAGCACCGTTCATCGCATTTAAAATAGGATAGAATAATTGTCCGGCAACCATATTATCGACTATAGTGAAATATTGTCCGGAACTGATTTTTTGTTGTCCTATTTTTTGCAATGCTCTTTCCATTGCTTTTTTCCCAATATTTACTTTTTCAAGTTTGTCAAAAAAAAGTGAGGAATCATACCAATAAGATTCTGGTCGCGCTTCTCCTTCTCCTTTGACAGAAACTTCAGCAGAAAGAGAAAAGTAGGTACTTTTTTCTTCTCCTTCAAAATTTTGACTGTCAATAGTATAACTTGAGCCTGTTCCATCACTATATGAAGTTGATACCGAAATAATTCGTGAATCTTTACCCAAAACTTCTGCAGCAACCTGATTCGCCATAGCAATTTTATCTGTTGCCGAAAGTGATTCTATTTTATTATCGAACAACTGCAAATTGGTATTTCCTTTATAATATCTTTCAGGGGATGGCAACTGACGATCTTTATCCTCAGTCAACAATTTTGTTGACATTACTCCGTTTTCAATAAGTTTTGCGATTTCTTCTTTTTCCATTCTGTTGGAAGATACGGCACCATAACGACCATCAACAAATAGTGTGATTTGAAGTGAAACAGAAGAAGATTGTTGAAGTTTTTCAAGGTCTTTGTTACGAATGCCATATTCACTGCTTGACCCTGTATTTAAAACAATACGTGCGTGTTGTGCTCCGCACTTTTTAGCGTGTGCCAAAGCCCACTGTGCAAGTTCTTTCTGTGCTGTAGTTATCATAATTGAAAAATTAGAAAAGCAAATATAGCGCTTTATTTTCAATTTTACATTTGCTCTTCTTTGAAATTTTTATCGAAGAAGAAAGACCAGAGCCATTAACTTGGAAAGTTCTGCTCGTCAGAATGAATGAAACCTGCTTTGTATTGAATTAATAAAATAACTACATTTGCAATTTTACAAAAATGACAATAAATACTATCGATTTTGGACAGCAACCACTTTTTTTAGCCCCGATGGAAGAGGTTACAGATCCATCTTTTAGATATATGTGTAAACGTTTTGGTGCAGACATGGTTTATACTGAATTTGTATCGGCCGAAGCATTGATACGTAATGTAAAAAGTACGCTCCAAAAAATGAAGATTGACGATTGGGAAAGACCGGTAGGAATACAGCTTTACGGTGAAAATATTGACAGTATGGTCGAATCAACACGTATTGCCACAACATTAAAACCCGATTTGATTGATATTAATTTTGGCTGCCCGATGAAAAAAATTGTCGGTCGCGGTGCTGGTTCGGGAATGATGAAAGATGTACCAAAAATGGTGGAAATGACTCGGCAAATTGTCAATGCAACAACACTGCCGGTAACCGTAAAAACAAGATTGGGATGGGATAGTGAAAGTTTAAATATTGAAGAAATTGCCGAAAGGCTGCAAGATGTAGGCATTGCAGCACTTACTATACACGGTAGAACAAGATGTCAGATGTATAAAGGAAATGCAGATTGGACATTAATTGGAAAAATAAAAGAAAATCAACGAATTACTATTCCTATTATCGGAAATGGCGATGTAACATCACCTGAAATTGCAAAACATAATTTTGATACTTATCATGTTGACGGTATTATGATTGGTCGTGCAACGTATGGTTATCCATGGATTTTTAATGACATAAAATATTATCTTTCACATGGAAAGCGAGCACCGGAATTAACAGTACAAGAAAAAACGGAAATAGCCCGATTACATTTTAGAAAATCTGTAGAAATTAAAGGTGAAAATGTGGGTATTTACGAAATGCGGAGACATTTTTGCGGATATTTTAAAGCGTTACCTGATTTCAAGCCCTTAAGACTACAGTTACTGACATCTTTAAATATTCCAGAAATTGAAGATATTTTGACTACCATTGCCCAAAAATACAGTTAGAATATGAAATACGTCAACTTGTATTTTATCTTGTAAACAATAAACGACACAGCATCTATGCAATATGCTATAAAACTTTATTATCACGGTACCGAATTTCACGGTTGGCAGGTACAACCTAATGCACATAGTATACAAGCAGAAATAGAGCACGCACTCTCTTTGTTATGTAAAGAAAAAATTGATGTGGTTGGCAATGGAAGAACAGATACAGGCGTACATGCAAAAAATTATGTGGCACATTTTTACACTCAAATTCACATCAGTAATGCAAAACACTTTTTATTTCAACTTAATGCTATACTTCCCAAATCAATAATGATAGAAAAAATATGTATGGTTCCCGATAATTTCCATGCACGATTTAGTGCTACAAGTCGTACCTATAAATATTTTGTAACACAACATAAAAATCCGTTTTTGACAGATAGAGCATTGTTTTATCCTTATGATTTAGACATTGAAATGATGAATATTGCCGCCCAGCGATTATTGACAGTTGACGATTTTACCAGTTTTGCCAAATTACATTCTGACGTTACGAGTAACATCTGTAAAGTTTATGAATCTTTTTGGGAGAAAAAAAATGACCAATTAATATTTACCATTACGGCCAACAGATTTTTAAGAAACATGGTACGGTCTGTCGTAGGAACAATGTTGTGGATAGGTAGAAAAAAATTGACCCTCTCTGATTTGGAAACGATTATTGATGCAAAGAATCGTAGCCAAGCCGGTACTTCAGTTGCATCTCACGGACTCTTTTTTTGGAATGTATCTTATCCTGATATAGAAATATAAATTGAATGATATATTGTGATGATAACCGAATCTAATATGAAAAACTTTTATACTATAATTAACCCTCAGAAAACTTTAAACTTTGATGAGATTTCTGAAATACTTTCCATTTATGATGATTATCCTTGGTTTGGACTTTGTCGATTGGTCATTCTAAAATATAAACAACAAACTAAAGCTGAAGATTTTTCAAAATATTTTGCTTTTACGATACTCTCTGTCGATAATCAAAATATTGACAATTGGCTTGAGGAAAGTTACCAATTACCCAAAAGACAAACGGAGAAAAATGATGAGCAATGAATTGCTTGAACATATTCTAATTTACCCCTTCAAAATTTACCCATGACAATAAAACAACGTTACCAAGCCGTTATCAGTTATTTTAAAGAACAACAGCCGGTGGCAGAGAGTGAATTACATTATAACAATCCGTTTGAACTATTGGTTGCTGTAATTTTATCGGCACAATGTACAGATAAACGAGTCAATATGGTTACTCCTGTACTGCTTCAAAGATTTCCCAATCCACAGGTAATGTCTGAAGCAAGTGTCGATGAAATTTTACATTACATTCGGTCAATATCTTATCCCAATCATAAAGCATCGCATCTCCAAACAATGGCTCAACAGTTAATCAACCAATTTGACGGGAAAGTTCCACAAACTGTAGAAGAATTAATGACTTTACAAGGCGTAGGTCGAAAAACCGCAAATGTTGTAGCCTCCATTTGCTTTAATGCTCCGGTGATTGCTGTCGATACTCATGTGTTTAGAGTAGCACACCGAATAGGATTAGTCCATTCAAAAGCGCAAACTCCTTTTTTAGTTGAACAAGAACTTACCAAAAACTTCCCCGCTGAGATACGTGGTATTGCTCACCATTGGCTTATTTTACACGGTCGCTACATCTGCACCGCTAAAAAACCAAAATGTCTTCAATGTGGTATTACTACTTGTTGTAAATCTTTTGTCAAAGAAATTTGACGAATAACATAAAATGTTATTTTCCATTCACACGATTTTGCTCCAAGTACCTCAAAACTTAGAAGTACTATAGTGGGTTTGTACCCTTGATCATTATTTTTATTTCCCAGCATGTTGAAACTCCCTTGACCAAAGGGAGTTTTTCATTTCATGTTTTAATTAACAAGATGATAATGTTCTATTATCTCAATAATTACGACAAATACCATCCATCTATAATAGAATCACTTAAGTTTTATATATTAAATTTTTTATTGAAGCCATAATATTTAATCAAAAATTAAGTATAAGTATCTGAAATGACATATTTCAAGACATTTTAAATAGTAATTAATTTACGTATGAAAATTACTATTAAATCATCTCTTTTTCAGCAATTTAAACATCGTTACATTATTAAATTTAACGCATAATGAATCATTAAAAAAGGTTAAAAGTCTATTTTTTAACCTTTTTTTTTTTTTGAAACGTTGCTTTCTTTCGAGTATTATATATCTTTGTCAATATTTTGATGAAAACATTCAAAATATATTATCTATTTATGTTTTACTTTAATTTATTATTTTATGAAGCACAAAAAGTGTTTAATTCAAAAGTGTTCTTTAACACTAATGGCTTTTTTAGCCTGTATTACAGTCTCTTTTGCTCAAATTTCAGGTACGGTCAAAGATGCTAATGGAGAACCGGTTATCGGTGCTTCCGTCATCCAAAAAGGAACTACCAAAGGGGTAGTGACTGACATTAATGGAATTTTCAACATTAATGTTGAACCGGGTACAATGTTAAGATTCTCATCTATCGGTTATAATGACATCGAAGAAACTGCCGTAGCCGGTATGTCAGTAACCATGGAGGAAGGTGCTCAAAGTATTGATGATGTGGTAGTAACAGCATTGGGGGTTACAAAACAAGCTCGTTCGGTAGGTTATGCCACTACCAGAGTTTCTACCGATGAGATGTTAAGAACCAATACGATTAACCCAGTCAATGCACTGCAAGGTAAAGTCGCTGGTTTGAATATCCAAGCAGTTGGAAGTTCTGGAGTAACGTCATCTTCGGCAATTACCATTCGCGGAGCAAAGTCGGGAACAAAAAACAATTCCCCTATTTGGGTGATTGATGGTATTGTATTGCAAGAAGGAATTAAAGATTTTGGAGCAGGAACCGATTGGGGTTCTCAGTTGAAAAACTTAAATCCCGATGATTATGAAAGCGTAACGGTTTTAAAAGGTGCCGCAGCCACCGCACTTTACGGTTCACGGGGAGCCAACGGAGCGATTGTCATTGTATCTAAAGGTGGTAGATTTGGTAAAAAAGGATTTGGAGTTGAACTTTCTCAAACACTGGAAACTCAGATGGTTTATGCTCCTCCCATGCAACTACAAAATGTGTATGGTGCAGGCAGACCAAGTAGTGGTTATGAGAGTGATTTTATGGGAGATGGAAGTATTGCTAAAACCTATACGAGTTTAGGTCCAAAAATGGAGGGACAATTGAAAGACCAATATTTTTTAGGAGGAAAAACTACTGCATTTTCACCTCAACCTAACAATTGGAAAGCCCTCTTTAAACCGGGATTATTTAGTAATACCAATATCGCCATCAATGGAGGCAATGATAAGGCATCATTCCGATTGTCTTACTCTTACACCGATAATAAAGGAGTGATTAAAAGTAATGAATTTAATCGACATGCCATTAGTTTTAAAACTATCGCTCAATTAAATAAAATATTTTCAGTAGAAAGTGGTTTTAACTATGCTTTTTCACGTGCCCAAAATGGAGCTTCACAAGGACCTTGGGATTGGGGGAACAACGTGGGTATGTTAATCAGTTATTATATGCCGCGTAACTTAGATGTACAATCATTAAGAAATAATTACCGAGACAAAGTAACCAACAAAGTAAACACTAATCCAAATAGTTTATATTCAGAATTAATGGATTATTTTCACAAACAGGATTATAATCGTGATATTCGTTCTGAGCAATCTTTATTAGCTTATGCAAACTTGAAAGCACAATTTGCACCATGGTTAGATGCTTCTATCAAAGGAAACTACAACTTGTATCATGTGGCTACGGAGAAAAAAGAATATGGTACAGGAGATTATTTTGAAGGTGGTGGTAGTTATTCTCGCGGTGGTAATATGAATGGAAGTTATAATTTTTTATCAACATTGCATAGTGGATTTAAGGTTTTAAATGATGATTTGACCGTAGATTTATTGTTGGCAAATGAGATTTACGGTAACACACAATCAGAAAGTTGGAGTAAATCAACCAAAGGAGGATTCGTAACTCCGGCATTTTTTGCGTTCTCAAATTCCAAAGAAACCATTATTCCCAATTATAGTTATACGCCACGTAATCAAATGACCGTTGGGCTTTCCGGAGTGATTAACTTAGGATACAAAGAGCAAATATTTTTAGAATTAACCGGAAGAAATGATTGGCTTTCAACATTAACTTACCCCGTTTATGTTGCCAATGCAAAACCTAATCATTCCGTATTTTATCCATCTGTTAATGCTTCTTGGATTTTTAATGAAACCTTTGGGTTACCCTCTTGGATGTCTTTAGGAAAACTGCGTGCCTCTTGGGCACAAGTTGGATTAGGCACATCGGCTTATCAAACAACGCAAGGATATGGTGTATTTAATCAATATAGTGGCTATGACGAAGAGAGAAATAGCGTTTTAATTGCTAATCCCAATTTAGGTACATTGTATAATTCGTCATTAAAACCTGAAATTCAACAATCTATTGAAATTGGTACTGATTTACGCTTTTTCCAAGAAAGATTAAATTTTGATTTTGCATATTATAAAACTAATACCTACAATCAAATTCTTACTTTGAGTTCTGTATCTGAATCGGGAGCAAATTCAGCATTAATCAATGCCGGAAATATTCAAAATCAGGGGATTGAAATTCAGATAGATGGTGATGTACTACGTAATAAGGATTTACGTTGGAGTATTGGAGGTAATTTTACACTTAACAGAGGTAAGGTAATTTCACTACACCCAGATATCAAAGAACTCGAATTTTTTGCTGACGGATATGATGCAGGTCCTTCTATTAGAGCTTATGAAGGCGGAGCATTTGGTGTCATCACAACTCCCAAAAATAATGGTGGATATGGTGGATATCTTATGAAATATAATAATCCCAATGATGCGAGCGATCCAAGAAATGGTAAACCTCTATTATCTTATTGGGGAACTATTGGTAATCCAAATAAAGTGAATCAATATGGTTGGGTACAAGATGGTGACAAACCGGGGGAAGCTGAAATCCGCAAAGTGATTGGTAAGGTTGAAGCCGATTTTTTGTGGGCGTTGAATACTACATTAAGTTATAAAGGTATTGATTTATATATTCAAATTGACTCTCGTGTGGGTGGACAATATTTTTCAAATGCTTATAAGTATGCTTCTTCTCGTGGTAGTTTACTTTCTTCGCTTGAAGGTAGAGATAAAGAGCATGGCGGATTAGAGCGTATAAATTATAAAGGGGAAAAAGTATATGATGGAATTATGTTAGACGCCGTATTTGATGAAGGAACGATGGCTCCCAGCAAAGCAGATCCCACACAAACTGTTGATGTATCAGGCATGACTTATAAAGATGCTGTAGAAAAAAATATCATTGAGCCTATGAAAGCAGAAGCTTATTATCAAACATTAGGATGGGGAATGCCGTCAGAATTAGCTATTATGAATAATACATGGGTGGCTTTACGTGAAATTAGTTTGGGTTGGCGGATTCCTGAAATATGGACTTCAAAAATTGGTATTCAATATTTAAGAATCTCTTTTTCTGCGTTAAATGTTGGTTACTTGTATAACGGTTTAAAAGATAAATTAAATCCTGAATCCATTCACACAAATAATCCATTAACTCCTTATGACATTGGAGGAGTACCTTATTCTCGCCGTTTTTCATTTGGTCTCAATCTTAAATTCTAAAACATAAATCGTATGAAAAAAATAATTTATATTTTATTACTTCTTGTAAGTTTGGTGGCTTGTATGAAACCATTGCAAGATTTAAATACAAATCCGGAACAATTAGGTTCAACCGATCCTCGTTATATTTTTACAGGAGCCACTTTAAATTGGAATAATGCTGCACGTCATGATTTAACCAATAAATATAGTGGAGTTATGCAGTTAATGCAATATGTCGTAGCATCAGGTGGAGCACCTGATGGTATTTACTTTGATAATGCAAAAGCGACAGGTACATCTCCCTACACACCTTATTACGACAAATTTTTTGGAGGACAAATTGGATTAAAATTACGCTATTTGGTCAATACGGTGATTAAATATCATGCTGAAAAAGACAAGTTTAGTGATTTAGCCGCCATTGCAAAAATGTTAGAAGCATACGAAGCATGGTTGATGTTTGATGTTTATGGTGCTGCTCCTTATACCGAAGCCTTTAAGGTTGACGAAGGGATTAAACTTCCAAAGTATGATTTTTACCAAGATCTTTACAAGCAATTTGATGCTACGGTCAAACAAAGTGTTGCAGATTTGTCAAGTACCACCAAAGTCGAACAATATCCGTTAGGTAATAATGACTTTTTCTATCAAGGAAATATTAACAAGTGGATAAAATTTGGTAATAGTTTAAGAATAAAAATGGCTCAGAGGTTAGAAAAAGCAGATGCTGTACACTATAATAGTGTCATTGATGAGGTATTGACCGATGGACGTATTATTTCTAACAATGACGAGTCTTGTGTTTATTATCATCCTAATGACCATAATGATAATACGTCTGACATGGATGCATTAACTTATAATTATGCTGCTTCACGTGCTTTTGTATCTATGTTGAGAGATAATAATGACCCGCGTCTGGTAATTTTAGTAAGGCCTAATGGTTTTGGCAAGAAAGGAGATGCTATTGGAACAAACAGTAAAATTTATAATGATAGGATGGATACTGTATTAAAATATGTACCTACAGCACTTAGTAATCCAATACAATCCAATTGGTTAAAAAGATATGTGGGTATGTCTGCCAATCCTGATAGTGCATCACATGAGATAACTAATCGACCATATTATACCTATTCATCAATTGGATATTCGGCAAGTTCAAGTGTATCAATTCGTGTATCCTCACAAATAGAGAGCCGATTTTATGTAAAAAATGGCGGTAATGCAGGAACAGGAGTAACCGTGAATGATCTTGAAGATAACACATACAGGCTGTCATCTGAAAAAATCAAATTATTTTCTCCTCAATTAACTTATCCTGAATTGTGTTTTATGATGGCAGAAATTGCGATCAAAGCCGGCAGTGCAAAAGGTGGAAAAAGTGCAGAAGATTGGTATAAAGAGGGTATCACATCTTCGATGTTACTCTATCAATCATGGGCAGAGCGTACTGGAGTACCTTCTGCCATGAATGCGGCAAGTGATAATTACCATCCAATTGAACAGGTTGATATTGATGCTTATTTAGCCCAACCGGATATTTTCCCTGTAACATTGGAAAAAATTATTTCGCAAGCGTGGGTAGATTTTTATATGCATCCAGAAGAGGCTTGGGCAACATGGAAAAGAACAGGTTTACCCTCATTTAAAACATCACTTGTTGCAGGTAGTGATATTATTTCAGAAAATGGTGTTGCTTATTTTGAAGAAATTAAAAAATCGGGTAGTACCCTTATTATTCCTCGTCGTGGAGTAGTTCCAAGTCCCAATGATGCTAATAGTGAAAACTATAATAAAGCCATTGAAAAATTAACAGCAGACCCAAATTATGGTACTGTTTCGGGCTATACCAAAGGAAGAATTTGGTGGGATAAACCGTAATACATTTTAAAATATATTAGATAAGGCTGTTCAAAGAGTATTTACAGCGTTGAGCAGCCTTATTATTTT
>CAYVGO010000053.1:0-2540 GCA_964450725.1 uncultured Muribaculaceae bacterium
AAAGTAAAGAGAATTTTTGGAGCAGAAATGTTTCATTACGGATGGTCGCGAGACCCAAGGTCTATGGTTAAAAAAACGGTAGCAATGCATAATGTATATCATACCGACAAACAATCTGTAATTCCTGATTCATACCATGATTATGGAAACTTATTACAGTTCCCCCTATTTAAAGAAAGTCATCCTAAAGTAATGGAGTCAAGAATACAACAATGTTCTTGGAAACACTTGTTGCGATATGGAGGAAAAAAATCAACATCCGGTAAAATGTTCGGGTTAAAATACAGAATTGTAGGTTGGATAGAAAAAAAGTTAGGGAATCGTAGAACTATCGGCGGATTTAAGAATTACAAATTGATAAAATAAGACTACCTTGAAAGAAAAAATATTTCTATTTCTATCCTGTTTGTTTACAATTTCATTAGGTTTTATAGTTCCTATCAGTATTGATATTCCTAAAGTAATTTTATGTATAACTCTATTGTGGGGACTTATTTTTTTTCGTCATGAATTAAAACACTACTTACAACAAAACACGCTACAACGTATCTATGTTTATGGAGTTCTTGGATTTTGCGGGTACGGGTTATTGTTAGTTTTACTTTTCACCGTTATTCCTAATTCTCATCATATCAAACCCACCTTTGCCCCCATTGAAGATCTTACATTTACCTACCTTGTCTATTTTCTGTTCTCGCTTTTTGTCGCCATAAAAATAACACAAAAACAAATCAACCACTTTGTAATTATTTTTATTATTGGCACAACCTGCTCGGGTTTATTTTTATTATACAATTATCATGGATTTTCCAACCTATTGAACAACCCTACCGAGTATTTTCAAGGTGTTTTCAATGCAAGATTTATGACTGCCCAAAGTCGATTTAGTTTTGTTGACGTGTTTATTAAGAATTATACATTTTACCCGGCATTTGCGGCTATCTTTTCTCTCGTTTTTTTATTTCGCAGTCGAAAAAGGTACATCTTATTTTTCTTATCAACATTCTTACTAAATACTTTTTTAATCTTTTTCACCCTCAATAGAGATGGAGTTCTAAGTCTTGCTATTGTTATTCCTGTAATATTGATTTATTATTTCTTCAAGGTTTCCACATCTAAAAAGTTATTATTCACGGGTATAACCATACTGACAATTATTACTATTTACATTACATTTCCAACCTCTCTCAAAGTTCGACTGCATGAAATGACCACAGAAAGTTCATTGTTTTTCAAAGAAGGACATAATACAGGTTCAGCCTCCATCCGCTTAACAATATGGAAAACCGTTCTGCAGCATAGTCCTGATTTTTGGCTGTTTGGCGATGGACCCGTCTATGCTAATAAAAAACTACACCAATATTTTATCGAATCCGGACATCAATTTTATGCCGACAGTGGCTTTATTCACCACAACGGCTACCTCTACCACTTTCATCACTACGGTATATTCGGACTCCTTTTCTTGCTGTTTTTCTTTTTATACCCGTGTTATATCATGTTTAAAAGAAAGTATTTTTCCATTACTTTATGCTGCATCATAATTTTTTTTCTTCTGATGCTTACAACCGATACTTATCTAAGTAAAGGCTCTGCACAAATAATATTATTCTGGATGTACCTCTTCACATTTTTGATGAGCAAAAAAACGCTTGAGAGTTCTCAAAACACATTATTAATTGGTAAACTTTAAATGACAAAATATATGGAAACTGTCTTATCTTTTCTCCGTCAGGTACAAAATAACAATAACCGAGAATGGTTTCATGCTCACAAAGAGGAATACCAAACTGCACTGGAAGCAGCTAACCAAATCGGACAAAAGTTTATGGAACTGGTACAATCCATAGACACCACCATCACCGGTATTACGCTCAAGGATTGTACTTACAGGCTGTATAGAGATACTCGATTTTCATCCGACAAAACGCCTTATAAAACCCACATTGGAACTTATGTGGCTAAAGGAGGTAAAAAAAGCGGACTGGCGGGTTATTATTTACATATAGAAAACAACAATTCTTTTATCACAGGAGGATTATGGTCGCCGGAAAAAGAACCATTATCAAAAATCAGACAAGATATGGTCAATAATACCGAAAGTTGGGAAGAGATACTCTCAGACAAAAATGTAGTAAAGTTTTTTGGGGGATTTGAGGAAATGGAAGCATTAAAAATCCCACCCAGAGGGATTCCCAAAGATTTTCAACACATGCAATGGGTAAAGCAAAAGCATTTTTTATTTACCCATCGGTTAGAGAATAAAGTAATCACAAAACCCGACTTTCTGTCAACGTTAGAAGATTATATTATCACCGCAAAACCTTTGGTACAACACATTAACAGCGTTATTTAGCCAAAATGAATGTTTATACACCACAGAAATTTACGGATTATGAATTATTAGACTCCGGTAATTTTGAGAAGTTAGAACGTTTTGGAAAATATATTGTCAGACGTACAGAGCCTCAGGCATTATGGCAAAAATCATTATCAGAACAACAATGGAAAAATTCGGCTCATGCTGTTTTTCATAAATC
>CAYVGO010000053.1:2640-15349 GCA_964450725.1 uncultured Muribaculaceae bacterium
AGGTTCAGATACTCTGAAGGCGTAGGTTCAGATACTCTGAAAGCATAGGTTCAGATACTCTGAAGGCGTAGGTTCAGATACTCTGAAGGCGTAGGTTCAGATACTCTGAAAGCATAGGTTCAGACACTCTGAAGAGATAAGTTGCGATTTCGCAATTTAGTTTGTACAATTATTCTTATTTAATCGTTCATAAAATATATTTAATTCATAATTCACCATTATTTTAGAGATTGCTTCGGGCAGAGCCCTTCCAATGAGGGTTGCCTGCTCTTCGTAGAGTGTATTTCAATTCATAATTCACAATTCATAATTCACCATTAAATCTTATTACGTATGTACACAAAAGACTCTCGTATTGTTTTAACACTTGATGCCGGCGGTACCAATTTTGTATTCTCGGCAATGCAAGGTAACCAAGAAATCGTACAGCCGATAACACTGCCATCTCAAGCAGAAAATCTGGAAAACTGTTTGAATACATTGGTACAAGGATTTACCAAAGTATTAACCTTTTTGCCCGCAAAGCCCGTAGCCATAAGTTTTGCATTTCCCGGACCGGCAGACTATCCCAACGGAATTATTGGTGATTTACCCAACTTTCCATCATTCAGAGGTGGAATACCTTTAAAAGCGTTTTTGGAAAATCACTTTAAACTACCTGTATTTATTAATAACGACGGAGCATTATTTGCTTACGGTGAAGCCATTGCCGGAAGTTTGGTTGATGTCAATCAACTGTTAACGAATTGCAATAATCCCAAACAATACAAAAATCTAATAGGGGTAACATTAGGAACAGGATTCGGATGTGGAGTCGTTATCAATAACCAATTAGTGATTGGAGATAATGCTTTGGGAGGCAGTATTTGGGTATTTCGTAATAAAAAGTACCAACGCTGCTTTGTAGAAGAAAGTGTCAGTATAAGAGCCGTTCAGCGGGTATATCAGGAATTAAGTAAAACTCAGACATTACTTACACCTAAAGATATTTTCTTAATTGCAGAAGGGGTGCAGAGCGGAAATCGTGAAGCGGCCATACAATCTTATGCAGAGTTGGGTGAAATGGCTGCCAATGCCATGGCAGATGCGTTAACGTTAGTAGATGGTATTATGGTCATTGGCGGTGGTGTTGCCGGTGCACACAAGTATATTATTCCAACAATGCTTAAAGAGTTTAACAGTAAACTTGACAGGTTGAGCGGAGACAGTGTTAATCGTCTGCAACAAAAAGTTTACTACATTGACGACGCTGAGCAAGCACAACAATTTGCCGACACTTCGACCATAAAGAAAATAAAAGTTCCTAACAGTAACACCGAAGTTTTATATAACTCAGAAGCAAAAAGTGCTATTACGGTTTCCAAGTTGGGAGCCAGCAAAGCCATTGCCATAGGAGCATACTCTTTTGCTTTGCAACAGTTGTAATCTTAATATTTCAATTGCGGGCAAAAGAAAAAATTCTCGGGATTTAAACATATTCTCGCAAAAACACGAAAA
Organism: uncultured Muribaculaceae bacterium; assembly: GCA_964450725.1. Classification (GTDB taxonomy): domain Bacteria; phylum Bacteroidota; class Bacteroidia; order Bacteroidales; family UBA932; genus CAYVGO01. The sequence continues at coordinate 4,138 of CAYVGO010000053.1, forward strand.
CTCAGATAACTCCATCTGAGTTTTTTTTATATTATTATCCGAAACCATGAATTGCAACCAATTTTTTGCAATTTTACAAGGGCTTAGAAACACTGTCTTTTGCTTCATGCAGTTTTGATTAGTCGTATTTCATTTTACCGAATAGTAATAATTTTTCAGGATTTATTGTTTGAGGACATCACCCAATAACCCTTCCAATCAACTTATTAAACTCTACTTTGTATTTGTTGAGGTAATCAATTTTAGTCAGTAATTCCCTAATCTCTCCTTCGCCTGTTGCTGTCATTAACTGTCGATTTAATTTTTCGATGGTTTGAATTAAGATATTCCGTTTATAAATCAACATCGCTTTATCAGCAATCGCAGCATCTTCAATGTCGCTATTTTTTTTGACAACCCACATACTGCTGGGTGTATATTTTTCCGCAAAAAGATTGGCCGTGAAGGCGGCAATATCCGGGTCATGATGCTGAGAGAAAATTTGTATATCAACAATTCCTTTCTCTGTAGAGGTTTTCAAATACTCTTCAAAAATCTTCTGACAAGTTGCGTTCACAAACGTCAACTCTTCTCCTAAAATTTCACTGATAATAAACTCAGATACTGTTTGATTTTCAAATACTTCTACATTTCCGTAACGCAGTAAATAAGTAATCAGTTCTTTTTCCAAAGTTTCTACTTCTTTGAGATATTTATCTCCTTCAGAGGGTACGGAATGGTGAGGCTCAGGTAATGTTTGATGTGTTACAAGCGGCAATTTTTCTTTATGTTTTGCGGCACTTGTCAACTTGGTTTTACGTATTTTTTCTACCTCTGCCAGCAAAACATTTTCAGGAACTGAGAGTAATATACTGCTGTTCTGGACATATAAAGAACGTGTGATACTGTTTTTGACTAAAGCAATACTTTCGACAATTGACTGAATTAACTCACTACGCTTTATTGCATCTGAAGCATCAGGCAACAATAACCGTATTTTAAACTGAATAAACTCCTCTTCATGCTCTGCAATGTATTGACGCAATTGCTCCGGAGTTAATTTTTTGGATAAACTGTCGGGATCATCACCATCAGGCAAAGGTACTACCCGGACATTTAACCCCTGCTCAAACAGCATATCAATTCCTCTGAAAGAAGCTTTAATACCCGCACTGTCACCGTCATAAATAATCGTTACATTGTCAGTAAATCTTTGTATTTGCTCTATTTGTTGTAATGTCAGCGCGGTACCGGAACTTGCTACAACATTTTCTATTCCGCTCTGAAAAAAAGAGAGTACATCGGTGTATCCCTCGACTAAAAAACACTTATTCTCCTGTACAATGTTCTTTTTGGCAAAAAACAGTCCGAAAAGTGTATTACTTTTGTGGTAAATATCACTTTCGGGAGAGTTTAAGTATTTTGCAATATGCTTATCTGTTCGTAAGGTTCTTGCACCAAACCCGATTACTCTACCGCTTACAGAATGAATGGGAAATATTACCCTTCCCCAAAAGCGGTCAATGAGTTGTCCGTTTTCTCTGGCAATGGTCAGTCCGGTTTTAATTAAATACTCTTCTTTATGACCTTTGGCAATCGCAGTTTTAGTAAATTCGTCAGAGACATTTAACGAATAACCTAATTGAAACTTTTGGAGAATATCATCCGTAAAACCGCGTTCTTCAAAATAACTTTTTCCTACATTGATTCCCTCTTTGTGGTGGTGTAACATTTCTGCAAAATATAACGCAGCGTATTCTAATACCACAAACATATTCTCACGTTCGTTTTTTTTGGCAATCTCTTCTTGGGTTAACTCTTTTTCAACAATAGGAATATTATATTTTTTAGCCAATATCTTTAAAGCATCGGCATAACTTACTTTTTCATACTCCATAATAAATGTTACAGGGTTACCTGCAACACTGCAACTGAAACATTTGAAGATATTTTTTGCGGGAGAAACCGTAAAAGAGGGTGTTTTTTCGTGATGAAAAGGACAACAGGCTACATAATTTTGACCTGCTCTTTTGAGGGTTAAATAATCTTGTACAACATCTACAATATGTGCAGCATTATGTATGCGCTCTACAATTTGTTGATCTATCATGGTAAATATTATTGGAACAATGATAAAATATCACGAACAATGGCACTTTCCGAAGATAATGTATGAATACTATGTAATGGTAATCCTTTGAGTTGTCGGGTTAATTGAGGAATGATGATGGTGTCTAAAGTATCAGAGTAAATCACGACATCATCAATTAGTCCTTGACAAACACTATATTGCAATTCAACCATTCCCCATTCGAATTTTTGTTCTTTTTGATGCTGAAAAGAAGTTTGCCTTCCGAATAGAAAAGAATCGCTGCTCCACTCATCTTCATAATTTTTAATATGACCTTGTGCTTCTGTACCTATCAATAATGGCTTAAGTGGTAATCCATAGATTTGAGAACAACTTAAGCATAAACTTTCTATTATTTTTTCTTGCGTAATATCCGGTTGTAATTCTTTTATATTAACAACCCTTGATTTTACTGAAGTTACACTATGTGCCGTCATTTTTTCTACATTCACTGTCAGAAGATTTACCATTTTTTCAATATCAACGTTTACCAATATTGTACCGTGTTGGTAACAATTCTCTTTTTCTTGATAGTAGGCATTGCCAGATACTTTTCTGTAGGAAATCGTAATATCATTACGACCGTTGGGTTGAGCATTCAATCCTAATGTTTTGAGCGCTTGGCAAATTACATTCGTTTGTTTTTCTATTGAAAAATGAGAACGCTGGGTTAAGAATGTAAAATTGAGGTTTCCCAAGTCTTGATATACAGCACCACCACCGGAAATTCGTCGTGCAACAAATCCTTGTTCCTGCAAAAGTTGGTTCACCTTGCATTCTCTAAATGGGTTCTGATGTTTTCCGATGACCACAGTATGGCGATTTTGCCACAAATAAAAAATTAGAGCATTGGCAGGAATATTTTGGAGTAAATAGTATTCCGTTGCCAAGTTGTGATAAGGATTGGTATTTGAGGAATGGAAAAAAAATAACTTTTCAATCATTATTTTCGATGATATAAATATCCTCATTCTTTTTTTTCATCTTAAACACTTCTCGAGCATACTTTTCCAAAACATAATCATTGTGTAAAATATTGCGGTACAACAGTTGATTTTTTTCTGCTTCTTGACGATAATGTTCCAACTGCGGCTCCATTTTTTGTATGCTTTTGATTGTTTTATAAGTAGCAATCCAATTATTTCTATCAAAAAAAGTCATCCAAATAATAAAGCCCACAACAATTAAAAAATAGGGACTGTATAAAACGGGTAATAGTTTTTTCATGAGGTAAGTAGTTTTTAATGTTCAAATACCATGAGTTTGTTGATAATCTTAAAACCTGAAGATTGTCGTTGCAAAAATACATAATAATTATGTAGATTCAACGATTGGATAGAACTTTTAGGTCATTACTTTTGAATTTTGCTTCTTGGAATGTGAGTCTTATAGCAATACAACTTCGGGCTCCAATGTAATATCAAATTTATTTTTGACCGTCAAGATAATTTCTTGGGCATAAGCATAAATTTCACGTCCTGTTGCTTTCCCGGTTTTATTGATGACAATAAGAGAATGCTTTGGAGATAATCCTACATTCTCAAATTCAATATTTCGACATCCGGCTTGCTCTATAAGCCATGCCGCCGAGAGTTTTTTATTCGGAAAAGCATTGTAAACAGGAATTTCAGGATAAGCGGCATGCAAAGCATGTGCTATTGATGGCTTTACGATAGGATTTTTAAAAAAACTTCCGGCATTTCCAATCATCTTGGGGTCCGGCAGTTTTTTATTGCGGATGTTGAGTATCGCTTGTCGAATATTTTGCAATGTTGGATTTCCTAAAGTTTTCAATTCTTCTTGTACTCCCGCATAACTTATGTTAGGACTGCTTTTTTTGTAAAGTCCAAATATAACGTGTGTGATAATAAACCGATGAGATTTTTGCTTGAATATACTGCTTCTATATCCGAAAGCCGCTTCTGATTTAGAAATTTTCACTACTTTTTTTTCTTGTTGACAAATACCTTCGATTTCCGTAATACACTCTCCTGCTTCAATACCAAAAGCACCGATGTTTTGTACCGCAGAAGCTCCGACACTACTTGGAATTCCCGATAAATTTTCAACACCCCAAAGTCCTAATCCAATACACTTTACAATCAAATCGTCAAACAACATTCCTGCTCCCACTCTGATTTTCACATATTCAGAAGTTGCTGAAAGTACATCTACCTCACGATTTGTCATTTTGACAGATAATCCTTTGAGATTGTCGGGTAATAATAAGTTATAACCCGCTCCCAAAATGTGAAAATCGTTGTAAGTATTAACCATTTCCAAAACTTCTTCCTGAGATGTCATTTCAAGATATTGTTCTGCCATGCAATCAATACCAAAAGAGTTTTGAGATTTTAAGTTATAGTGTTGTTGTAATGTAATCATCATTCAAAATTTAGTTTTTCCAATACTTTGTAAATCATTTCATGTTCAAATCCTCTACCTAAGGCAAATCTGTAGAGTTTGGCTTTTTTCTCGTAATCATTTCCCTGTTTGATGAAGCGCAGTTTTTTTTGTAGTAAGAGGTATAATCTTTCTAATTCAGTTTCATTAAAAAACTCTGAAAGTACTTCAGAAATCAAATGACTGTCAATTTTTTTTGCCATTAATGCAGTTTTGACTTTATAAATTCCCCACTGCGAATACTCTTTTTTTTCGCGAACAAACGCACGTACATAACGCCTTTGATCAACAAACTGATTTTTGATGAGACTGTTGATAATGTTTTGAGGTTGTGTAATACCCCATAATCTCAACTTTTTTTCGACATCATCAATGCACATTTCTTTACGGCTACATAATTGTTCAATTTTCTGTAATGCCGTTTTTTCATCTATCTCTTTTTTTGCCATATTGCTTTAATCATTCTCTCTTTTCCATCTATATCCTTCCGAAGTTCAACTTTCTCAAAACCTTTGCGGACTAACAACTCAACAATCTTTCGACCGAATTTACAGTTAATCTCAAAGTATAAACTACCTTGGTCTTCCAGATTTTGAGATGCAAATGTGGCAATTTTTTCATAAAACAGCAACGGGTGATTATCCGGGACAAAAAGAGCAATATGTGGTTCAAAGTTCAAAACATTAAACTCTAAATTTTCTTTTTCATTTTCACAAACATACGGAGGATTACTGACGATAAAATCAAAAGATTCTGTTGACGGGATATTTTCTAAAATATTGACTTGTTGAAATACTATATTGTCGTTACATCCGTTTTGACGAGCAATTTCGATGGCTTTTTCCGAAATATCCCATGCTATTCCTTTTGACTGATGTAAGTGACGGGCAAGTGTCAGAGCAATACAACCACTTCCGCTACAAATATCTAAAAACCGCAGATTTTTTTGTTGTTGATAATCCTCAATAATCCAATGTACTAATTCTTCTGTTTCTTGTCTGGGAATTAATACTGATGGGGATACAATAAATTGATGACCATAAAATTCTGTATAACCTAAAACATATTGAATCGGGCAATATTCTAAAAGTTGTGATACGGCGTGTTGAATTTTTTTTACAGTTTCATCTGAAAGGGTAATATTTTGTTCCGTAGCAAGTAAATGTTTCGGAATTTGAGTCATGTCAGACAATAACCACTGCGTAATAGCCGTAGCCTCTCTTGGGTTGTAGAGTTTCGTAAGTTGGGAAACTGTATTTTTATAAATTGACTGTAACAAGGGAATAGAAAAATGAAAGAATATAGGAATGAAATACAAAGAAGTACATTTGTAGCGAACTCTACCGGACAGTAGTTTTACAGCACATTAATTCATCTATTGTAACAATGGTTCACCTAACAAAATACCCGCAAGTATGACCTGCGGGTATTTAAGTTACTGTTTTTTGATCGAAGTTATGATGCTGCTTCTTCAGTATTTTCAACAACAGCAGTAGGTTCTTGAGCAACTTCTTCTGCAGCGGCTTCAGCGGCTTTTGCAGCACGTTGTGCCTCTAATTTCTCTGCATTCTTTTGAGCAATTGCTTCTGCACGTTTTTGTTTTACAATACTTTCTGCTTCTAATTTTGTTGCTTTCTCTTTGTCTTTATTTTTTTGCAACGATTCTTTTTTCTGTTCGGCTTGTTTTTGTTTTTCATCTACCCAAACTTGGAAGCGTCTATCGGCTTCTTCTTGAGAAAAAGCACCTTTAGCCACTCCACCCTGTAAATGTTTTAAATATAAAACACCTTGTTTTGATAGAATATTTCGACAAGTGTCTGTCGGCTGTGCACCGCAGTTTAACCATTTCAATGCTTCGTTAACATTTAATTCTACTGTTGCCGGATTTGTATTAGGATTATAGGTTCCTAACTTTTCGATAAACCTGCCATCTCGTGGCGCCCTGCTGTCGGCGGCTACAATGTGATAAAAAGCGTAGCCTTTTTTGCCGTGTCTTGCTAAACGAATTTTTACTGCCATTTAATTGATAAATGTTATTAAGTTAGATAATTGGCTGCAAAGGTAAGGAATTTCTATTGAATAACAAATCCATATTCTTATTTGTTATTCAGACAGAGGTATAAGTTCTCTTAGTTTATCTAAATATAACGTATGTTGTGGTAAAAAGTTGATCGGTAAGCGGCCGTGTAGAAAGATTTCTCTAACGGTGGTTGCCGAAATGTGAGCATATTCTGCTTTGGCTATCAGTAGTACCGTTTCAAGGTCATATAATCTCCTGTTGGCATCGGCTAATGTTTGTTCAAAAGCAAAGTCTGTCGTGTTTCTAATACCCCTGACAAGATGACGAATTTTCTTAGCCTTACAAAAATCTGCCGTTAATCCATGGTAACTGCATATTTCCACATTTTTTTCAAAGTCGAGGAATAGGGTTTCCAATAATACTTTACGTTGTTCTACAGTCAATAAGCCTTGCTTTTGGATGTTTTCTCCAATAGCAATCACTATTTTAGTACAAAAGGGTGCTATTCGTTCAAGAATGTCATAATGTCCGATAGTGAAAGGGTCAAAAGAGCCGGCAAAAAGAATAGTCATAATAAAACTATCGATATTGAGTAACGTTTAGACTTTTTTACTTTTGTAAGAAGGTGAATTTTTTATTCTTCTATTTTTTACAATTTTGGGAGTGGCAAAATGATCTCTCAACCATCTTGGAAGAATAATTGCTCCTATAATAAGATAGATATAATAGGTAATTATTCTCCACATAAACGCAAGTACAACCGTAAAGCCTGCGATAGGTATAAAATCATTAAGATATTTACTGAAAACCATTTCTGAAAGTCCGGAACCGCCGGGGGTAGGCATAATTAACATCATAATCCACATTACTAATTGTCTTGCAAAAATCAGAAAGTGATCACTGACCATAAAGAATGCCAGAAATAAAACATTGACTACCCAATAGCGTGATGTCCAGGACAAAAAAGTTGTCGCTAAAGATTTCAACCAAAATTTCCAACTCTTATACTTTAACTCTTGCGAACTTTCAATAATATCGTCGCCGGCTTTTGCAACAGATACTTGCCAACGTTTTAAAATACGCAGAGAAAATAGTTTGACTAATATCCATTTGAATGTATAAGGCTTAATAAACATTCCGTAACTTAGAAACAATACCCATGCTAATTTTATGAAATAGCCGATTAAAGCAAAGTATTTCAACTGGTCTATAGATACACTTTCAGAGAAAAAGAGTTTACCGTCCGGAATGAGTAGCCACATTAGCGGAAACATAATAATAAAGTATAACTCATCTAAAACCGATGTGGCCATAACAATAGAAGTGCTTTTGCCGATTGGTGTTCCTTCTTTGTTAATATATAAAATGGCTAAACTTGTACCGCCAATGGCTCCCGGTGTTACGGCCGAGGTAAATTCCCACAACATAATAATCCGAAAACATTTTCGCCAAGATATGGAACCTTCCGATAAAATGCGTAATCGTAACATGTAGCCGAAATCCCGACCAAACATTAATAACAATGCACAGAAAATAAATAGCATAGACTTCCAGGTAAAGGTGATTTTTTCAAATGCTGTTGCATCAAATTCATCATAAAACAAATACCCAACAACACCTAAGCCGATAAATACAGGTAAAAATATTTTGGAAACACTGATGGGTTTTTTCTCACTCATAAAATATAAACTCTTGATTGAACTTAGAGGGTTAATTGCTTGATGGTTTCTGTCGGGTGATTTGCTTTAAAAACAGTATTTCCCACAACAACAATATCGGCTCCAGCTTTGGAAATTTCTCCTGCATTTTCTAATGTTACTCCGCCGTCTATTGATATTTGCGTGGCTAAGTTTCTCTCAGTAATGTTTGCTTTTAACTGTCGAATTTTATTCAAGGTATTGTCAATAAACTGTTGTCCTCCAAATCCAGGATTGACAGACATCAATAAAACAATATCAACTATTGCTAATATTTCACTCAACACCGTAACAGGAGTATGAGGATTAAGCACAACACCGGCTTTCATACCACATTTTTTAATTTTCTCTATAGTTCGGTGTAAATGTAATGCACCTTCGTAGTGTACGCTTAGCCAATCGGCGCCGGCGTGCTTAAAATCTTCGACATATCGGTCAGCATCAACAATCATCAGATGGACATCTAAAGGTAAAGTACTCTTCTTTTTGATTGCCGATATGACAGGAAAGCCAAATGAGATATTCGGAACAAAAACACCATCCATAATATCACAATGAATGGCTGTTGCCGAACTCTCATTGAGCATTGTTATTTCACTCTCTAATGATAAGAAATTGGCTGATAAAATTGAAGGGGAAACTAACATGTATCAACAAAAATGGATTACTCTAAGATAAGGGTTTCTTTTTTTGGATATTTTACACTGTATTTCAGCGTTACTGATTTACTTTCTGCAGGTTGTAAATCGAAATTCCATACAACAGAACCTTTCTCTTTATTGTAATTCCCATCTGAAACATTGATTGCCTGTACGGTAATATCTTGATGGGTAGAAACCGGGATTTGATCTTCTAAAGTCAACTTTATAGGAGATTTTTTATTGTTCTTGACTGTCAATAACCACTCTCGTTCATCTGTACGCGTGTTACCTAAGAAGTTTTTACTTTGATAGTTTTTACCTTTTACTCGGGTTACGGTAATATTCGGGTCATTTCCTAAAGACAATGTCAATGTATCTTGAATGGCACGCGGGTCAATATAGGTTTTACCTACAAAACTTTGTTCAAAGTATAAACTTGCATTGCCTGCAAGTAAATTCAAATCTTCCCACTGCGTAATGTCTGCCGTTAAAAAGACCATCGGATTTAATTTACGTACGGCAGCATATTTGTATTGTGCGGGCAAGGTTTTGGATGTAAGTTCTACAGAACTCTCTTCTCCGTTCGATAGTAACGTATAAGGTGCAGGCAATGTGTATTCGACCGTCGTATTATTTTCACTTATCTTTACGGCTGAAGACTTAAATTTATGAGAAGAACTTCCGGCTGCATCTTCCATCGCAACTTCTTCTGTGGCATGCATCACAGCAGATCGCATTCTTTGGGGATAAGCATTGGAAGCCGAGTAAACTGCGGGTTGATGAAAGTTTATATACCATGGATAAAGTGTTGGTTTTTGCAGTTGTAAGGTTGGATTACCCGTAGAAAACCGCAACTGTACGTTATTCCAGTCTTCACCGCTGTTTTGCTGCATTTGTGCTTTGTAAACAAAAGATAACGGACTTTCAGTATTTTTCACTCTGATGTCATAGACAGGAAGCCATCCGGCGTTATCTACAAAATATCGTAATGTTAATTTTCCTTTTCCTGAAGTTGTACAGGCAACATCAACAATTACTTTTGAAGTAGGTCTATTATACTTTTCCCTGAAACCTGACATCTGATCTTCTAAACGCTGTAGTGTTTTTTTGTACTCTTCAAGTTTTTTCCCAGACTCATATTCACTCTTTCTTAACTGGGTCATTTGCTGTCTGAAAAACTCCAACGCCTCTTTCAATTCCATCATTTTAAGTGTTGTTTGTTCTCCTTTGATTGCACGATTCGCTCGCAAAAGTTCAAGTTCTTCTTTCTTTATGCTTAATGTGAGATTTTCTAAAGCGATTTTATCTTTCACATCTTCTATAGCTTCCAATAACTGCTTTAATGTTACGTTCTGCTCTTCTTCCAAATGATTAATGGCGTGCGAAATCGAAAGAATAACAAAATCTCCTTTTCCTGAGAGTTGAAGACTTTGCGGATTTAGAGAGGCCGGCAAACCGGAAAAGACAAACTGTTGTATAGTGCTATTGAATTGAATCTCTGCCGAACGTTCTATCTGAGCTCCTTGCCGAAAAAGGGTTACTTCTTCAATTTTTGAAGTTACGGGTACAGATGTAATGGCCTGTCCTTGAATACAAATACTGCAGAGTGTTAATGGTAAAAGGGAAATTGACTTCATCATAAATAATTTAGTTTTAAATAGACAGCAAAGATAATAAATAAAACTGAGACTAAGAGCAGAACTCAGAAAGAAGGTTGTAGGATAGCGATTTAGGTGATATATTGAGAGAGGGATGAAGCCAACGAAAACCGTTAAAAAGCCAATTGAAACCGGAGTTGCATTACTATCCCATTACTTTGATTTGGCTGGCAGGAGGTTTTTAAAGGTTTTTAAAGTGTTGATTTGCAAGCTCTCTATGGCTATTTAGTCCACAAATATACCCGAATTTTCGGAAAGTGGATGAGATAGTACGAAAAAAGAAACAAATCGGATTCTGTTTCACTGATTGGCAGTGATTTGCGTATCGACGAACAACTCTACAAGTAATAATTTTGTCACTTAAAAAATGTAGAGTATGAGATCGACCTTTAAAGTCCTATTTTATCTGAAACGCAATGCCCCAAAGAAAAACGCGCTTGTACCCGTAATGTGCCGTGTAACCGTAAACGGCAAAGTCTCCCAATTCAGTAGTAAACTGGATGTGGAAGAGAAATCATGGAATGTCAAGTTAGGCAGGGTATCCGGTCGCAGCATCGTGGCACAGGAAGCCAACCGTATGCTGGATAAAATCCGTGTGGGTATCAACAAAACCTATCAGGAGATATGCGACCGTGATAACTATGTAACCGCCGAGAAAGTGCGTAATGCTTTCTTAGGTATGG
>CAYVGO010000054.1:0-15218 GCA_964450725.1 uncultured Muribaculaceae bacterium
AATTCAAACAATTAAACAATTCAAACAATTAAACAATTCAAACAATTAAACAATTAAACAATATAAACATTTCAATATCATGAAAAAAATCTTCTTAGCATTCTTCATTCTTACATTCTTTAGTTCCTTCATTTCCTCCGCACAGACCTTTGGCGGCGGCACTGGCACGGCGGCCGACCCCTACCAAATTGCCACCGTAGCCCACCTTAAGGAGCTATCCACCTTCGTGATGAATGACCCCGACGATAGTGGGGATGCTACCTCTAAAAACACCTACGATAAATACTGGAAGTTGATGAATGACCTCGACTTCACCGGCGTTACAGACTTCATCCCTATCGGCGGTTGTGGTGATAATGTTACTAACAATGGCTCAAAATGGTTTGCCGGCACGTTCGATGGTGGCGGCTTTACCGTCAAGAACCTTACGATTGAACAATCCGACAAAGATTACGTCGGTTTGTTTGGTTATAATGTGGGTGTTGTCAAGAATCTCGGCGTAGTCGGGGGTACTGTGAGCGGAAGTAATAATGTTGGCGGTTTGGTGGGACGGAATAGTGGCACTATCGAGAACTGCTACAATACCGGCTCGGTTACGGGCAATGGTTATGTTGGCGGTTTGGTGGGATGGAATAATAATGGTGCCACTGTCGCTAATTGTTATGCTGCCCCTGCGTCCATTACCTCTTGGACAACAAATAAAGGGGTATTGATTGGATATTGGGCTGGAGGCACACTCTCAAACTGCTACTATCTAAAAGATTTGAACATTGAGGGCATTTCGGGTTGGGGTTTTAACGATGAACAAAACCTCAAAGGGAAAACCGTAGCCGAATTAAAAACAACGGCAATGATTGACTTGCTCAACGGCTCACGGAGTTCCGGTGCCTGGAAAGAAGACCTTATACCCAATATTAATTACGGCTACCCCATTTTAAACAGACAAAATCTGCCGGCAACTTATCATACGGTTAAATTCAGTGTTATTGATGGTAGCCCGGTACAGGCAGACATTGCCATTGAATCGGGTCAAAAAATAATGGAAAGACATCTCACGGCTCCCGTATGGACAGGTAGCGGTGCACCGAAGTTTTTCAAGGCTTGGTGTACAGAGTCGGCAACCACCCATCTGTGGGATTTTGATAATGCGGTTACAAACACGATGACACTTTACGCAAAATGGACAGAGGCTCGTACGGTAACCTTTATTAGCAACAATTCTACGCTGACTACAGTTAATATTCCCGATGGCAATACCCTTCCACAACCTGTTGCCCCCACACAAACGGGCTATTCTTTTGGCGGATGGTTTGAGGATAATAACACGTTTAATACACCGTGGGACTTTGAGGGCAATTTAGTTACTGTAGATGTTACCCTGTATGCCAAATGGGATAACCTTAACGATGCATTAGACAATGCAACATTAGTATTTCAGACGAACAACGTACAGTGGACTGTCGTTACAGAGGCTACTGCCAAAGGAGGGTCGTGTGTGAAAAGCGGAACGATTGGTAATAACGGCAGTACCGAAGTTTCGACTACAATAACAGGACCTGTCGTTGTGAGTTTTAACTACAAAGTCTCCAGTGAAGACGGTTGGGACTTCTTAGAGTTTTTAGTTGAAGGTACTCTAATGGAGAGTTGGTCAGGTACTTCGGAGACCGATTGGCGTACCTACCACTATGGTGTGCCGGCCGGCAGTCATACCCTTACGTGGAAATATACCAAAGACGTTATCAATAGTGATGGTGACGACTGTGCATGGATAGATAATATACAGTTAATAACCGAAGGTGTTGTTTTTTTCTCTGGTAACGGGAATACAGCGGGAGATGCTCCGGAAATGATAAACGGTGTTTCCGTAATCCTGCCCGATGAAGGTAGGTTAGTTAAATCCGGATATGTGTTTACGGGTTGGAACACGGCAGCAGATGGTAGCGGTACGTCGTATGCCGCAGGAGCCACAAGTCCGGCTTCCGGAGTCATTGTACTCTATGCTCAATGGAAAATCAATTTTAATGGTGCAGGTACGGATGCTGACCCTTACCAAATTGCCACGATGGCAGACCTGCAAACACTCTCAACAATGGTGATGACCGATCTTTCCACCACCGGTATGAATACCGTAGGCAAGTTCTTCAAACTGATGAACAATATAGACATGACGAGTGCAGACTTTATCCCGATTGGAGGCTGGGATAATCCTACATCGAACAATATTGACAAATTCTTTGCCGGTACTTTTGACGGGGATGGACACAAGATATTCAACCTGATTGTTAGCAAGACGGGAATGAATTATGTCGGGTTGTTTGGACGCAACTTCGGTGATATTAAGTATCTTGGCGTTGAAGGAGGTACAATGGAGGGCAATGTTTATGTTGGCGGTTTGGTGGGAGAGAATTATGGTACTGTCGCTGATGGTTATGCCACCGGCTCGGTTACGGGCAATGATTATGTTGGCGGTTTGGTGGGAGAGAATTATGGTACTGTCGCTGATGGTTATGCCACCGGCTCGGTTACGGGCAATGATTATGTTGGCGGTTTGGTGGGATGGAATAATAATGGTGCCACTGTCGCTAATTGTTATGCTGCCCCTGCGTCCATTACCTCTTGGACAACAAATAAAGGGGTATTGATTGGATATTGGGCTGGAGGCACACTCTCAAACTGCTACTATCTAAAAGATTTGAACATTGAGGGCATTTCGGGTTGGGGTTTTGACGATGCCACAAACCTCAAAGGGAAAACCGTAGCCGAATTAAAAACAACGGCAATGATTGACCTGCTCAACGGCTCACCAAGTTCCGGTGCTTGGAAAGAAGACCTTATACCCAATATTAATTACGGCTATCCGATATTGAGTTGGCAAGCAAAGAGGATTGTAAGTTTCAGTGTTGACGGTGGCAGTTCGACAGGCTCACTGACCACTATTTATGGTAACACGATTACCCAACCCACCGACCCGACCAAATCCGGATATACTTTCGGTGGCTGGTATAAGGACACCCAGTTCACTACCGCGTGGAACTTTACTACTGATGTAGTTACTGCCGATATGACGCTGTATGCTAAGTGGACTATCAACAGTTATACTGTTACCTTCAGTGTTGACGGCGGCAGTTCGACAGGCTCACTGACCACTATTTATGGTAGCACGATTACCCAACCCACCGACCCGACCAAATCCGGATATACTTTCGGTGGCTGGTATAAGGACACCCAGTTCACTACCGCGTGGAACTTTACTACTGATGTAGTTACTGCCGATATGACGCTGTATGCTAAGTGGACAGCCATCACTTATACTGTTGCGTATAGCGGAAATGGCAATACCAGCGGTACAGTTTCTGCAGACCAAAGCAAAACTTACGGCACTCCTTTAACCCTTGCTACTGTTGGTACATTAGTAAAGACCGGTTTTGTCTTCACAGGTTGGAATACAGCCGCTGATGGGTCTGGTACAACTTACACTGCAGGTTCTTCGCTATCTGCCGACTTATCTACGACTGCCAATGAAATTATTACGCTGTATGCAAAATGGATAGATGAAAATACTACCTACACTGTTTCTTATAGTATCAATAACGGTACAGGTACTGCTCCTGCGAATCAGTCAGTAACAGTGGGTAACAGTATTACCTTGCCTGCAGGTAGTGGTTTGAGTAAAGAGGGTTATACTTTTGCAGGCTGGAATACGGCAGCCAATGGTAGCGGAACAGACTACGCAGCCGGCAGCAGTTATGCTGTTATGGCAGACATCACGCTGTATGCTAAGTGGACTATCAACAGTTATACTGTTACCTTCAGTGTTGACGGCGGCAGTTCGACAGGCTCACTGACCACTATTTATGGTAGCACGATTACCCAACCCACCGACCCGACCAAATCCGGATATACTTTCGGTGGCTGGTATAAGGACACTGAGTTTGTCGAAGTGTGGGACTTTACTACCGATGTAGTTACTGCGGATATTACGCTGTATGCTAAGTGGACAGCAGAACCTACCGGTATTTTAGATATGAAGGTTGCTGAGTTGAAACTCTATCCTAACCCTGCCACCACCGTATTGAATATCGACCTTACAGCTACAGACATTTCGACTACGGACATTGAGCGTAGTCGAAATGTCCAATCGGTAGATATTTTCGACATTACCGGCAAATTGGTACTCCAAGTCCCCGCTGCCGCAGTCATCGACATTTCTACACTTCCGCAGGGAACTTACATTGTCAAGGCTGGGAACTATCGTGGAAAAGTGTTGAAGAACTAAATATAAATTGTGAATTGGAATACACCCTGCGACAAACTGCGACAAATATCGACGAACGTTGTTGTAGAGACGTATTGCATACGTCTCAGACCCAAACCGCAACGTCTCAGACCCAAGCCGCAACGTCTCAGACCCAAGCCGCAACGAACGGCGACAAATATCGACCAGCCGTTTGTCGCTGAGACGTATGCAATACGTCTCTACAGCAGCCATTGTTTGGCGAAATTTGTCGAATCAGGGCTAAAGCCCGTACACCTGTACTTCTTCAAAGTACAGGTGTACTGCTTATGTACTCCACTCATCATTATTTTGTAGTGTATGTCTAAAAATTTCAGCAATGAACATTTCATTCTGTATTTTTAATTTTACATTTCAATCCAATGATTAAGTTTAAAGGAAATGATGTAAATTTGTAGCCTTTATATCTCTTGGTACTTATTAATAAGCATTTTCAATTCATCTATAAAATATCCATCAAAATTATTTAGTTATGAAAACCCTATTTTCTCTTTTCTTTGGTGCATTGTTACTTTGTGTAACTTCACTTTTGACTGCCACAGCACAAAATCCCAAGCCTTTTGTTATTCCCGAACTGCGACAGTGGAATGGAAGTACAGGCTTTTTTACTCCCGACAAGAATACCCGACTTTTTATCTCTCCGCAAGCACCTAAACTTGCCATACAAGCCCTGCACTCATTGTCAGAAGATGCACAAAAAATGTTGGGATTACCTTTTGAAGTGATTCATGACAATCAGAAAGATGGGGATATTATATTTTCAGTTATTCCCATTAACAATAAAAATAAAGAAGCCTATAGCATAGAGATTCAACCTGCAAAAGTTGTTATTTCCGCCAATACTTCTACAGGAATTTTGTGGAGTACCAAGACGTTGCTTCAAATTATGGAACAGTCTGAAAAAAGAGTCATTCCCTGCGGGTCTATCGAAGATTATCCGCAATATAAAATGCGGGGCTTTATGTTAGACGTAGGACGTAAGTTTTTTTCTATGGAATATCTTGAGCAGTGCGTAAAAATGCTTTCGTATTATAAAATGAATACGTTTCAAATCCACTTAAACGACAACGGGTTTTATGATTTGTTTGAGAGAGATTGGAATAAAACATACGCTGCTTTTAGGTTAGAAAGTACAACCTTTCCTGAATTAACTGCAAAAGACGGATTTTATACTAAAGCAGCATTTCGAAAATTACAGCAACAAGCACTATCTGCCGGCGTTACCATCATTCCTGAAATTGATGCTCCGGCTCACACTCTTGCCTTTTCACACTATTTACCCGAAATCGGCAGTAAAGAATATGGCATGGATCACCTTGATTTATTCAATCCAAAAACTTATGAGTTTATGGATAAACTGTTAAAAGAATACTTAGAGGGTGATGACCCTATATTTGTCAATAGTTATGTACACATTGGCACAGACGAATACAGCAACAAAGACAAAGAGGTAGTAGAAAAGTTCAGGTATTTTACCGACCGCTATATCCGTTATGTAGAATCTTTCGGAAAAAAAGCGATGGTTTGGGGAGCATTGACACATGCCAAAGGAGACACTCCCGTAAAAGTAGATAGTGTATTAATGGCTTGCTGGTATAACGGCTATGCAGACCCTAAAGAGATGATAGAAAAAGGATATAACGTAATCAGCATTCCTGACGGATTGGTATATATTGTTCCCGGAGCGGGTTATTATCATGATTACCTGAATACCGAACATCTTTACAACAAATGGATTCCTTCACACATCGGGAAAGAAGTATTTGATGAAAACCACCCTCAAATTCAAGGGGGGATGTTTGCGGTGTGGAATGACCATTGTGGCAACGGTATTACTTTCCAAGACGTTCAGCACAGGCTTTTTCCTGCCGTACAAACCCTTGCCGTAAAGTTTTGGAACGGTTCTGCGGTAAAACTACCTTACGAAGAATTTAATAAAAAAAGATTACTGATTAGTGAAGCCCCCGGAGTAAACATTTTAGCACGCTACCCTCAACTAAAATCAAAAGTCATTTTTACTGCAAAAACCCTAAAGCCCAACAGTACAACAACTGTCAATGAAATAGGATTCGGATATAATGCAGAATTTACCGTCAACCTGAAAACCGTAAAAAAGGGAGATGTTCTTTTTAAATCTGACAATACAACATTCTATGCTGCCGACCCAAAGACCGGGAAAGTAGGATTTGAGCGCGACGGATACCTTTGTACTTTTAATTATAATATTCCGACCAAGACACAACAAAAAATCAGAATAGAAGGCAGTAATTATTCTACCAAACTTTTTGTCAACGACCGATTGATAGAAGACCTTACTCCTGATAAATTACAGCGTGAAAAAGTAAACGGCACTCACCACACCGTGAAGTTTTATCAGACATTGGTATTTCCGATGGCACAAACGGGAAACTTTGACGGCAAGTTGACTGATGTAAAAGTAACAGTGGAGTAAGAAGAGTGAAAAAAGGTT
Source organism: uncultured Muribaculaceae bacterium (assembly GCA_964450725.1). Classification (GTDB taxonomy): domain Bacteria; phylum Bacteroidota; class Bacteroidia; order Bacteroidales; family UBA932; genus CAYVGO01. The sequence goes on from CAYVGO010000054.1 coordinate 6,765, forward strand.
AGTCTGCAAAGGAGCAGAGACGTAGTGCATTACTAAATAAATTCCTTACTTACTATTACAAAACAATGAGAACAAAACTATTCGTACTATTATTTGCCCTGCTCCCGCTTTTGAGTATGGCAGAACTGACCAAACAAGAGGAGATTGAGTTGGTGAAGCAATTCATTGACCGAATAAAGCATGATAAAATCGACGAACTCTCACAACATGTTCAATATCCTTTATCTCTCTCCAACCCTTTGCCGGACATAAAAGATAGTCAAGATTTTAAATACAGATACAAAGATATTTTTGACCGACAACTGATTGACGAAATTATTACTTCTAACCCTGCCAAAGATTGGTCGGCAATGGGTTGGCGGGGAATTATGCTCAATGATGGAACGTTGTGGATAGATTCCGACGGAAAACTGTCTGCCATCAATTATTTGTCAACGGTTGAAAAGCAAAAAAGGCAGCAACTTATTGCCAAAGATAAGAACAGTGTACATCTGTCCATCAGAGAATTTTATGAGCCGGTATGTATTATTGAAACGGACAGGTTTATTATTCGTGTTGACGAAATCGAATATAATACCGGCATGTTTTCCTATCGTTATGCTTCATGGTCAAAAGGTAAATTGATGAGTGAAAAGCCCGACTTGGTGCTTTCCGGCGGTGAGTTGGTCTTTGACGGAACAGGAGGAAATCATCACTATCTGTTTAAAAATGGTGAATGCACCTACCAGTGCATGATTAATGTAATACGAGCAACCAATACTCCCGAAGCAACTTTAATACTGACGAAGAATGATAAGATTATTTTATCTCAAGGCGGAAAGATTCGTAAAAATGAAAGTAGAGAAATAGAAAAAGCATTGACCGAAGAAGAACTTACGGATAACATCTTATCCCAATTAAAATTGAAACAAACGGATATTCAAGCGTCGCTCTTTTCAATAAAACCAATGCCTTATGACAAAGCAAAATCGGTGGTCGTTCTGCCCAAAATTGTTTACTATGAAAACGATAACGACTTTGAATTGGATGCTTACATTTTAGTGGTTGACAATGCTGATGGAAAAATTCTATCGACCTTCTATGAGTCTAAAGCATGGATTTCTGATGCTGTAAAACTTGTCTATATTTCCATAGACTTTGCCCCCTACAAACTGAATGCGAGAGAAAGGGCTTTTGGAATAAGGGTTAATTACATAGGTAGTAGTCGTACAAATCCTTATTCAAGCGAAGAGTTGTCATTATTTACTCCCAGAGAAAATATGCTGGAGAGAGTGTTGTCGAAATTTGAAGTTTCGAGTTCCTCCGGAGACTGGGATACGAATTGTGAAGGCAACTTTACGGATACTAAAACCGTCTTGATGCTTTCCTCCAAAAGTACGAACGGTTATTTTGACATTGTGGCAAAAAGTAAGATTGAATACACTCGTCAATTTATGCGTAATGACGACTGTAGTTTGGAGGAGAGTGTCGAAAATAAAACCGTAACCTTGAAGTTTGACGGCGAAAAATATCAATAAATTGAAAACACATAATAATCATGAAAAAAACTATGATTTGGAACACTGTACTTATCTGGCTCATTGCCACCGGATTTTTAGCAGGCACTGCAGGTTTGGGATTGCTTAGCGGCGACAAGTTAGCATCGGCTATTGTTACACTTGCCTTTGGTATTTTTGTATTTCCCATTGCAGGATTCATTGCCGGAGTACAAGCGGCAAATGGTCATGCAAGTTTTTTGCTTTCTATTGTTATACCGCTTGGCTTAGGAATTACGGCATTCTATTTTGCCACCGACCAATTGCGTAGTTTCAATACAGATGGGTTGATTGTATTTACACCGCTGCTTGCCGTTTTGACGGGCTACGGACTTATGTGGTTGATAAACTACTGTAAAGCCGTAAATCCTGTGTTGTATTACAGTTCATATCTTGTTGCTTTTGTCGTCGGGTTTATCTTTCTCTATCTTTTGGGAGCCTATCAAAGCCGAATGGCGTATTTTTCCTTACCTAAAGCGTTATTCTATTCACAACCTGCAAACGATGTTACCGATGTTTATATTCGTAATGATGAAAGTATATTACGAACTGATGAAGGCAACCCTTTTACGGGCGTAATCACAAGTTATGAAGAACGGCTTAATCTCAACTTTTTCACCAAAAAAGAGAGCGGAATTGCTTACTACATTGACGGTTTGAACTTCGGAGAATCGGGTAAGGTTACTCCTACCGGAACTTACAACAGTTGGCACGGTTCTTACACAAGTACAGAATTTTGGTATGCCGGCGACCCTAAACATCAAAATGCCAAACCTGTAATTTTATTACACAAAGATTATCAATATCTTATTGAAACTGAATTTCCGGAAAATAAGGCAGTTTATTATCAAGAAACTCCAAGTAAAGATACATCTGCTTTCGACCCTTATCCGTTGCCATCAATCATGGTAGTATTTGCCGACGATGGACACATTACGAGGTATCACGTTCGGTTTCATCCCAACGGCGTGATAGAATATATTGACCGTTACTTTTTTGGACGAAGCAGTTTGAACGAAGAAGTACTTTCTTGGCATGATAGAGAGATGTTTTCTTTCGATAAACTTGGGTGTAGGAGTTATTATGAAACTGAGAACGTTTGGAGTAAAAACGACTTTGTAGAAACAAAGTTTAATGCCTTGGAGAGGATACGAAACAGCATAAGTAAAGATACATCTGTTGTGAAAAATCCGGACACAATGGTTTATGTACCCTATCCTGAAAATTGGGTAAGTAAAGATTTGATGGATAACATTCTTGCTGTTTATGGAATACCACTCACAACCATCTATACTTATATTAATGACAACGATGGATATTGGCAAGCACTTCAAATTGCAGATGCCAAAGATTTGGGAGAACTGATGACCCGAAGTACGATGACCATTAACTATTGTGATGATGACGGAACAATTGGTGATTTTCAAAGAGAAGCAATCCAGTTTAGGATTACTTCCAAAGATGATAAGGATAAAAAACTCTTTTTGTATTACGCTGACAACAAAATTTTAGTGCAAGACGGACCTTATTACCTTGATGTTGTAGCACAAAAAGAGAATGAAAGCAAAGACGATATTGCTTTCCGTAAGAAAATCCATAAAAATGTACTGGCAATTATTGAGAAGTATACTGCAAATTCAGAACCCAAAAACCAAAACTAAAATGAATAAACTTATTTTCATCATCTTGATCGCATTAATTGGGATTTATTGCGGGAACAAAAAAAATACCAACCCAATTAAATCTATAACATTAGAAAATCGTACCAAAAAATTGAAATACCTACTTTCTGCCAATGGTGGGAGCATTGGTTATTTTGATGATGGTAGCGTTGTCGGGTGTCCTCGCTGTGATTTTGACGAAAATGTGGAAGAATCTTTGTTGCATTTAGAAGTAATTGCAAACTATACAATTTATCCAACCTATTTGTTTGTAAAATATCCAGACTATGAATCCAAAGAATTTTTTTTCGACGAATATGGATCTGTTAATGATGATTGGAAAATTATCAACTATCAACGTATCGAATTTAATAAATCTGTAGCCACATTTGTTTCCAGAGCGATTTCTGAGGATAGTATTCAGGACATAACCTCAACTTGTATGATCGAAATGCCTCTTGAAATAAAACATTTTGAAAACGAAGAATCAGATGAGGCACAAACCTATTTTACGGTAATGGACGACTTGTTGTATTATGTACACAATACACGTGAACGGCTGAGTGAAAAAGGGATTCAGTCCATAATTCCCACAAAACAATACTTGCGTTTCACATTGAGTGATGGTACTAAAATTATTATTGATAGTGGTGCTAATTTGAATGGAATAAACGTTTCTGCGTTACTCTACAAAAAAGGAGAGTTGCCTCTTATTCTTGATATTGTAGATGGAGATGTGGAACTTGAAAACGATTATTTACAAAATAAAAAGTAATCATAAGATGATAAAGACAAAGAAATGCGTCTCTATTATCTTGAAGTTACCACACAAAAAGAGAACGAAAGCAAAGACGATATAGAGTTCCGCAAGAAAATTCATAAAAATGTACTGGCAATTATTGAGAAGTATGTAAAAGAATAAAAAAATATCCCTGATTTTAATTGCATTATTGTTAATACCCACCAAAGGATTTATGAGTGAATCATATTACTGGCATACTACAAAAAAAGTAGCTATTGAACAGAAAAACAACAAAGTTTTTATTACAACCAAAACGTTTGACCCAAACGGTATTAGCCTTGTACAGGAGAAAAAGTTGGAACTTAAATATCGCTTTGCTGGGAATGTAAAAATAGTGTGGCAAAGTAACGATTATTTTATTCTTGCTGATGATACGCAATATTTTGCGGTTTCAAATAACGAGTTTTCGTTTGAACGAGAGGGAGTTGTTCCGCTTATGCCGAGAAGTGAAATCAAAAAAGTAATTGATGATATTTTCTTTTTTCATTCGGGAAAAGTACAAAAGTTCAGATACATCACCGATAAAAAAGTAGTTTTTGCTGAACTGAAAAAACTGCCTTTGGACTTTAAGATTTTAGACAAAAACAAAGAGGGATTTTTACTTCGCACCAAAGAAAAAGTCATACTTTACAACTATTCTATCAACAATCAAAATCAAATAACTGAAACAATACGAGACTTTGAAGTTGATCCCAAAACGGCAGTGTATCGTAAAAACAGCGACCAATATTCTCCTGATTTTCTGTATGACGACCAGCGGTTTTATACCATTGAAAACTTATGGCACATCAATGAAATGACCGAAGACTTTTTGCTATTCAAAAAACAAGGTGGATTTCTGAAATGGATTTACAGACCGGACGGCGAATTTGACGAAGTAGTTTTTGAGGAAAAAGAAAATGAAGCACTTTGGGGATATTTAAAAAATGGATTTTTTTTAAACAGCGGTGAAACGATTTATTTTTATGCAATTCCTGCAAAATATGCTTCGCAAGACCAAACACTCATAGAAATGAACAACCGGTTTTTTCGCTCCGGATACAATGCCAAAGATTATCGCTCTGCACATCACTCTTATATGCAGGAAACTCAAGATGAAGGAGAATTAAGAAGATTGGAAGAGGAACTTGCGTTAGAGTATGCTGTTGATGTGAGTGTAATAAAGAACATTTCTAAACTTCGGGCGTTTAAGTCTTTTTTTACCGATGATGAGTTAGTGTATCATTTGGTATATAGCAGTAATGAGCGTAAACAGTTTGTAATTGTTCAAAGCCTTTCCTCAAAAGCAGTTTACTATCCGCCGGTTGCAAGTTACGGAAATTCAACTTCCGGTTTTTTTGATGATGAGGGAGTAATCAAATTTGTCTCCTATCAACAAGAAAAAGTAACGCATACTATTCCCCACAAAAGTAAACTCAAATTTTTGAGAATCGCCTATCTGTTTGACGACAAAATGTTGATTGAAAATGAAGTTATCGACTCGCCTTTGGATTTTGAAACCGCCGCTTTACATGAGTCATTTGTAGATGTAATTACGGGATTTAGTGATAAAGGTTCACCAAACATAGAGGTTGCATATCGCCATTATTTTAAAGACAAAAACGGAATTTATTTGTATAAAACCGGTAGTAAAAAATTGGAAAAAATGTAGTTTAAGCAAGAAATACACTATAAAAAAAGAAAATGTTATAACAAAATGAGTATTCAACAACCAAAAACATTAGAAATAGAAATGAACGAAGGTTTAAAAGATTTAGAAATATTGAAGGCTATAGATTTAGACGAAGTTGAAGAGTTCAATATCTACTTTTGGAAACCTCTCTCCTTGCGTTTTTTGAAAGATTTTAAAAATCTAAAAAAACTAATGATTGTGGGAAGGGTAAAAGATTTTTCTCATGTATCAAACTGTTCATCTCTTGAAGAATTATACATATCCGGTGGACCTGTCAATTCGCTGGATTTTATTAAATCCCTTTCAATTCACACATTGAGATTAGAACAAATCAGGTCAGATACTGATTCATTCATCATTCCAAACTTGAAAACACTTGAATATATCGCCATATCAACAGCGTCTAAAATAGTAGATTTATCTTTTTTAAGTGAGTTTTCTCAAATCAAAAAGTTGAGTTTTTATGACTTGAAATCAAAAAATCTGTTTGATTTTTCAAAGTTGACAAACTTGCAGACAGTAACGCTTACGAATATGTTTCATTTGAAAAATTTTTCAGAACTGTCCACATTACAAACATTGAATTCATTAGTAATACATTATTTCTTTTTAAATAGAAAAATGAAGATTGATGCAAAGTCAGAGTTACTAAAAGTAATTGATAAATTGTTGAACGTAAAAACAGTAAAGTTACACATCAACAACGAGACTACTGAAAAAGACCAATTACTATCATTAAGAAAATAACCAATTTATTTTACCTCATCTATCTAAAAAATGATCGAAAGCATAAAATCCCTTTTTAACAACCTGATAGAATACTTCACCGGTCACCCTCAAATGACATTAGGTCTTATCCTTATTGTAACCGGAATAGTTATTTTGACCGGAGCAATTTTAAACTGGCAATGGTTATTTGAATATAACAAAATTGACAAAATGAATGACAGAAATTTCATCAATTTTTACTGGTTTCAAGAAACTTTTGGCAGAAAAGCATCAAGAATTTTAATGGGTGGCGTGGGAGGTATCATTATACTTTGCGGAATAATATCCATTTGGTTACAAACAGGTCTATAAAATGAAATTTCGAATTGTCTTCTTTCCGTTCTTGCTATTTTCACTCTCCGGTATTGCACTTTACTTGTTATTTTTTTGGTTATTAAAAGTAGAATACACTGTTATTTCAATGAGCAGTGATTTTATTTTTTTTATACCCTTCTTTTTGTCCATTGTCATGGTAATGTTACTGTCTCCTTACACAAACTTACTACAATACAACAATCACAAGGCAGATACTTTATTATTTTTCCTCATGGTGATGACAATATTTATTCCTATGATTACAGGACAAAGTTATATTGATAAAACATTCGGAAAAGTTACACATTTAGAAAAAATATCTGACATCAATCAATATCCCGCTACAAAATACTACACCGTAAAACAGTATTATGTCGATAAGTCGGAAATCTTTCACAAAACCTCTTATCATGTTAGTGGAAAACGTAACCAATATTTCAATATAAACTTGTTTATAACATCACCCATTATTGATTTTGAAACCTATTTTAAGGTCGCTTCGCCGAATATTTTCTTAGGCATTCGCCACTACCGCGAAATCAGTAATAAATTAAGCGACCAAGAGAAACAGCAGGAAAGTTTGACATTCATCAATAACTGCTTGAGAAAATTTAACGAACAAGACCTAAACAAGTTCACCTATCTGGAAAGAGTGGAGGGGAAAGAATTAGCCGAACTTCAAAATGCTGTTTGCTTGAAGTCGGGTACTCTGAGCGCGGAGAGTCATTTTTTTTATGCTGTCGATGAACCTTTTGACCAACGAACCGGTAATTCTTTATCCAACCTATTTTTATATTTCGGATTAGGAGCCTTTTTTGTATTTTTAATGATTCGCTTGGCCGATATCAATGAAAAATACAGACAAAACATCACTAACCACAAGTTCAGTTATGTTCAACAGCTCAAAACATCATCTTTTCTATTCTTCAATTTTAAAAATTGGTTCTGGCAAGTTTTATTCTACATCAATCTGCTGGCATATATCATTCTGGTCATCAAAACAGGAGAAATTGCCCGATTGAATATTACAGATTTACAGGCAGCAGGAGCCAATCATTACCCTTTTATTCTTCAAGGAGAGTGGTGGAGAGTCATTACAAGCATGTTTTTACACGGCGGCATTATTCATATTATCACAAACCTTACAGCACTTTACTGTGTTGGATTATTTTTACAACCCTATGCACATGCTACGCCTTATGGAGGAATAAAATTTATATCTGTTTATCTGCTTTGCGGCATCATATCAGGAATAACCGGCATAATATGGAATCCGGAAGCCACGGGAGTCGGAGCCTCAGGAGCTATCTTAGGATGGTTCGGGCTTTTTATTACATTCGCTGTCAAAGGAAAACTCAAAAAGCAATATTATGACATTATGTCACTCATTGTAGCCTTAATTGTAGTCATATCCACAATAGTTTCCGGTTTTTTTATTCCTCAAATTGACAATCCGGCACATCTCGGAGGATTAATAACAGGAATAATTGTCGGACTATTCGCTACTCCTCCCAATATAACAATGAAACAACGCAAGTTGAAAAAACGCCGATGACTTCTACTCCGTTTTTATAAACTCTGAGCCTGTTTTATCTGAAGAAATATCGAACGATCCCTCCGCTGACACTTCCCGCCAAGAAAATATATCGGACGACCCCTCTGCTGACACTTCCCGCCAAGAAAATATGTCGGACGACCCCT
>CAYVGO010000055.1:0-9738 GCA_964450725.1 uncultured Muribaculaceae bacterium
CGTAGGACGTCCTCCCTTTTTGGTAGGACGACCTCCTCAGAACGTAGGACGTCCTCCCTTTTTGGTAGGATGACCTCCTCAGAACGTAGGACGTCCTCCCTTTTTGGTAGGACGACCTCCTCAGAACGTAGGACGTCCTACCTTTTTGGTAGGATGACCTCCTCAGAAGGTAGGAAATCCTCCTCAAAAGGTAGGAAATCCTCCTCAAAAGGTAGGACGTCCTCCATTAGAGGTAGGAAATCCTCCTCAAAAGGGAGGAAATCCTACCTTAGAAGTAGGAAATCCTCCTTAAAAGGTAGGACGTCCTCCATTTGGGGTAGGAGATTCTCCTTAAAAAGGAACAAAGTGCTTTTCACTACGCAATGAATGGAGTTTTAGCGCATAGTGAATATAGAAATGTAAAAACAATATGCTACATTCTTATTGCAATTGCTTACAAAAATTGTGAACTTGCTCAATCACAGAAGTTTTATTGGAGTTGTCAATGATGAAGTCTGAAAACTTTCGTCGCTCTTCATCTGTCATTTGCAGGGCAATACGTCGCTGAATTTCCTGATGATCAAAATGATCACGTTCTTTAATACGCTGCATACGTAAGTTTACAGTAGATTCTACTGCAATAATTTTATCAATAGGAAACTTTACCGGACTTTCCAATAGAACAGCAGCTTCAAGTAGTACGAATTTTCCGATTTGTTGTTGTTTCCAGTCGATAAAGCGATCAATAAGGAGAGGGTAGAGTTGATGTTGAAATTGGAGTAATAAAGATTTATTACTGAATAATTTCTCACTCATTTTTCTTCTGTCGATAGTCTGATTGTTATAGACATCTTTCCCTAAAATATCAATAACCAAAGGTTTTACAGTCGTCTCTTCATACATTTTTTTGATGACTATATCGGCATAAAATACAGGAATCTCTAATGTTTCAAAGATTTTACAAATCACTGTTTTTCCGCTTCCGATTCCACCAATAATGCCGATAGATAACATAATGGATAAATTTGCTAAAAGATATTGAGGAGTTACAAGTCTTGAATATAAAAATCAACAATCGGCGGGAAAATATTGATATGAGAAGCGTTGGTTGGTTGGGTTTCCAATTCTATAGAAAGTTGACTTTGATTTGAGTTCGTATCACTGCCATTGACTGATATTGAAAAATCTTTGTGATCAATGGTATGGTATAAAGATAATGGTACAAAATAGGTAATGGTGGCAAATGCCGGGTCAAGAATGATTTTTTTACCGTGAGGTTGATGCTTAATATGGATTGGTAATCGAAGAGTTTGTGAGGTATATCTTTCTACTTGGACAGATAAATTGGCTGTTGTGATGTTTGAAAGAACTTTTGCCGGAATTTTTAAAGGTAGATTTGTTGTGAAATTTTGATGAATAAATTCTTTACTAAAAGGTTGGGTGGTAATTGATGTTATGGTGTCAATGAGATTGTGTTCACCGTAAACCTCAATAGAATCAGGAGTAATGACCGGTTGACCGACTAAAATGTATTGATTGTCAAAAGTAATATTTATATCAGCCACAACAGGAACTTTTTTACGAATAATATCGGCGGCAGTAAACTTGATAAAAGCAGGTTGAACTTCAAGAATAGTAATGCTTTTGTTTAAACTGTTGGATAACGAAGGTGAAAAGGGCTGGGTGAGATAGATGTAGTAATCTTTTGGTTGAAGGTCTGTAGCGTCTGATTCTAAGGAATAGTAATATTGAGACAAGTCAATGGAAAGTTCTCTTTTTCTATTAAGTATAAGCGCCAGCAAATCATATCCTCTACCTTCTGCTTTAATCTGAAATAACTGTTTTCCGGTAGAGTCGGTGCATAAACGGCTATTAAAAGGTGTATTGGAAAAAACAATATTATAATCAATGGTATAAGTATATGTTTTAGACAATTTCATCATTCCTAATAAAACTGCGGCTAAGAATACAAAAGCCAAAAAAATTAAAAAATCTCGAAGTCGCTTACGCTTTTTACGATCATTTAATTCGTTTTCCATGCTTACTAAAATAAATCAGGATTTACAAAACAATCTGTAAATCCTGAAAGATTGATTTTAATAGTATTACTTTTTTTTGATAAGTCCGGCACTAATCATGTATTCAGCAATCTGAATAGCATTAAGGGCTGCCCCTTTACGAATCTGGTCTCCTACTAACCATAATGTAATGCCGTTGGGGTTAGAAATATCTTTACGGACACGTCCCACGTAAACATTGTCTTTTCCTGCTACAAATAATGGCATAGGATAATCAGAGGTACTGACATTGTCTTGTAATTCTATTCCTTTTCCTTTTTTAATAGCCTCTTTAACGTCATTAATATCTAAAGGCTCTACGGTTTCTATCCATAATGCTTCAGAGTGTGCTCTCATTGCCGGAACCCGTACGCATGTTGCACTGACTTTAATATCGCTGTGCATGATTTTACGAGTTTCATTATACATTTTTAGTTCCTCTTTAGTGTAGTCTAAATCTCCAAATACATCAATTTGAGGAATAAGATTAAATGCCAATTGATATTTGAATTTTTCAACTGTTGGTTTTTCGTTGTTTAGCACTTGACGTAATTGTGTTTCGAGTTCTGCCATTGCCGCAGCACCTGCTCCGCTTGCCGATTGATAGGAAGCACAGCGTACGCGGTAGATATGAGATAACTCTTCAATTACTTTTAATACTACGACCATTAAAATTGTAGTACAATTTGGATTGGCTATAATTCTTCGCGGAGCAAAAGCACAATCCTCGGCATTGACTTCCGGAACAACTAAAGGAATATTACTTTCCATACGAAAGGCACTTGAATTGTCAATCATGATTGTTCCGTGCTTGGTAATTGTTTCCGCAAATTCTTTTGATGTTCCTCCTCCTGCAGAAGTAAGAGCAATATCAATGTCTTTAAAATCATCATTGTGTTGTAGTTCTTTGACTGTTAACTTCTTTCCTTTAAAGTCATAAGTCATTCCTGCACTTCTTTTAGAACCGAATAATACTAATTCCGTAAGCGGAAAATTACGCTCCGCCAATAACTGTAGGAATTCCTGCCCTACAGCTCCACTAACTCCAACAATAGCTACTTTCATAATTTGTAATTAATAATTTATAATAGATAATCTGTCTTTACTGTTTTATATTTAAAAAAATGCTCTGATAACATCACTGAAATTGGCATATAATACAAGGGTAATTACAAGAATAAACCCAACGGTTTGCATCACTTCCAAAAACTTGTCGCTCAATTTCCTTCCGGTAATCATTTCTACCAGTATAAAGATTAAATGCCCACCATCGAGTGCCGGAATGGGTAGAATATTCATAAAGGCTAACATGACCGATAAAAAGGCTGTCATTGTCCAAAAGTTTAACCAATCCCAAGTAACGGTAAATAATTTACTGATAGTTCCGAAGCCTCCCATACTGCTTGCTCCTTTTTTGGTGAACAAAAATCGAAGTTGTTTGACATAAAAACTTAACTTCTTAACCCCCTCTTGAATTCCTGCAGGTATGGCAGAAATCAAATTATAACTAATGTGCTTTGAGGCAAAAAAGGCTGTCATGGGCTGAAAATATACTCCCAATGTTTTGACAGTATCTGTTTTTACGATTTTAATATCTAATTTTTCTGTGAGTGTAATCACTTGGCCATTTCTTATTACCTGTAATGTCAAACTATCTTGCTGACATGTTACAATACGTTTTTTAGCCGCATTAGAATTTAATATATCAACATCACCAATCTTTATAATTTGGTCTTTTGGCTGTAAACTTAAAGCCGATTGTCGCTCTTTTGAGATACTATCTATAATAACGGAAAAAATAGGTTCAATGATTATGTTACCTTCTTGAAAAGATTCATAAATAAAATTATCTGGAAGTGTAATATCTACTGATTGACCATTACGTAATACCGTAACTTTCTTGATTTTTTCTATCATCAATCTTATGGCAATATCTCCAAAATCTTCTTCCTCACAATTTTCGTCATTGACAGCAATAATTTTATCTCCGGTTTGAAATCCTGCATTAATAGCCGTTTGATTAAACGTAAAACCTTGTTCAAACTCCTTAACAGGCATTATGTCTTTCCCCCAAGTCCATGAAATCATACTGTAAACAAGCAGGGCAAAAAAGAAATTGACCAACACTCCCCCGGAGATGATGAGTAGTTTTTTCCAATTTTTTTGACTTCTGTATTCCCATGGTTGCGGAGGTTGTTTTAAGGCATTAGTATCCATAGATTCGTCAACCATTCCGGCAATTTTACAGTATCCGCCTAAAGGTAACCAGCCTAAACCGTACTCAGTTCCTGAACGTTTTGATTTGTATTTAAATAGTGAAAACCATGGGTTAAAAAAAAGGTAAAATTTATCGACACGAACCTTAAATAATCGTGCGAAACCAAAGTGTCCCAGTTCGTGAATTAAGACTAATATTGATAAAGAAAGTAATAGTTGAGCAATACGTATAAATAAATCCATTGTAATTAATTAGTAGTTATTTGTTTTTAAAATTTCTAAGGTTAATTGTCGAGTCTCTTTGTCTATTTCCATGAGTTCTTCAATGTTATTTGCTTCACCGTAAATATCAGATTTTTCCAATACATTTTCAATAGTATCTATAATTCTGTAAAACGGCAAGTTTCCATCTAAAAATGCTTGTACAGCCACTTCATTGGCAGCATTCAATACACAAGGCATTACGCCTCCTTTTCTTAAGACTGAATAAGCTACATTTAATGCTCGTCGCTGTATGGCATTGGGCGGATAAAAATCTAATGATAATGTTGATGCAAAATCCAGCCTTGGAGTATTGAGCGGTAATCTTTGAGGGTATGAAAATGCAAAAGCAATAGATACACACATATCGGGGCAACCTAATTGTGCTTTTAAACTGCCATCGGCAAATTGTACCAAAGAGTGAACAATGCTTTTAGGGTGAATGCTTACCTCAATTTGTTCAGACGGAAGATTAAATAAATATTTTGCTTCTATAACTTCTAACGCCTTATTGATGAGAGTTGCCGAATCAACAGAAATTTTTCTACCCATCTTCCAACTTGGATGTTCCAGGGCTTGCTCTATGGTTACATTTTTTAAATCATCTTCAGTACAATGAATAAAAGGTCCTCCGGATGCTGTGAGAATAACTTTTTCAACATTGGAAACTTCTCCGGACAAACATTGAAAGATTGCAGAATGTTCAGAATCTACAGGAATAATAGTTGTTCCATATTTATGTACCAGATTAGTAATAATCTGTCCGGCAACAACCAAACTCTCTTTGTTGGCAAGGGCAATGTTTTTTTTGTTTTGAATGGCAATGACGGTCGGAAGTAATCCTGCTTTTCCGACAATGGCATTCAGACATAAGTCTATTGTTGCCATAGATAGTGTATCCAATAACGCTTTCTCGCCGGTATATACTTTGATAGGGTATGTTGACAAAGCGTCTTTAACGGCTAAGTAATATTGCTCGTTACATATCACTACAGCGTTTGGCTGAAATTCAATGGCTTGCTCTATCAGTAATTTGAAATTGTTCAAAGCACAGAGTAATTCAACTTCAAATTTATCACTATGTGCTTTGATTACTTTTAATGCTTGTGTTCCTACTGAACCGGTAGAGCCGAGAATGGCTATCCGTTTTACTCGTTGCATAATTAAAACTTAATATAATCGAAAGGATTGACCACTTTTCCGTCTAACCATAATTCAAATTGGATAACTACAGGTTTATTACCGGATGTTTCAGGAGCGTTAGCAATCGGTTGACCGGCACTGATGGGAGAACCTACCGTTACTTTCACTGAACCTAACCCTCGATAAATGGAAATAATTTGGTCTGTATGTTGGAGAATTACAGTAAAGAGATTATTGCCCAAAGGCTCTATAGACAATACAGTACCTCCTAAAATTGAAAATACGGTTTCAGAACTTGATAAATCAAAAGAAGTGTAGTATTTTCCTCCGCTGACATTAATATCGTCTTTTTTCTTCCCTCTGAAGGGAGTGAAAAATGTTTTATTTTCAATTTTTTCATTCTGAAATAGTGATACATTACCATCGTTTAATCGTTCTAATTCCTCAATGGTTCTACGGAATAAAGAATCTTCCATAGAAGACTCCAAGGCTATATTTTTATATCGATTTATGATTGCTGTATCCGATAAATCCTCAACTAATATTGGTTCTTTACCGGAAAGTATCAATTTTAAGTTTTCATTATATACCGTCCAAGCTTTAATTTGCTTTTCTAAAGAGTCTAATCGCATAACATTACGCACCATATTCATTTTTGTTTGGGTTGACGGATAGCCCGGAATAAGATAAATTAAAGGAGTATAAATTAATAAAATGATAGTTACGGTGATGAGTATGATTGATATAAGCGTTGACACAACAACGACATTTAGACGCGAAAGTCGTAATGTGAAAACTTCGTCATACGTTGTCTCATTATAGAATGAAATTCTATATTTATTACGTAATCTTTTGATGAAATTCTTACGTGTTTCAGTGTTTTGTTTTCCTGAATGTTTATTGAAAAACCCCATTATTCTTAAAGATATAAAGAAATTACGGCAACAAAGGTAATGTAAAATACGAAATAATAAAATTATGACAGATGTAATCTTTCTTGTACGTCTAAAAAATAACCAAGAATGTTGTATAACTGTTTTCACCTTTCCTGTTTTTTCTTTTTTCTTTCTCCTTTCTTCAACTTTGAAATTTGAGATTTCAAATGTACCTTTGCACTCTCACATACAACCTACCATATCTAAGATATTATGTCATCAGAATTTAATGAAGAACCGGAAAATACAGAACTTTCCAATAGCGAAAATGCCGAAGAATCGGAAACGATAGTTGAAGGACATTCCGATAAAAAAAACTCAAAATACGCCAAACTACTCACGATTGCTGACCCAACAAAGCCGCCACATTTAGGAAGTTTATACCAAAATTGGTTTTTAGATTATGCTTCTTATGTTGTGTTGGAGCGTGCCATTCCTCATCTTTTAGACGGTTTAAAACCCGTACAACGTCGTATTTTACATACTATGAAAAAAATGGATGACGGGCGTTATAACAAAGTTGCCAACGTGATTGGAGAAACTATGAAATATCACCCGCATGGAGATATGGCTATTGGCAACGCTTTGGTACAGTTAGGACAAAAAGAATTATTGATAGATACACAAGGAAACTGGGGAAATATTTTAACCGGAGATTCTTCTGCGGCTCCGCGTTATATTGAAGCACGATTGACAAAGTTTGCTTTGGAGATTGCTTTTAATCCCAAAAATACGGTCTGGACATTATCTTATGACGGCCGAAATGAAGAACCGGTGAACTTACCGGTTAAATTTCCTCTGTTGCTGGTGCAGGGTGTTGAGGGAATTGGTGTAGGATTGGCATCTAAAATACTGCCGCATAACTTTAATGAGGTAATTGATGCCGCCATAGGGTATTTAGAAGGTAAGAATATTGCGATTTTTCCCGATTTTCCCACCGGTGGGTTTGTCGATATTACGAGATATAACAACGGATTGCGTGGAGGAGCTGTCAAAGTTCGAGCAAAAATTATCAAAAAAGACTCACGTACTTTAGCCATTACAGAAATTCCTTTTTCACGTACCACCACGGCAGTCATAGAAAGTATCCTGAAAGCCAATGAAAAAAGTAAAATAAAAATCAAAAAAGTTGATGACAACACGGCAGCCAATGTAGAGATATTAGTACATCTTGCCAATGATGTCAACCCAGATAAAACCATTGACGGCTTATATGCCTTTACAGATTGCGAGATATCTATTGCTCCCAACGCATGCGTCATTTATAACAATAAACCGGAATTTATCAGTGTTACGGAAATTCTGCAACGCAATGTAGAACATACCAAGACATTGCTAAAACAGGAGTTAGAAATCAGATTGGCAGAATTGAATGCAGACTGGCACTATTCTTCATTAGAAAAAATATTTTTCGAGCAGCGGATTTATAAAATCTTGGAAAAAGACAGTGATACATGGAAAATGCAATTACAAGAAATTCATACTGCCTTAAATGAATTCAGACCCTCATTAAAAAGAGATATTACACTTGACGATGTTACCAAACTTTGTGAAAAGCCGGTACGTAAAATCTCCAAATTTGACATTAAAGCGGCAGATGAACACATCAAAGCCGTGGAAAAAGAGATGATTGACTGTCAGGCAAAATTAGATGCACTGACACAATATACCATTGACTGGTTTAAGAAACTCAAACAAAAATATGGTGCAGACAAACTCCGCAAAACGCAAATTTGTAATTTTGAAAATATTGAAGTTACAGAAGTTGCCGTAGCCAATGCACAACTGTTTGTCAATAAAAAAGAGGGCTTTGTTGGTACCGGGTTGAAAAAAGATGAAGATGCCGAATTTATTTCAGACTGTTCTGATATTGATGATATTATTATTTTCCTCAAAGACGGAAGATATGTTGTGAAAAAGGTAACAGACAAATCTTTTGTAGGGAAAGATATTTTGCATGTCGCAGTCTTTAAACGTAATGACGAACGTACGATTTACAATGCTTTGTATGTTGACGGTAAAAGCGAGTGGGCTTATTACAAACGTTTTTTTGTAACAGGAACTATTCGAGATAAAGAATATGACTTGACGAAAGGAAATCCGAAATCAAAAGTATTGTGGTTATCTGCCAACAGAAATGGGGAGGCGGAGGTTTTGGAAGTAAAATTCAAGCCGCGTTATCGTATGCAAAAATTATTAGACTTGTTGGATTTTAAGTCTATAGAAATTAAAAATCGAGGAGCACAAGGTAATATTTTCTCGAAAAATGCTATTCAAAAAATTACCTTGAAAGAAAAAGGAGTATCGACTATCGGCGGTACGAAAATTTGGTTTGATAAAGAGATAAAGCGTATTAACCTTGAAGAACGCGGAGAGTATCTGGGCGAGTTTTTTGAAGACGATAAAATTATTTCTCTTACACAAAAAGGAATGTTTATTACCAATACATTCGACTTAAGCACTCGGTTTGAAGAAGATATTTTGTTTGTAAGGAAGTTTAATCCCAAAGATATATTTACTGCCATCTATTTTGATGCCGGACAATCTTATTATTATCTTAAACGCTTTACCTTAGAAACAAGTTTTGGATTGCAAAGTTTTATTGACCCCGACAATCCAAATTCGACACTGACAGAACTGTCCACAGATGATTTTCCGCAAGTAGAAGTTATTTTTGGAGGAAAGCACGCAAAAAAACCGATAGAGTTGATTGATGCCGAAGAATTTATCGGAGTAAAATCTTTCAGAGCTAAAGGGAAGCGCGTGAGTACTTTTGAGATAGATAAAATTCGGTTTACCACCCCGCTACATAAAATCAAAGAAGAAACTGCTGACGACAAGGAACATAATGAAGAATTAGAAGAACTTCCTATTCCCGATGCTTCCAACATCACTCCTGTCAAAAATGTAATACAAAAAAATCTGTTTGAAGAGTAATTACAAGGAGGCTAATGGGTAAATAGTTTATTCTGTGGTATTCAGTCTTACTCTTTTCTATGAAAAACTTGACGCTACAGTTTTTTTGTCCTTGCAGCTTTGCATGAGGTTAGAAACACTGTCTTTTTGTCCATGCAGTTTTGTATAAGGTTATAAACAGTGTCTTTTTTGTCCATGCAGTTTTGCATGAGGTTAGAAACACTGTCTTT
>CAYVGO010000055.1:9838-15065 GCA_964450725.1 uncultured Muribaculaceae bacterium
TGTCTTTTTTGTCCATGCAGTTTTGCATGAGGTTAGAAACACTGTCTTTTTTGTCCATGCAGCTTTGCATGAGGTTAGAAACACTGTCTTTTTTGTCCATGCAGCTTTGCATGAGGTTAGAAACACTGTTTCTTACGATGTTTAGATTGGAAAGTCTGAAAAAACGATGGTTAAACACAAGTTATATTGGAAATTATGGTCAAGTAAATTGGCTTGCGACAATCATAGTATCTCGACATTACTTCTCACTCATTCTCCGGTAAATATTCGAACACGACAAGTGTCGCAATCTTGCTTTACTGTAATTGTATTTTTTTACTACTGTTACCGATTTTTATAAAGTAAAAACCTCGAGGTAGGAAGGCTACATCAATGTCAATAAGACTGTTGGTAATGATTGTTGTCAATACAGGTTTTCCGGAAGTATTAATTATAAATAATTGTTGTTGGATATATTCTTCCAATCCTGAAATGGAAATAGAAGAAGTTGCCGGATTCGGATAAACGGTTATTGGAAGGTTTTGGTTATTGTTTACGGAAGTAATATTGTCTTTGGCAATAAAACTTAAAGTAGTACCATAAATAGTTCCACCCGCTGTAGTGGCAAAAACTCTAAATTCATACTCGGTATTTTCTTTTAGTCCGGTAATCTTACGAGTAAGAGTTGTTAAATTAGTTCCGGCGATGGGTACTTTAGTCCAAGTTTTGCTGCTGCTTGCTCTCCATTCAAATCCTTGCTGTGAAATGACTGCGTTACCTTTAGTGATAGAGCCGTTTAAAGTAGCCGAAGTTTTTGTTATTTCAGATGCCGGGTTTGTTGTTACTGAGGGTAAGGATGAAGATGATTCACCTTTAGTGGTGAAGTTGAGAATTGATCCATAAGTTGTGCCACTTGCCGTGGTAGCAAAAGCGCGAAACTCATATTGAGTATTTTCAGCCAAGTTTTTCAAAATGAAAGTGAAAGTAGTACTATTTGTTGTAATTCCTTGAGTTGTCCAAGTTGCCGCATTTTTTAACCTCCACTCAAATCCTTTACGTGTTATTGTTTCCGTGCCGTTACTAATCGTACCGTTTAAAGTAGCCGAAGTTGTTGTTATATTTGTTGCGGCTTTGCTCGTAACGATTGGTGGGTTATTGGCTGGATTGGTTGTGGTAAAATTGAGAGTCTGACTATACAGCACATTAACACCGGCAGTTACGTAAATTCTGAAATTGTAAGATGTTCCAACTGTAAGTCCTGTTAGGTTGTGTGATATGCTATTGTTTGTACCCGAAATTGGAGTTTTTTTCCACAAGGTTTCACTCTCTTTTTTCCACTCAAACCCTCTTTCTGTAATTATTTCCGATCCTGCGATAATCATTCCACTCAAAGTGGCCGATGTCTGAGTTATAGCAGTTGCAGCGTTGACTGTAATAGTAGGGGCAATTGCGGATGATGCTAATGTAGTAAATGATATAGTAGTACTATATTCATTTTTGGCATTCATTTTTACATACACCCTGACATCGTATTTTGAATCTGCTGATAGTCCTGATAAATTATAACTGATATTTTCACTCGTTTCGGAAATAGTGATTTTAGTCCACGTATTATTACTATTCAACTTCCACTCAAACCCTCTTTCTGTAATTACTTCCGTTCCCAAGGTAATCTTTCCACTCAAAGTGGCCGATGTCTGAGTTATGGATGTCACTGCATTGACTATAATGGTAGGTGGTGTTATTGCAGAGGTACTCCACTGTGCATATAGTGTCATGTTACCGGTTATTGTAATACTTTGATTGTCAGCATAACTTGTTCCGCTACCATTTGAACTTGTGTTCCAACCCGAAAATGTATATCCGTTACGTGTAAATATATTGCTGTTTAAATTTTGTGTTACACCTTGAGTAAAAGTTTGAGAACTCATTGTTCCATTACCACCGTTACCGTTAAAAGTAATGGTATAGGTAATTATTGGGGTACTTTGCCAAGAAAGTATAGGAAAGCCCTCATTGAAGTTACTGACATCTTTTTTCCAAACTATAGGCGATTGTGTACTATTTAATGTAGAAATCATACCATCGCTCTTCAAATCGGTGATAGATTTACCTGTAATTCCGGATAAACTACCGTTACCTACGGCGTTCCCGGTAAAGTTATTGGCATAATAGCAATTATTAATAGATTGAAGACCATCATTTCGACCAATGAACAATCCTTTTGTTCCCGATGTATTCAGTAGTATATTGGCTGAATATGAGTGGGAAATTGATCTGGTATTTACACATTGACCAACTAATCCACCAACATAAGAAGATGTGGAGTTTGCCGTAATGCTGGCCCTTGAATAAAGATTCGACAGCGTTGCCCATACATCACTACCGATACACCCACCAATATATACATCACTACCCAAGTGCGTAATTGTTCCAATAAAATAAGATTTATTAACGGTTGAATTTGCAACACATCCGATTAATCCTCCTATCAGACTGTATTCACCACTTCCTTTATTTGTAATGTCCATCGAGGAAAAGCATTCCTCCATAGTACCAAAGTCTTGCAAATATCCCACCACCCCTCCGACATAAGAATTATT
Source organism: uncultured Muribaculaceae bacterium (assembly GCA_964450725.1). Classification (GTDB taxonomy): domain Bacteria; phylum Bacteroidota; class Bacteroidia; order Bacteroidales; family UBA932; genus CAYVGO01. The sequence goes on from CAYVGO010000055.1 coordinate 12,421, forward strand.
ACCATTGGTAGTCATAGAACCGTGGCTGTGAGATGTACTTATAACCCCATAGGCACACATGTATCCAATAATTCCTCCAATACAAATCTCCGGAGTTCCACCCGATGCTGTAATGTTTCCGGAGAATGAACAATTGGTGACTTTATTTCCATCAAGTGCATATCCTACAATACCACCAATGAAGTTACTCCCCTGAAGTATCGCATTTTCAATGATTACATTTTTAATGGTTGATTTTTTAGTGTACCCAAACAGCCCGATAAAAATATTGCCATCCTTGTTGATTGTTAGATTTTTAATTTTTTTGTTATTTCCATCAAAAGTTCCTGTAAAAATAGGTTCTGCTTTCGGTGGAGTAGATGCGTTTATCCAACCTCCAATAGGCGTAAAGTCAATTCCGGTCATGTCAATGTCAACCATCAATTTCCAAAATTTCCCTCGTGTGTTTTTTTGATCAACTTGATTGGTAGCGTCAACATCGGCCATAACAAAATTAGATAAAGCCACTAAATCGGCAGGTTTAGTTATTTGATACGGATTACTTTCACTACCTGTTCCCGACCATTGACAATAAATAGGGACAGTATAACAGAGCAACAAAAATGAGAAATAGAGTCTTAAAGGTATTTGAATTTCCATTTTAAAAATATAGATCACAAACATCTTATTATTTAATTTACAATAACGAAATTTTAAAGAAATATATTGTTATTTGATGTTTTTTTTTGTTAGTGAGTGCGATTTGCTTAGGGGAACTGAGAGAAATCTGTTTTTGTTTTCGTGTTTTGAATAGATTTAGGCTCTTTACTGTTAATTAATAAGATTTATTCGACGATTGAATCAATTTGTTAAATTGTGAATCTTACCTCATTCTAATTGCTTTCGTAGAGTTTACAAACCACTACTAAAGCTAAAATACATCCATAAAATAGAAATATAGTTATTTTGTCGTAACAAAAAAAAAAAACGAAAAACTTAAGTTATTGAAAATAAGTTAATTGCTCTCCGTTAAAAAAAAGCGTGTGCACACACCTCGTTTTTTCTTTGGAAATTATGATTAAGGGATTTACTTTTGTCATGTATTTTATCTGAAAAGTTACGAGTAACTAATCGTCGGTTACTGATGTAACATAGATTCTAAAACCTTAATTACTTATGAATTGTAATACAATAAAAAGAAATCTATCTGTTATTCTCTTACTTGCTTTGATAGCTTGTTCATCTGAAAACTTGACACAAGAAAATTTTATAATTGCAGAACAGCAAACAAAAGTTTTACTTGAGGAGGCTAAACCTTATTTTCCAAACCTGCCAAGAACTATCCATGACAACAAATTAGTTTCGACAGACATCTATGATTGGGTTAGCGGATTTTTTCCCGGTACTTTATGGTTGTTATATGACTATACAAAAAAAGAAGAATGGAAAGTTGAAGCACAAAAATGGACAGCATTATTAGAACCCATACAATATTTTTACGGACATCATGATGTGGGATTTATGATTTCTACAAGTTTTGGTAACGGTTACAGAATTACTCATGATTCCATCTATAAATCTATTATGGTTCAAGCCGCAAAATCACTATATAAAAGATATAATCCCAAAGTCGGATTGATTTTGTCTTGGAATGTTACGGGGGGATGGCAATCTCAAAGAGGTTGGCAATATCCTGTGATTATCGACAATATGATGAATTTACAATTGATGTTTGATGCAACAAAATTTACAGGAGATTCTACATTCTATCATTGCGCAGTTTCTCATGCCGACAATACCATGAAAAATCACTATAGACCAGATTACAGTTCTTATCATGTTGTAGATTATGATACAATAACAGGACAAGTACGTCATCAACACACAGCACAAGGTGCTGCGCATGAGTCGGCGTGGGCAAGAGGGCAGGCGTGGGGACTGTATGGTTTTACGACCTGTTATGCCGAAACAAAATTACCTCGATATTTAAATCAAGCCCAAAAAATTGCCGAATTTATCATCACCAATTCTCGTATTCCTCAAGATTTAATTCCTTATTGGGATTATGATGCTCCCAAGATTCCTGACGAGCCAAGAGATGTTTCGGCAGCCACAGTAACAGCCTCTGCATTATTAACCTTAGCCACTTTGACCGATAATGTTCAGAACGCTGAAAAATATAGAAATTACGCCGAAGCGATTTTGAAAAATTTATCAACCTCAAATTACAGAGCCAAAGTCGGAGAGAATCACGGCTTTATCTTAATGCACAGTGTCGGTAGCATTCCTCATAACAATGAGATTGACGTACCGCTGAATTATGCCGATTATTATTTTTTAGAAGCATTGTTGAAGTATAAAAAATAAAATATATTCAACTGTAGAAAGGTTGTCATCGTGAATCCCGACAACTGAGTAGAATCCACTTATTTTCAATGAATTAAAAAAAGTCCTTTTTGAGGGCTCTGGGCATTGTATGCCATTTAAATATCAATATAGATTAAAAACTACTTACCTAAAAAAGTTTTACTTATGAAAAAAAATCTCTTTTTCTTTAGTGTATTCGTTTGCATGTTACTTTTTTCTTCTTCCTGTAAAAAGAAAGAAACCTGTAAACAATGTGGCTGGTATGATAAAACTACCAATAACCAAATCGGAACTTTGGA
>CAYVGO010000056.1:0-14279 GCA_964450725.1 uncultured Muribaculaceae bacterium
TTTCTAATGCGTAATTTTGATTAAATAACTTTTAGCATTTGCAGGATTACTGCAAACCGAAAAAAAGAGTTTTTGACATTTGCAGGATTCCCGCAAGCCACAAAAAAGAGTTTTTGACATTTGCGGAGTTTCCGCAAGTCTCAAAAAAGAGTTTTTAGCATTTGCGGAGTTTCCGCAAGTCTCAAAAAAGAGTTTTTAGCATTTGCGGAGTTCCCGCAAGTCTCAAAAAAGAGTTTTTGACATTTGCGGAGTTCCCGCAAGTCACAAAAAAGAGTTTTTAGCATTTGCGGAGTTCCCGCAAGTCACAAAAAAGAGTTTTTAGCATTTGCGGAGTCCCCGCAAGTCTAAAACAATTTAATTCATTAAACAATTTTTATTATGGAACAATTTAAAAGTATTGATACTCAGAAATTACGCAATGATGAACATTTTCAATTTCATTCAGATTTTAAAGAACTGGTGATTCGGTTTGATGCCGATACACTTAAAATCACCGACCTGTTTGTCATCTACAAAACTACTTACCAAAAATTAGATGAAGTACTGGGTTTATTAAAGAAAAATCCTGTAACGGAAGAGATTTCAGATGCCGACCGTCAGCGAGACCTCTCGCTCAGCGGATTTATTGATGCCGTAAAGTCTGCCGAAAAACATTATGACCCGGCAATACAAAAAGCGGCTCATCCTGTAAAGATGCTGCTTAAGCAATATAGCGGCATTGCATCCAGGCCTTTCAATGAAGAGAGTGCTGCCGTACATAACTTGGTACAGGAGTTAAAAGAAAAATACAGTACGCAAATTGCAGCAATGAACCTTACGCAATGGGTTGCCAAGATTGAAGAAGATAATCAAAACTTTATCTCGCTGATGGAAAATCGCTATACCGATTTGGCCCATAAACCTGTAGGGAAAGTACGTGAATACAGATTGTTGCTTGACGGACAATACCGCAATATTGTTACCAAAATCAATGCACTGGCCATTGTTGAGAACAGTGTACTTTACAGCGAATTTATCCGTGAACAAAATCAGCGTATTGAGAGAGCCAAAAACATCCTTAGTCGTCGGGGAACAGGAAAAAAGAAAGAAAATACTGAGGAAAAATCGGAATAAAAACTCAGTTTATATTGCAGCAACGGCAGTCTTAAAGTATAAAATTAAGAGTGCCGTTGTTGTTGATTATTGCAGCCCTGAGAAAATTTTGTGAGACAATATATTAACGCAAATTACGCATTAGAAAAATGGGAGTATAAATTAACAGGTAACGAAGTAGAGACATTGCCCGAAACGTCTCTACCTGATTACCGAAAAACTTTCGTAAGCCAATTTTGTTTGAGTATAATTTGCTTAATGCGCAATTTGGGATTAAGGAACACAACAAGATTAAACATCATTAGAAAATGAAAAAATCCCTTGTAATGAAACTTCAACGTTTGTCATTACAAGGGATTTTGTTAAATATAAATCTTAATTATTGTTTCATTACCTCTGTTTGCTGGTTGATAGACTCTTCATGAACCAATTTGAGTAATGCTGTCATAAAATCATTACTTATACCCATTGCTGTCCCAATTTTTACACGCTGTTCTAAGATATTTTCCCATCTTGACATTTGTAACACCAACAAGTTATTACGTTTTTTGTAGTTTCCTATTTTTCTGGAAATTTGAAATCGCTGTGCCATTTGCTGTATGATTAACTCATCAATAGCATCAATTTCTTTTCGATATTCTTCTAATTCTGTTTGTATTTCCAATTTTTCGGCTTTATCAAGTCGCAATTGTAAATCTGTAATCATTTTAATAAATTGCAGAGGTGTGAGTTGTTGTGCTGCATCACTCCATGCTTTTGCCGGATTTGGGTGCACCTCTATCATTAACCCCTGCATGTCTAAGTCTAATGCTTTTTGAGCAATAAATGGAACTAATTCCGCTTTTCCTGTAATATGGCTTGGGTCGCAAATTATCGGTAATTTCGGACATAAAGAGCGTAACTCTAATGGAATTTGCCATATTGGCGCATTACGAAAGACAGAGTTTTCAGAAGTTGAAAAGCCTCTGTGAATGGCTCCCAATTTAGTGATGCCGGCTTTATTAATGCGTTCTAAAGCACCTATCCATAATTGCAAATCTATACTTACCGGATTTTTTACCAAAACCGTTTTATCAGTTCCTTTTAAAACATTGGCAATTTCTTGTACAGAAAAAGGGTTGACAGTAGTTCGGGCACCCACCCATAAAATATCAATGCCAGCTTCTAAAGCCAATTCAGTATGTTCTGCAGTGGCAACTTCAATTGCCGTTTGAAGTCCCGTTTCCTGTTTTACTCTTTGCATCCATTGTAAGGCCGGCACACCAATACCTTCAAACATACCCGGTCTTGTTCTGGGTTTCCACACTCCGGCACGAAAAGCGGTAAGCCTGTTTATTTTTTGCAATTCTTTAGCTGTTGCTAAAAGTTGTTCTTCACTTTCTGCACTGCAAGGTCCTGCAATCAGAATAGGAAATTTAGGATTTTCCAAAGCGTTGGAAATAGTTGTCAGATTAAAATTTGTTCCCATATATTTATTTACAATTTACCAATTATTGTTTCATTACGAGGATTTTGCTCAAATCCATTTGAAAAGTCATTACAAATTATGATTGTTCTACTTTATTCGGATTTTCTTGAATATAAGAAGCCCAGTCAGATTTTTTCAGAACATTATTTTTGTTCTTTTTTCTTTGGGGTATCACCGATGTTGATGCAAGATAGTGAGCATAGGCTATCGCTAAGGCATCAGTGGCATCAAGCGTTTGTGGTTGCTGATAACTGTCGGGAAAAATGCCGGATAAAAATAGTGCTACTTTTTCTTTAGATGCTTCACCCTGTCCTGTAATCATTTGTTTGACTTCCCTGGGAGCATACTCAACAATCTTCATTTCTTTTTGAAAAGTTGCCGCCATAATAACGCCTTGTGCTCTACCTAATTTGAGCATACTTTGGATGTTTTTTCCAAAAAATGGAGCTTCAATCGCTAACTCAGTCGGAGAATATTCATTCACAATTTGTGATACACGGTGATAAATTCGCTCTAATTTGTCATAATTATTTTTCACCAGATGCACATCTACAACGCCAATCACGTCAATTTTTACAATCTTATTTTGTACGTCAATTACCGCATAGCCCATAAAATTTGTACCCGGATCTATTCCCAAAATCACACGACGTTCATCCATAAACTTGCAGTATTATTTTTTTTCAAGTCGCAAAGATATTCAAAAATATTGTACTTTTGTAGTGTTTGTGTTTCTTGCTTTGCGTATTTTTACTTTTAGCGTTGGAACGTAGAGTGAAAATTACGGAAAAGTATAAATCTTTTACACAATTCACAGATCTTGAAGTGCATGAATTGATGTTTCGTGAGAAGTTTGACCATTAAAGTTTAGTTCAAGTGTCAAAAAAGAAAAAAAAATGGATATTGATAGGGAAAATATTACTTTGGATAGTAATATTTTTCTTTTTGGTTGTCCCTTCCTTATTATTTTTTGCTGTTCAAACCACTACAGTTCAAAATCGATTAATTCCTATTATTGAAGAATCGGTAGCAGAGTTGTTAGGTACTAAAGTAAAAATAGGTTCTTTAGAATATCGATTTCTGTTAAGTATTCAATTGAATGATATTACCATCGAAGATTTACAGCAACAAAAACTGTTAAGGGTTAAACATTGTTTGGTTGATATAGATAAGCTTGATATTTTTCTACGGTTATTAACCATCAAAGAAATTTTATTGACAGAGCCAGAAGTTTTATTATACCGTAATAAACAACAAGACTCTATTCGTACCAATATTGATTTTTTAGTCACGAAATTCAGTCAGCCTTCTCAAAAGACCACCACTTCAGAAAAAGGTTTCTTCTCTATAAAACTTAATGATTTCAGTATTCAGGATTTATCGGTTCGTTGGATAGACTCTATTGAAGGAAAAGATTTGTTGATGAAAGATATTGATGTTGAACTCCGAAAAATTGCCATGCGGCGTGACGATGAACTGACATTTTCTCTCCAAAACTTTAGTTGTAATGATATTTTAGGATTATCTATTCGTAGTTTTTCAGCCAATGTATTTGTTCGTGCAGACAGTATTGGCATTGCTGATGCTCGAATTGCAGACAGATTCAGTAAACTTGCACTGAATATTTCCGCCGCCAGAAAGCATAAACAGATTTCTACAGACTGGAAAGATTGGAATGTTGTATTAACATTGCTGCAGCATAATTATTTAGATTCTCGCTCCCTACACTTTTTTCTTCCGAATATTCCGCATGTTGTGGTAAACTCTCTATCGGGTGAAATTCAAAAGAATAATCAAGAAATCATCATATCATCACCTTTGACTTTTTCTATATTTGATAATATTAAAGGAAGTATTGAAGGTAAAGTCAATAATATTTCCAATGTAAACAATATCTCCGGTCATTTGGTACTTCAACATATTGAAGGCAAGGGAGAACATTTTAACAACCTCTTGGATAGTGTAAGACGTGTGGTTACTATTCCTCACCAAATTGAGTTGGAAAAAGATTTACACTTTGCTCTACAAGGGAATTATCAGTTTGAAATTAAGAATGGCATGCTGCATGATTTCTATGGTACAAGCAATTTGGGTTACAGTTCGGACAACTATCTTTCGCTTTATGTGATGGCAAAAGAAGATTCTTTGTACAAAGATCGCTTACATACCAGAATTGAATCTACACAGCAATGCTTTCCACTCTCTACACTTATCTCCCAATTGCCGATAGATGTTGCCGATGCACAACTAACAACAACCGGTTATCTTAATACTTTAAACTATAAAGAAAGTAAGATTTCTGTTATCGGAATGTTTGATAATGTTATTGTAGGTAAAGAAAAATACAGTAATATTGATATTGATTGTCATTTGAATAATCAGCAAATTGACATCTCTGTAGAATCTTTTGATAAACGTTTGAAAGGTAAGTTGACCGGATATTACCATCTGCTTACAGAGCGTGTTTTGTATAACTTAGACCTGAAGAATTTAGATTTGTCTCAGTTTTTTAAATCAGACTCTACCCATCAAGTGGCCTGTAAAAGTTACGGAAATTTTACGGTCAATACATTAGATACTATTAACGGTACATTCTATCTTACCAATATTTTTTATAACAATAAGGCTATTGACTCTCTTCAGTTTGAACTCAAATCCCGTAGAGACATTTTCGGAGTTTACCTACACTCAAAAAGTATATCAGCCGAAATTACGGGTAAAAAACATATCGCCGAAGCTATTCCGACAATAGAATATGTTGCTAAGCGTTACTTGTCTTACACTACAGAAAGAATGAATGTTCAGAATGTCTCTACGGATAGTTCGAACTATTACCGCTTTCGACTAACATTGCATAATAACAAATGGTTGAGGTCGATCATTCCATCGCTGCATACGGATGGGGAAACGGTAATTACCGGATATTTAAATACGCCGGAGAGTCCATTCAAATGTAATATCAACATTCCTGCTTTTACATATAACAATTATCTGTTTTCAAACACAACCTTAGATGCTACTTTGGTCGATACTTTATTACTGATTAGTATTCAAAACGACCAAATTCAAAGTAATGATAATGTATTACTCCGTAAGATTAAGGCCAAAGGTAATTTTAGAGCCGGGAGGCTTAACAGTAAAATTACATTCATAGAAACCGTCAATCACAAGGAGAGTTTATTGTCCTTCCGTTTTATTCTTCCGCATTCTCATTACAACAAAACCTCGAAATATATTGTAGAGATAGACTCTTCAGATGTTTATTTAAGTCAGCGAGAATTTCAAATACATAACAGCCAGATTGCTTTTGACTCTACAGAGTTACAGATTGACAATTTTGCCGTTACGTCAAAAGACTTTAGTTTATCGGGTAACGGAAAGTATTCAGAAGACAAGAATGATACCTTAACCTTTACATTCCGCAACTTTGATATAGCACTATTAAATAATCCATCGAAAGAGATACAAGTCAAAGGTGTTGTCAATGGGGCCATGCGTATTTCCCATGTAACGCAAAACCACAATAATATTACAGGACAAATAGAGTGTCGGCAATTTCGTCTTAATGATTACCAAGTGGGAGATGTTCTCTTTTCTTCGACCTATTTACCTCAAGACAATAATATTTCACTATCTACAAAGATTATTCGTAATGATACATTGCAAGCCAATATAACAGGAGTTGTTACTTCAGACTTTAAATCCATTGATGCAGAAGCCGTTTTTCAGTCTTTTGATTTGGCGGTACTTAACCCTATTCTTAAGGACATATTGTATATTAACGGATTTGCTACAGGGAGAACGTTGATTACAGGAAAACCTCTCTCTCCAATCATTAACGGTAAATTGTATCCGGCTTTTGCCAGCATCAGAGTGGAGCCAACACAGTGTACATACTATATTCATGAAAAAGAGGTAAACGTAGTTGACTCAGAAATTATATTTGATAACTTTTTTGCTCACGATGTTCGTGGTAGTAATTTCAATGTAAATACCCGGTTAAGTCATCTTTTTGACGGAGTAGGCGTAAAAGTAGATGTAAGAGCACAAAACATTGCAGTTTTCCGTGTTGATGAAGTACGTAACCCTAACTTTTACGGCAATGCTTTTGGAACGGGAACTGTAAACGTAGAGCGTATAGGTAAAAAATCAACCGTAAACATTAATGCTACAACAGAGAAAGGAACCCATCTTATCATTCCGATGGTTACATCAATTGACGCATTGGCTTCCAACAATAACAATATCTCTTTTGTGACCACCCAAGACTCTATCAAGGAAATAAACTTAAACAATATCAAAACTCCTGCCGATGTACAACTAAACTTGAATGTAGATGTTAACCCTGAAGCTACGATAGAGTTATTATTGAATCCTCTGACCCAAGAGAATATTAAGGGGTATGGAGAAGGGAAGTTGACTGTAGATTATAACGGATTACGAAGTAATGCTTTGAGAGTATTTGGAGAATACAGACTGATAAAAGGAGATTACATGTTTTCATACTACAAGGTGGTCAATAAAAAATTTGCACTTAATCCCGGTAGTAAAATTATTTTCAACGGTAATCTTGAAGACACACGGTTAGATTTAGTGGCTTCTTATAAAGCCAGAACGGCATTGTCTGAATTGTTGGGAGATACCACTATGCTTTTACGAAGGTCTACGCCGATTGAGTGTAATATTAATATATCCGGAAATATCTATCAGCCGACCTTGCAAGTTAACATTACGGCTCCTAACGCAGACTTGGAGATACAAAATAAAATGAGAGCGGCTTTGCATGACAAAGATATTGTGATGATGCAGTTTGTATCTTTATTGTTAACCAACAGATTTATTACCAACAGTGAATTGGCAAACAGCAATCCTGTTGCGACCTCTTCTGGAACAAACATGGCTGCTCTCTTTACAGGAGAACTTATTGCCAGTCAGGTAAACTCCGTATTGTCGCAAATCTTACCCCTTTCAGTAGACTTAAAACTTTCACCTTCTGCCGATGGCGGTAAAACCGATGTCGGAGTATCGCTTACTTCAGAACTTAATGATTGGTTAATGCTCAACGGAAGTATTGAGTATTTACAAAAGTCATCTATTCGTAATGAAACAGTACAAGGAGACTTAAGTCTTGAAGCAAAAATTGACAAAGAGGGAAACTTAAGAGTAAAAGCTTTTACACAGGCCAATGACAACCAATCGCTCTATGAATATGACAGTCAAGGGTTAAACAACCGACATGGCGTCGGGATTTTTTATCAAAAGGAGTTTAATTCTCTCAGAGAGTTGTTTGAACGCAAAAAGAAAGAAGCCGGGGTGGAGAAGAAGAAGTAGAGTACTGAGGGTATTGGTGAGGATACTGCCGGAGATTGATAGATGTGAAACGATTATACTCAAACAAAATTGATTTGGGATAATTGTTAGGAAGATTAGTTGATCGTCAAGAAGCATTGTTTGTAATGCCTTTATATGTTTTTCATAAACCATTTCTTTTTAACATAAAATAATCACTAATGATGCGACGTGTACCCTTATAGTGGTAAACACTGTACCCTTATAAGGGTACGCACTGTATCCTTATAAGGGGGAATGTATTCTACTTGTAACTACGGTTCAGAAGTAGAGAGTCAATGTGTAACTTCTCGCTCTCCCGTCAATCAATAAATTAGTCCTGTCAAAGGATTGAAAATAGTAATTCGTAACTTATAATTCTTAATGTAATCCTATGCCTTTAAAGTTCACCGTTTTGATTCTTCAGCATTATAAATTCGGACTGCTCTTAGTGCCTTTTCTTAGCAAAATGAGAAGTGAGTATACAGAAGAAATTGATATTATAGAACCTGTTACCCCCGACAAAATATCTGAACTTTCTCTTAATGATATTGAAACCAAGATTGTTCACTGGGCTCATATTTATCAAGACGAAAATATCTATCAACGTTATTGTAAAGATAAAAAGAAACTTACTCTGATTAAGTTTATTGACGGGTTGACCGATGATTTTATTCGTCGAGAATTACGACCTATGTTTGAAAGGAGAATGCAATCTATCATTGAAGTCGTACACGAGTATCAAATACCTATTTTTATCAAAGACCGTCGACAGCGTTACATTCTGCAAAGTAACCAATTGACAATACATCCTCATTTATGCAAAGCACAACTTAATGTCTGCATAGAGAATGCGACCTTAATTTATACATCACAGATTATTGATACGGTTACTCAAGAGATTATTCCCATTTATTCTCAAAGTTACAGTCAGTTGATTCGTTTCTTCTATTTTTCATCCATCGGAACACCGGCTTATATTGTAGTTAATTCAATATTGTATAAAGTAGAAAACATTGATGCTTCAAAGTTGTTGCCTTTTCATAAAAAAGAGAGACAGGTGGTGGATGGTGATGTATTGATACAGCAGTTTTTAGAGCGGTTTTTACGCTCAACAATTCAACACTTTGAAGTACAAGCCAAAGGATTTGACATCATAAAAGAGCATTATTTACCACAACCGCTTTTGACCTTTGAAAATGACATTACTGGTCGTCTTGTGTTGTCATTGTCTTTTCAATATGGTGATAAAATAGTAAGATGTAATGAGGAAACACAAAACTTTATAGACCTGACGATAGAAAATGACAGATATGTTTACCGTAAATGGCAACGAGATGAAAAAGTAGAATCTATGTATATTGATCATTTGGTAAATGCTAAATTGGAACATAATCAAGGTACTTCATTGTTTTTATTACCTTATGCAGACGATGTTCAAGACCCTACCAATAAGTTGTGGTTTGCAGTAGAGTGGATGAGCGAGTTTGAAACTTCACTGAAAACTGTTGGAATTACACTGCCCCCTTTGCCCGAATCTATAACTCAAAATCACCAATATTTTATTGGAACACCAAGTTTAAAGATTAATCTTACAGAAAATAAAGACTGGTTTGATATTTATGTAGAGGTTAAGTTCGGAGAGTACACTGTTCCCTTTTCTGTAGTTAGAAAAGCCATTATCAAGAATCAAAAAACCATAACACTTCCGGATAAAAAGGTTGCCGTCATTCCCGCAGAATGGTTTGCACAATATGGAGAACTGTGCTCAACATTAGAAGGCGAGCACGAAAAATATACCTTAAAGAAGGTACATTATACCAAACTTACCTCATTGCCTCTTCAAGATACCAATATCCATCAGTTCAGTAGTAAATTTGATGTACATAATCTTCCTCCGGCGGTTGTTCCCGATAACCTTGCATCCACCTTGCGAGATTATCAGAAAAAAGGATACTATTGGTTAATGCAGTTGCAAAAGCATAATTTTGGAGGTTGTTTAGCCGATGATATGGGATTAGGGAAAACCTTGCAGACTATTACAGTTTTATCGGCTACCCACAATAACCAAATATCGAGCGATAGTCAAGAAATACCGAGTTTGTTTGACTTCAGGCAGTTTGAAGGAACAACGCTGGTGGTGGCACCTACCTCTTTACTCTTCAATTGGGAGAGTGAGTTACATCGTTTTGCTCCGCATTTGAGTGTTATCAATCTTAGCCGTATTGAATCGGAGCACCGCTATGCTGCTTTTTTTAGACAAGCCAATGTATTACTGTGTTCCTATGCCTTGACATGGAGGCTTTACGAAGTATTGTCAAAAGTAGAGTTTACCTATATTGTCTTAGATGAAAGCCAACATATTAAAAACCCGGAATCACAAACCTACAAAGCCATTCTTAAACTCTCTTCCAAATGGAGAATAACCTTAACGGGAACGCCCATCGAGAATCGGTTAGAGGAACTGTGGGCACAAATGAATTTCCTTAATCCCGGACTATTAGGAACATTACCCCAATTCCAACGACAATTTGTCAATCCTATAAAAAACAATGACAACCGCAAACTCCTGTCACTTAAGAAATATATAGAACCTTATCTTTTACGACGTACAAAGCATGAAGTAACCAAACAATTACCCCCTTTGACTAAGCAAGTAATTTACTGCGAAATGACCAAAGAGCAAAAAAGCGTTTACGAGCGAGAAAAGTCTAAAATACGTAACTTTATTTTAGATCAGGTGAATCAGGTAGGACGTAAAAAATCAGCCATTGTCATACTCAAAGGGTTGTCAAAGTTACGGATGATTGCTAATCATCCGCAATATGAATATGCAGATTATCAGGAAACGTCTGGGAAGGCAGAGACAGTCATGGAATACTTAGATAATCTTATGGCTGAAGGACATAAGGTATTGGTGTTTTCTAATTACAAAAAACAGTTATATTATTTTCAGCAGTATGCAACAAAGCAACGCTACCAATACCTTACACTTACAGGTGAAACTCCGGAAGTTATTCGTAAACATAATGTACAACTCTTTCAATCACCGGAAAATTCATGTCAAATCTTCTTTATCTCTATGAAAGCCGGTGGAACAGGACTAAATCTCACCGCTGCAACATATACACTGTTGTTAGACCCTTGGTGGAATCCTCAGGTTGAAGAACAGGCAATGGCAAGAATACACAGGATAGGACAAGAAAATCCTACGGTGGCATATCGCTTTATCTCCGTAGGAACGATTGAAGAGAAAATCGAAAAACTACAAAAGGAAAAAGCTTTGCTCTCACAATCTATTTTAGGAGCAGACAATCCCGGTACTACAGATTTCTTTGCAGATCTTAGTGATGAAGAACTTAAACAATTGCTGGTTTAAATCAATATTTAAGGCAGTCTTTATTGACAGTTGACGGTTAACAGTAATGTTTTAGCGGGTTGTGTTGATAACATTTTACTAACAAGTTATTCAACATCAAAGAATAATGGCTACTTTTGCAGGTAATATAATTTTAACGAACAAGTAATAAAGTCAATAGCCCTCCGTAATGTATTGCCTTTATTCAAAATCAACACTTCATGTATCCTTCCCACGAAATTAAGTTTTTCAGTTGTCGAGGCTCAGAATATTTAGCCTCTCAAATCACCAAAAGTTTTGGAGCAGAATTAGGGAAAAGTTCAGTATTAGAGTTCAGTGATGGTGAATTTCAGCCCTCTTTAGATGAATCAGTCCGCGGTAAAACAGTTTTTATCATTCAATCTACCTTTCCGCCTACCGACAATCTGATGGAATTACTGTTAATGATAGATGCGGCAAAGCGAGCCTCTGCCTATAAAGTTATTGCCGTAATTCCCTACTTCGGCTGGGCAAGACAAGACCGTAAAGACCGCTCACGCGTTTCTATTGGAGCAAAATTAGTGGCAAATCTACTTTGTGCGGCAGGTGTTGATAGAGTCATGACCATAGATTTACACGCAGATCAGATACAGGGGTTTTTTGATGTTCCCGTAGATATTCTTTATGCTACAGGAATGTTTTTACCCTATCTTCGTCAGTTGAAACTACCTAATCTTTCGATTGCTGCTCCCGATGTTGGAGGTGCAAAACGTGCCAATGTTTATGCCAAAGCACTTGCCGCACCGCTTATTCTTTGCCATAAATACAGAGAAAAAGCAAATCATATTTCTGAAATGACCGCCATTGGAGATGTTGAGGGTAGAGATGTTGTGATTATTGATGATATGGTAGATACGGCAGGTACTGTCTGTAAAGCTGCCGATATGTTGACAGAGCGCGGAGCAAACAGTGTGAGGGTTATGGCTACACATCCTTTACTTTCAGGTGCTGCTTATGATAATATCAATCATTCTAAGATGTTGGAATTGGTTACCACAGATACCATTCCACTCAATAACAATAAAGATACAAGTAAAATTCGGGTGATTTCTTCTGCTGATTTTTTGGCCGATGTTATCGGTAAGGTTTACAATTGCCAATCTATCAGTACCTCTTTTGTAATGTAAGAAATAATGATTAGTGGTTAGCGGTTAGTGATTAGCGATTAGTGAAATACACTCTACGACCGTTAACCACTAATCACTAACTGTTAACCACTATTTTATGACTAAAAACGAACTTGTCTCACAGATACGCAAAAAAAAGAGTTTTTTAACCGTAGGATTAGATCCTGAGATAGAAAAAATGCCGGAGTGCTTAGTTAATAAACATGCTCACAACACCAAAGCATTACTCTACCACTTTTGCACTTCTATCATAGATGCAACATTACCTTTTGCAGTCTCTTATAAATTAAACACCGCTTATTTTGAGGCTTACGGAGAAGACGGATGGGCAGCATTACGACAAACCGTAGAATATATAAAATCAAAACCAGAACCTGTATTAGTTATTATTGATGCTAAGCGCGGAGATATTGGTAACACCTCTCGACGTTATGCAGAATCAGTATTTGATGTACTGAAGGGTGATGCGGTAACGTTATCACCTTACATGGGAAAAGACAGTGTTATGCCATTCCTTGCATTTAAAAATAAGTGGGTAATATTATTGGCACTTACCTCTAATGCTTCTTCAGCAGATTTTCAGACCCAACCATTACAAAACGGACAATTGCTTTATCAGTATCTCCTTTCTACTGCCCAACATTGGGGTACACCGGAAAACACAATGTTTGTCGTAGGAGCTACACACCCTTCAGAACTTGCGACAATACGAAATATCGTACCTCATCATTTTTTATTAGTTCCGGGTGTAGGAGCACAAGGAGGAACTGTAGCAGATGTGGTAAAATACGGGCTGACTGATGACGTGGGCTTATTGATTAACGCATCACGCAGTATTCTGTATGCAGACAATACAGAGAAATACCTTGAGGCTTCAACTGCCGTAGCCCAAAGTATGCAGCAAGAAATGGCAGTTTTAATGTAGAATGGATGATGTAACACGCCAAAGCCTAACATTCTACACTATTCATTTTTAATTTTACATTTTCATGCGACCTCTGATTTTAGTAACCAATGATGACGGTATTCGTGCCAAAGGATTAGCAACGTTGATAGATATTGCCGAACCTATGGGTAATTTACTAATTATAGCACCCGAAGAAGGACATTCGGCACAATCGCATGCAATTACAGTTAAAAATCCGATACGCATTCGTACTATCCAGGCCGAAGAATCTAAAAGTATTTATGCTTGTAGCGGTACCCCGGCAGATTGTGTAAAGTTTGCTGTAGCAGAACTTTGTAAAAACCGCAAACCGGACTTGATAGTTTCCGGTATTAATCATGGACTCAATAACTCTATATCTGTGCTTTATTCAGGTACGGTAGCAGCGGCTATGGAAGGCTTATTGTTTGGCATCAATGCTATAGCACTATCGTTAGATAATCATAGTGCAGAGGCTAATTTTGAAATATGTAAAGACGAAAGCAGGAAAATTATCAAAAAAGTACTGCAATATCCCGCTGATAAGAAAAAGGTATGCTTGAATGTTAATTTCCCCAATATAGAGCCCAAGTCTTTAAAGGGTATAAGGTGGTGCCGACAAACACAAGGAGACTGGAAAGAAATTTTCATTAAAAGAGAAGACCCTTTAGGACATACTTATTATTGGTTGACCGGTGAATTTAGAAATTTTGAACAGCATGCCGAAGATAGTGATGATTGGGCTTTGAATAACGGTTATGCAAGTATTGTTCCTGTCGCCAATGATTTGACGGATTATCAGGCGGAGAAATCGTGGTTTTTATGAACCTGAGACTGTTTATCAAGGCTTGAAAGTCAGAACTTCAAATAGAAAAAAAGTTTTTTGTCATTTGCGGAGTTTCCGCAAGTCACAAAAAGAGGTTTTTAGCATTTGCGGAGTTT
>CAYVGO010000057.1:0-13979 GCA_964450725.1 uncultured Muribaculaceae bacterium
ACCATATCGAAAAAAAGGAAACTTCTGTTTATCATCCGTTCATTTCCATTTCCGGATTTTTCTAACTCCATCACCTTGAAAACTTTATAATACTCTATTCTTGCCCTTCTTCTCTTTGTATTCATATAAAAGGAATGATAATAATATAAAAAAACGGCGAAAAACTTTTCCGCCGTTTCCCTCAAAACATTTTTACTATTATGGCAATTATAATTCTTTTATACGAATATTGCGGAACCAAACATCATCTCCGTGATCTTGAAATCCTATATATCCGTCTTGATTAGCACCCCCGGCATTAATAAACTCTTCCCAGCCTTTGAATTTACTGTTATCTATCATTTTTTTCCAATCGTCAGTCCATAAATGATATTCTAACACCACTTCACCGTTTTGATAATGTATTACTGTTCCTTTATACACCATAATGGCTCCGGCATTCCATTCTCCTGCAGGTTTTGCATTTTGAGGATTTGCCGGTATCAAATCATAGAGTGAAGCAGATTGTCGGTTTCCATCTTTTCCTAAACGGGCATCAGGATGTTTCGCATTATCTAAGACCTGATATTCCGGTGATGACTTCCAAATTGGTTGATCTGCAATCTCTTGTCCTAAATAGAAAACTCCACTATTTCCACCCTCAGAAACTTTCCAATCAAAACGCAATTCAAAGTTTTTGAATTTTTTGTCAATAATAATATCTCCACCATCTACACTTCCGGCTTCTCCGGTTCCTTTTCCGTTAATTTTTATAGCACCATCTTCAATTGTCCATGCCGCAGGCATATCTTGACGATTATACCCTCTAAAGCCGGTAAAGTCTTTACCATTAAAGTAACTGACAAAACCAGTTTCATCATTAGAAGTTGTATTAGAGGAGTTACAACTTTTACATCCATAAAAAGCCATAGATACTAAGATTACAGCAGGAATAAAAACTTTTTTCATGATATTGAATTATTTATAAAGATATGTTTTAATGTTTTCTTCTTCACTTAGTCCATATTATTTGAATTTGATTGTTACCCAAGGACTTTCGGGTTTAGTTAGCGATTGCAGCGCAATTGAACAAATACCGTCATAACTCATTGAGTTTCCACCCCACATTCCACGTCCTATAACATACGAAGTTGCAAAACCTTTCCAGTCTGCATATTGCTCAACCATCTTATAACTCCGATAAATATATTCCCATGCCTCTTTTTCGTTAATGTATTCTTTATCACAACAAACTCTGGCTACGGTTACCAATCTACCTGCATCCCACCCCGCAATACCATTTTTGAGATTTTCATGAGAATACGGAAAGTCCGGATGTTTTTCGAATTGAGCAATACATTCCTTGAGATTATGTAAAAACTCTACGGCTTGGTCATGATTTTCTTCCGGCAATATAACTTTAATCTTGTCAGCACTATAGTCATTGTTTAAAATCAACGGAAGTATGACATCATATATTTTTCGATGTCCAAATTGCAGCAACCAATCCAACGTTTGACATGCTGATTCACGATTAGTAATTCCCCAATATGATTCTAACATTTCTGTCATTGTTTTTGGTGACATTCCTGTTGTGAGCGTATCAACATAGCACATTGTTTGTTCTGAATTAATCAATCCAACGGCAAGTGCTTTTTGCTGATCACTGCTCAAAGTTGTCCCTTCTGGATTTTTTGTGTAATCTTTATGTCGAAGAATTTTCACTGCTTGTGTTGTTTTCTTTAAAAATTTTGATCTCAAAAGCCATACAACAAGACTAACGGCAAAAAAGACATAAACATACCACGGTAAATTAGGCATAATATTTAAAACTTATTAGATAGACTCTCAAATTCAATATAAAACTTAGTTGCAAGAAAAAAGAACCCTGTATTTTTCTTGCAACTAAAAACATTTAGGTTAGACTTGGTAAACTCCACCCTTCACGATAATTATGCTTAATCATCTCTTCTGCAAATTGTTTAGCATTGATAGGGTCGGTCATTTTCTTATCAAAAGTAGGATGTCCATCTTTAATTTGGAATCCATCTTCAATAATAATTTTGAGTTTATCATCATCTTTAATATTGGTAAACTTCATATTTTCACCGTCCCACAATAATTCTTTGTTTAATGATTGTAATCTTACGGCTAAAACTCCCATCACCACCATTTCATTAAAAGGTCCTGCTTCACTAAAATCTGAAACTGTTTTTACTCTGCTTTCAGGACTTTCTTTACAAGCTCGGATAAAGTCTTGGTAATGGTCATTATTAGGAACAATACGCATAATTTCTGGAGTTTCAGGATTTCTGCCGGATAATAACCATGGTCTTATACCATAACTTCCGCAAACTAAAATATCTTTTGTTCCATAGAAAATACATCCTCCACCTGAATCATTCATACTTTTACCGTCAGGAAATCCTTCGGGACGCGGTGGTTGCAATCCTCCGTCAAACCAGTGCACTTCTACTTCAGGCATTCCTACAAGCGGTAGGTTATTTCGTTTGGGGAAAACATATTTTACATATTCAGCAGAAGGAGCACAATCTGTTAGCAACATAGTTGAACTTCCTTGTACTTTTGTAGGATATCCTAAGTTTAATGCTTTAAATACAGGATGTAATATATGACAAGCCATATCTCCCAACGCTCCGGTTCCATAATCCCACCATCCTCTCCAATTCCAAGGAGTGTAAATTGAATTAAAGGGTCTCATCGGTGCGGGACCTGTGAACAAATCCCAATTTAATGTTTTTGGTACCTTTTCAACCTTTACGGGTCGTGGTAATCCTTGAGGCCATATAGGTCTGTCTGTAAATGTATCTACACGAGTAACTTCTCCGATAACGCCGCTTTGTATCCAAGATACTACTTTCCGCACACCTTCAGCTGAAGCGCCTTGATTTCCCATTTGTGTTGCCACTTTGTATTTTGCAGCCAATTGGGTTAACAACCGAGATTCATACACAGAGTGCGTCAGAGGCTTTTCCACATAAACATGTTTCCCTAAAGTCATCGCATCGGCGGTGATAATGGCATGGGCATGATCTGCAGTTCCTACCATCACAGCATCAATGGATTTACTCATTTCCTCAAACATTTTTCGGTAGTCATAGTATTTTTTTGCTTGTGGATAGCGAGCAAAAACGCCATTTTTTTCAGTATATCCCCAATCAACATCACATAGAGCAACTATATTTTCGGTTTCCATTCCTTTTAATACTCCAAAACCACGTCCACCAACTCCAACTCCGGCAATGTTTAATTTGTCGCTTGGTGCAGTATGTCCAAATGCTTTACCTAATACGCTGTTGCTGACAATCGTAAGTCCTGCCGCCCCAATAATTCCTTTCTTTAAAAAATTTCTACGAGATATTTTTTTCATAGTTTCAAAATTTATATGGTTTAAAATACGTAAGATGCTTTATTCAAAAAATCATAACTTTCTTGTGCTGAAAGAATAGGGTCGTCCTTGCTATACCTCTCAATTTCCACATACCAGTCTTTGATATTGTTTTTTGCAGCGGCTTCAAAAATAGATTTGAAATCCATCTTGCCACTTGCTCCGATTTCTTTTTCATCTTTAATGTGCAAAGATCTAATTTGTTCGGGATAATTTTGTATATATTCTACCGGATTTTTACCTCCCACAACTGCCCAATATACGTCTAATTCAAAACAAACATGATTTTTACTGGTATTACGTAGAAGATAATCAAAAATGACTTCTCCTTCAATTTCTTCAAATTCAAAAACATGATTATGATAACCAAAAAGAATACTCTGTGCGGCAGTTTTTATTCCGATGGCATTAAAGTAATCACAATAAATCTTAAGGTCTTCTTTCATGGTATTATGATTTTTTGGCATCCATGGCTGAATCATGTATTTTACATTTAATTTGGCATGAGCATCAATAGCCTTATCCCACCACGCCATAATTTCTTGTTCATTTTCTTTTACATATTCACGACCTACATGTGCGCTACTGATTTTTAATCCTGCATTATCACAACATTTTTTAAATTCCTCAGGCAATAAACCGTAAATTTTCCCATCATTATACCCTGCTGTTTCAATGGTGGTATAACCCATTTTTGAAACTAATTCCAAAACTTTTTCAATTCCCTGTTCTTGGATTGTATAACGTAAGGAATAAAGTTGTAATCCGATATTTTTTTTACCATTGCTACATGCTGAAAAAATGGCAGAGGCAAATGCCCCACCGGCAAAAAGCATTGCACCTTTCTTGATGAACTTGCGTCGATTTTCCATATCCATAATTAAGTTTTAAATAAAGAAACGTAAAAAACAGTCCAAAGTTATGTACTTTTTTTTAGTTTGCAAAACGCATATTGACATTTTAGGAAAAGTATACGATTTGTTAAAATTTCACTACTTCAATGTGTTAAAACAATGTGTTTATTGTTATGTATAGTTTCATAAATGATTATCCTGTTCAATTTTAATTAGTTGTATTTCAAGGTATTTAGTTTTATTTTTGATTAATTCCTATTTTGATAAAGCCAAAAAAAGATTTATGTTTGTCAAAATATTTTTAATCATTGACCGGTGAATACTTTTTTAGATGACATAGCAGAGGTATTGCTTCAAAAATATCGCAATAATTTAGGTAATTTACGGATTATTATCCCGAATAAACGCATTCGGTTTTTTTTGACAGAAAGTTTCTCTAAAAAAATAACCTTTCCTTCGCTCGCTCCGCAATATGTTCATCTGCATCAATTGTTTGAAGAACTTTCCATACTTACAATAGCAGAACCTTTAACTGTTCTATATTCTTTATATGAAATTTATAAAAAATATCAGCAGGACAATGTTATGGACTTCAATACATTTTTCTCATTCGGGGAAATTATGCTATCTGATTTCGATGCTGTAGATAAATATTACATTGATGCCGAACAACTTTTTAAAAATATTAAAAACTATAAAAATATTGATGCCGAACTTTCTTATCTGACTCCTGAACAAATAAGACTGCTTAAAGAATTTTGGAATATTATGGATGTCAATCCAGAAAATAGATTAAAAAAGGAATTCGCCACTTTGTGGGACATGCTTTATCCTGTATATTTTGACCTCAAAAACAAACTGCTGCAAGAGAAGAAGGGTTACGAAGGAATGGTACAGCGGCAAGCCATTGAAAATTTGCTGAACGGAAGCGCTACACTGCAAAATGGTGTTCATTATGTTGCCATAGGATTTAATGCTTTGACTTATTGTGAACATAAGTTATTCATGAAAATGCAGCAGGCAAAAATGATAGATTTTTTCTGGGATTATGACAATTATTATATCAATAATCTCCAACAGGAAGCCGGATTGCTAATGCGTGAAAACATAAAACATTTCCCATCGTCAGTAACTTTGAGACATGATTATTTTATAGAGCCTAAAAAGATAACCTTTATTTCTGCTCCTTCAGATACTTTACAGGCAAAACACATTCATGAACTTCTTGTACCTTACCAAAACCAACAAATATCGACAAATGATGTTGCCGTAATTTTCCCTGACGAAAATTTACTTTTACCTGCGTTATATGCTGTTCCTGAAGGAATTGAGGCTGTGAATGTAACCATGGGTTACTCTTTTTATCAAACTCCAATATGTCAGTTTATCGAATTGTTGTTATTGCTACATAGCCATAAAAGGGAAATTCGTAAAACCGTCATGTTTTACTACAAAGATGTTGAAGAGCTATTGTCTCATACTTACTTACACAGTGTATTTCGGGAAGAAAAAATAACAATTGTTAAACATATTTATCCGATTTCGGGTACTTACATTACATTCCCTGAAATTACAGGACAAACACTCTCTCCATTACTCTCTCCAACCCTTTCTGCTACTGAATTTTTAGATAAACTTCAACAGTTTTTAGATGTCCTGACGCAAAAGGACAATCCGTCTTTATCTCACCCACTCAATGAAGATATGATAATGGAAGCCGTAAGATTATGCAATATGGTAATGATGCTGACACAAACTATGGAAGAAATTAGTTTTAGCATACTTCAAATTTTGTTCAAAAAAATGGTGCGCAGTCATAAAATTGCATTTGAAGGAAAACCTTTGTTGGGTGTACAAATGATGAGTCTGCAAGAAACCAAGGCTTTAGATTTTGAAACAGTAATTATACTTTCTGCCAATGAAGGACTTTTACCACAACACAACAGACAACATACTTTTATTCCCTATAAAATTGCATTAGGCTTTGGCCTCCCAACCTTTGAGCAACAGGAAGCACTTTATGCTTACGATTTTTACCGATTAATTCAACGTGCAAAAAATGTATTTTTACTCTACAACTCACAAAACAATGCTCTCAATGGCGGCGAAAAAAGTCGTTATCTTTTACAGTTAGAATTAGAAACTCAACATAAAATTACTTACAAAAACTTAGGATTAAGGGTTAATGTTCTGTCTCCTTCACCGATAGCCATTCCTAAAACAGACAAGGTGATGGAAAAACTCTATCGCTATGTCGGCACTACGGCTAAAGCAGCATTTTCGGCAACGGCAATCAATTGTTACTTAACATGCCCGTTACAATTTTATTTTATGTATGTTGCCGATATTTTTCCGCCACAAGATACAATTCTCAACATTGATGACAGCGTGTTAGGAACATTACTCCATAGTACCGTTGAGCAGTTATATACTCCATACACCGGTCAAACCATTACAGCAGAAGTACTTTCTCAAATCATCAATACACCTGTAACTATTGATCAATACATAGAAAGCAGTATGGCAAAACAGTTTTTTAAAAAAGAGGGATTGACCGATGATGAAAAACAAAATGTCAATGTCATTATCTTAAGGCATACCATTCAAAAATATATTCATGCTTTATTGCAGTTTCATCTCACTAATACTCCTTTTGATCTTATAGCCACAGAATTAAAACTGCAAAATATCTATTTCCCTGTAGTTTTACCTCACCAAACTATTGCTGTCCAATTTAAAGGATTTATTGATTTTTTATATCACAAGGAAAATATTTATTACATCACCGATATTAAAACGGGACGGTTTGACAATAAAAAACTAATGGCAACCTCTATTCCAAGTTTATTTGAAGTCAATGAAAATCCTGTACCCAAAGAAATTATACAAACGTTTTTATATTCACTACTTTATTCTCAAAATTTTCCGGAACACCGCATATCGCCTCAACTACATTTCATCAGGGCTTTTCTTAATCAACAAATCAACACTTCCATCAACATCAATAATGTAGAAGTCAGAGAAATCAATCCTTATCTTAGTGAATTTCAAAATCAGTTTACAGCCTTATTATCAGAAATTTATAATTCTGAAGTTCCTTTTACTCCTACAGTTAGAGAAAATGTTTGTCAAGTTTGTCACTACAGAACTCTCTGTCATAAATCTTCATAATTTAAAAGGATAATAGATATAATTATTCTAAATATTGATTAACTTTGTTGCCCATTCAATAATTACACTTTATAATCTAAACTAATCATGAAAGAACTCTCACTGCAACAGTTTCGCCTGATGATAACCTCTGTTTATGACAACATGCAGTCTCATGCCGCAGAATATTCCGCTTTAGATGCACAACTTGGAGACGGAGATCATGGTGAAGCGATGGTTACAGCATTTGCTACCATTAATAACTCTATCCAAAAATCGGGCAACTTCAAAACATTATTAAACGATGTAGCAATGGATATAATGTTAACCACCAGCGGTTCTACCTCTACATTGTTAGGAGCATTTTTTTTAGGCATGTCTGATTTTGCACCGGAAGCGGAAGTCGCAAATGTAGAAAACCTAAAAAGTATGTTTATCGGTGGATTAGATAATGTTATGAAAAATACACAAGCCAAGGTCGGAGATAAAACAATGATGGATACACTTTATCCGGCTGTAAAATCTATAGAAAATTACACTTCCGACGACTGCGTACTCTTTTTTGAAACCATGGCAAAAGCGGCACAAGCAGGAGCAGAGTCAACAAAAATGATGAAAGCAAATTTTGGACGGGCAAGAAACTTGGGCGATAAAACCATCGGACATGTAGATGCCGGAGCAACTTCTTGGGCTGCGATGTTCGCTACATTGGCAAAAACAATACAATAAATTATAATCTTACTAAATTAAAATTATGGCAGATACAGATGGAATTCTCGAAAATCAAGACAAAGATTACGGAATTGGTATTCCGGTAAAAACAAACGGTTATTTTTTAAAAGGTTTGGAAGGCTGTGATTGGGGAATCCGCGACCGAATGAGTAGAATCTTTCGACCGGCAACCGGTAAAACAGTTATGTTGGCTTTTGACCACGGCTACATTATGGGTCCTACCTCAGGATTAGAAAGATTAGATTTGGCAATAACTCCTCTTATTCCTTATGCAGATTCTTTGATGTGTACACGCGGAGCATTGCGTTCCATTGTACCTTCAAACAGTAATAAAGCGGTATGTTTACGTTATTCCGCAGGATCATCAATACTTACGGAATTGAATAATGAATGTGTATTAGACCCTGTAGATGCTGTCAGATTAAATGCTTCTGCAATGGCTGTAATGGTGGCTATGGGCAGTGAATTTGAAGCACAAACCATAGAAAATTTAGTACAAACGGCAGACTATGGATACACTTACGGTATTCCTACAATGGGAGTTACGGCCGTAGGTAAAGATATGGTCAGAGATGCCAAGTATTTTGGATTAGCATCACGTGTAGCCGCTGAAAATGGGGCTAACATTGTGAAAACATATTACTGTGAAAATTTTGCTAAAGTAGTAAATGCTTGCCCTGTACCGATTGTGATTGCCGGAGGTAAAAAACTGCCGGAAAAAGAAGCTCTTGATTTATGTTATAAAGCCATTAATGAAGGTGCTGCGGGAGTAGATATGGGTAGAAATGTTTTCCAAAGTACACATCCAAAAGCCATGATACAAGCCGTAAGTGCTGTTGTACATGACAATTTGTCCACAAAACAGGCTTACGAATTATTTAAAGATTTGGCAAAATGAAACATACTGCGTATTTTGGACTATTCATGCTATTAAGTACTTTTACTTGCTTTGGGCAACAAAAATCTAAACCTGTAGAAAAGATTTTGATTGCGGGCTCTTATTGGGACTCTATTGCTATTCTTGATAAAAAAACAAAAAAAATGGTTTGGAGTTATCCGTTACCGGAAAAATCTGAATGTA
This sequence comes from uncultured Muribaculaceae bacterium, assembly GCA_964450725.1. GTDB lineage: Bacteria > Bacteroidota > Bacteroidia > Bacteroidales > UBA932 > CAYVGO01. Next base: position 9,206 of record CAYVGO010000057.1, read on the forward strand.
ATAGTATCAGCCTCACAAAAGAAGGCAACATTTTATTTTCTTACAAAAGAGGAGCGCGACTAATTGATAGGCAAGGAAATTTAGTTTTTGACTATACTAACGTTACCGGAAATGAAGAATTACAAAGTGCTTATCAGTATACTGACGGAACTTATTATGGTGGAATTTGCGGTAATCCTATGAGAATTGTGGAATTGAATACCGATGGAAATCTGATTCGAGAAATTAAATATAATTTAAACATTCAAGAGCCGCATGCACAATTTCGTCAGATTTATAAAACCAAAGCCGGAACTTATCTTATTCCTTTAATAACACAAGGAAAAGTAATTGAACTCTCTATTACGGGGGAACTTCTGTTCACCTATAATACGGGTGGAAATCCTTTTGCAGTGAGAGAGTCAAGTAATGGAAACTTGTGGATAGGCTGTGGAGACGCACATTGTGCTTTAGAAGTTGACCGAAAGTCAGGAAATACTCTTTCTAAAATCAATATCAAAGATTTAACCGGCATTGAATTACAATTTATTGCCCAAGTTTCTCCTGTTGCCCAAGGTCTGATGATTGCCAATTGGAACGGACACTCTAATAAAAAAGAGCCGCATTTGATTGAAGTTGACAAAAGTAAAAAAGTTATTTGGCGATTTGATGACCATAAAAATGTCAAATACATTTCAGCATTTTTCCCATTTTCAGAATAGTTTTAATTACGTTTATCATGAAAAAAATTTATCTTTCACTCTTTTTATTGACGTGCATTATCACTGTCAGTATCGCTGCTCCAAAGAAAAAAGCAGTACAAAAACAACTTTCTTGGATAGAACAAATATTACAAGAAAAAGAAAAAATCAGTCTGTTAAAAACTAAGGATTTACCCTATCAGTCTAAGGTTCTTCGAGGAGGAATGGCGGCTGAAAAAGTGTCTGTTGACCTCACGGGATTACAAGAGTTGGCATTAATTACTTGGGGAACTCCCGATGGTGTTGACTATGACCACTCTGTGTGGGCAGAAGGAAAACTAACCGACAAAAACGGAAACGTATTTTGGTTAGACGAAATCCAGTACAAATACAAGCGAATTGAAGGAAACTGGTTTACTGTCAATAAAAACTTTTCCGGAAAACCTTTTAAAATCGGTGAAAAAACTTATTCACGCGGTATTATTGCCCATGCCAATAGTTTAATTGTATTAGCACTTGACGGTAATTATGTTCGATTTGATGCAGAAATCGGAATTGACAGAGGATCAAGTATTGGTACTGCGGTATTTAAAGTACTCCCCACCAGCGGTAGAGATCAAGCCGCCGTACTACAAGAAAAGTTACCTGAACTCAAACAAACATTTCTGCCGTTTATAGGTACTTCTTTGGAAGAATGGCTAACTACTCCTGACAATATTTTGGAAACAGCAGCAATAGAAAGAATGATTACTCGGTTGAAAAATCCGAACAGTGCTAAAACCGCATTACAAAATATTGCTCAACAAACTGATAAAGTAAAGCAAATTCAAGAGTATATGGCTTTGTCAGATAAAGTCAAAGAGGTTCTTAATATTCAAAACCAGTTGGCTTGGCTCAATACGGAAGCTCTTGACTTAGCTGTTCAGGACATGAAAAACTACAGCGGATATAATTTTAATCAATACAAAGAAAGTTACGACTCTTTGTTAATACTCACCAAAAAAGGATTTGACGGTGTTTATGCTTTTGACAAAGAAAGCATGCTCAACGCACAAAAAGCATTACAAATCAAACGCCGTATTTTATTGGCAAATCCGCTGTTAGACTTTGATAAAATCATTGTAACACGTTATAAATTAGGAAATAGTGCACGTTCTGCCATGGCTCCTTCTTTAGGTACACATTCCAACAACTGGTCAGGACAATACTCCGCTTCCCGCATTGGACGTGATGCAGAAATTGTAGAATTATCTAACTTGCGAGGTAATCAAATAAATCAACGGGTTATTTTTAAACCTACGGTAAAAGGCGGTGCAGTAGTTACAGATGTAATGCTACATTGGGATGCCGATAAAATGTTATTTACATCGGTAGATACGACTCGAAGACTACAGGTTTTCCAAGTAGGTGTTGACGGTAAGAATTTTGAACAAATTACTAAAATCAATGAACCTGATCTTGAGTTTTGTGATGCTACCTATTTACCCAATGGAAAATATATTGTGAACAGTAACTTGGGTTATCATGGTGTTCCTTGTGTTGACGGGGAAGACCCTGTCGGAAACATGGTGTTATATGACCCTAAAACCGGAGACATGAGACGTATTACGTTTGACCAAGACAATAACTGGAACCCGACCGTATTGGAAAACGGAAAAGTAATGTACACTCGCTGGGAATATACCGATTTAATGCACTACTATTCACGCATTGTATTCCACATGAACCCTGACGGTACTGAACAAAAAGCGCTCTACGGTTCGGGTGGATATTTCCCAAATTCTACATTCGACCAACAACAATTACCCGGCAGCGATGCTTTTATAGCCATTATTTCCGGACACCACGGTATAGCACGTTCCGGAAGATTGATGATTTTTGACCCAAACAAAGGTCGGAAGGAAGAAAAAGGCGCCGTACAGGAAATTCCTTACCGCAATCGACCGATTATACCTATTGTTAAAGATGAAATGGTCAATGGCGTATGGCCGCAGTTTATAAAGCCGCATCCGGTAAATGATAAATACTTCTTTGTAACGGCAAAACTTGATCCTGATGCTTTATGGGGAATTTATTTAGTCGATGTATTTGACAACGTAACCCTGATTGCAGAATACGAAGGAGAAGGATTGATTAACCCCGTACCGCTACGTAAACGCCCTACCCCACCCGTTATTCCTGACCGTACTATTGCAGGCTCAAAAGAGGCTAACGTATTTATTCAGGATATTTATGAAGGTGAAGGATTGCCCAAAGTGCCACGCGGAACAGTCAAGAAATTAAGAGTTATGGCTTATGAATATGCTTATGTAAAATCTCCGTCAAACCATTACGCACAGGGAATACAAGCAGGCTGGGATATTAAAAGATTATTAGGAGAAGTGCCGGTAGAACCCGATGGCTCTGCAACATTTACGATTCCTGCCAATACCCCGATTTCATTACAACCTTTAGACTCATTAGGAAGAGCAGTGCAGTGGATGAGAAGTTGGTTTGTAGGCATGCCCGGTGAGAATGTTTCCTGCGTTGGCTGTCATGAAGACCAGAACAAAATTGCGATGCCTAAGTTAGTTGCAGCATCTCGAAAGAAACCGGAAAAAATAACACCACCCGAAGGAGGAGTAAGACCTTTTACATTTGAATTGGAAATACAACCAATCTTAGACCGTGCCTGCGTAAGCTGTCATAATGATAATTCAAAATTAAACTTAACCGGCGGACGTATGGATGAAAAAGTAGGATTCAGTAAAAGTTACTTGGCATTTCATCCTTATTTTTACCGACAAGGTTCTGAGGCTGAAATGTATGTCCTCAATCCTTATGAGTATCATGAGTCTGCCAGCGAAATGATGCAAATGTTACATGCAGGACATCATGGTGTAAAGTTAACCGAAAAAGAGTGGAAAGCACTCTATAACTGGGTGGACTTCAATACTCCTTATCATAGCAGTTTTGTGCAGAAAGATTACCGTGCCACACAATGTACTACTGCCGTTAATCAGTTTGAACGCCGTAAAGAGTTATTGAAAAAATATGCTAACATTGATGATGATTGGAAAAAGGAAATAGACAACTACATGGCTTATTTAGAAAAACAACCCAAAGCCGTAGCAGTAAAACCCGAACCGGCAAAAAAACCACAAAAAGAGGTAAAAGTCAAAGGATTTCCATTTACTGCCGAAGTTGCCGCAAGTAAGATTAAAGGTGATTCCCGTAAAACAATAGATTTGGGAAATGGCGTAAAGATGAACTTTGTTCGTATTCCTGCCGGAGAATATGTAACTCAGATGATGGAAAAAAATCCGAGACAGCCCGTCAAAGTAAAGATTGACAAGCCTTTCTGGATGGGTGAAATGGAAGTAAGCAACGAGCAAATGCGTATGTTGTTACCAGACCATAACAGCCGATATGTAGGTCAGTTTTGGAAAGACCATACAACACCGGGCTATGATGTAAATCAGCCTGAAAAGTCTGCCATTCGTATGAGTTGGGAAGAAGCTATGAAGTTTTGCGAATTATTAAGCAAGCAAACCGGATTAAAAGTTACACTTCCTACTGCCCAGCAATGGGAGTGGGCTGCTCGTGCCGGAAGCAGTAGTGACTTTTGGTTTGGCAATGTCAATGCAGACTTTTCTCCTTACGAAAACTTGGCAGACGTACAACTTACAAAAATGGCAGTATCGGGTATTGACCCCCAACCAATGAGTAAGGAGAGTTTCTGGTATCCTTATGCCAATTATATTCCCAAAGATGAAACAATTGACGACAGTAATATGCTGGTAACCAAAGGCGGTACCTATAAACCTAACCCTTGGGGATTATATGACATTAACGGTAATGTTGCCGAATGGACACGTACTGAATTTCTTCCCAATGCAGAAAAAGGAACTATAAAAGAAAAAGTGGTCAAAGGCGGAGCATGGTACGACCGTCCTAAAGTGGCTGCAAATCAAAACTTCAGAACATTCTTACCTTGGCAAAAAGTGTGGTATGTAGGATTTAGAGTGATTATTGAAGATTAACATCCACTATTCCTTATGTTAATTATCCCCGCTAATATCTCAGTATTAGCGGGGATAATTGTTAAAAATATT
>CAYVGO010000058.1:0-13951 GCA_964450725.1 uncultured Muribaculaceae bacterium
TTCTTACTTTCCAATCGGAATAGGACAATAAACCACTGTTTATTCTTACTTTCCAATCGGAAGAAGACAATAAACCACTGTTTTTTCTTACTTTCCAATCGGAAGAAGACAATAAACCACTGTTTATTCTTACTTTCCAATCGGAATAGGACTAAAAACCACTGTTTATTCTATTTTCCAATCGGAAAAAGACAATAAACCACTGTTTTTTCTTACTTTCCAATCGGAATAGGACAATAGAATACTGTTTTTCATTGTAGTATATCAAAGAATACTTCGTTGAAAGAAGAATTTAACTTTAGAATGTATTGTAACAACAGAAAATATACTTATATTTGTCACCGTATTTGTTTTTTTTCAATTATACAATCTTTAAACCTAAAATTTATGAAAGAAATTACATCAATTAGCCTTGACAGATTAAATAACGGGGCACACTTTACATTTGTTACCAATGTATTAACCAAAGCAGAAGCGGACACCAAAGTAAGTAATCGTGTTGCTCCGCTAATATTAACCTTTAAAAACGCTGTCAAGAAAGAAGAAGAGGCTTTGATAACCTCTAAAAAGAGTTTGCTTTCTGACAAGATTGCAGAAACAGATCATTGGAGAGATACGCTTTATAGCGGTTACAAAAAAGGACTCAGCGGGTTCAAAGATTTTCCTGTAGAGGAGCAGGCCACTGCCTACAAAGTTTTGTGGCAACATGTCAAAGATTATAACATTAATCCTAAAGATCAATTGGACAAGGAAACGGGATTGTTGATTAATTTTATTAACGACTTGCAAACCAAGTTGGCTCCACACGTAGCAACATTGGGACTTACGGTATTGGTTGAAAAATTGAAAGATGCCAACGAGCAACTGAGAAACCTGACGGCAAGCCGTACTGAAGAAATCAGTCACAGGGAAACAGGTGCTTTGAGAAATGCCCGACTTCAAACCGATGAAGCCTATAAAAATATTGTTCGTACCATTAATGCAGTAGTACTTTTAGAAGGTGAAGCCGACTATATCCCTTTTATAGACTACATGAATACAGAAATTACACACTATAAGCGTGAAGTAATTTACCGCCGAAAAACGTCAACAGACAGTACTCCACAACCGGAAGAATAACAAATTGTTATAACCCGACTTATCATAAAAGGTTGTTCCTCAATAAAGGAGCAGCCTTTTTTAGTATAACCCCGGTTTTGGCGTGTAATGACAAAGGATTATTCTCTATTTATAGGGAAAACATATTGTAACCCGATACCGGTATATAACCCTACTCCATGCTGTGGTGTTGGAAAAATAGATAGATTACTCTGATGAGTATATCGAAGGGAAGCACCGAGATAAATGATTTTAAAAAAATAAAGTCGGCATCCGACATCGACATAGCAGTTTTCAAAATTTCCAAACCCTCTGAAGGCGTTGTGAACATTACTATAAACTTCCATGTTGATATAAGGAGTTGATTGACCGCTGTCAAACATTTTACTGACCCCTAACGTTAAACCCGGTAATACTTTTGCTTCTCTGGTATCAAGATTATTGATATATGCCATTTCAAACGCGGCACTTAGTCCTAATCCTGACGGAAAAACATAGCCGCCCGAAATTCCGTTATTAAAACTGCCGGAATTGTCGGAAACAATACTGATTCCGCTGGATAGTCCCAGAGAAATACCTTGAAAAGATTGCGGCTTTTTCGGACGAAAGTCGGGTTGTGAAGATAAAAAAAAAGGAAACAGAAAGCAGGAAAGAAGAAGTAGTGTAATTTTTGTTTTCATAATTGTAGAATTGTGGAATTGTTTAACTGTTTAATCGTCAATCGTAAATTATCCATTATTTTCCATGTTTTCGATCAATTGCTCAATAATGGTATAAACTTCGTAGAGTTTTTTGACATCCATCCGTTTCAGATTGTCTCTAAAACTGTGGATATTACCAAAAGCGACGGGACTTAATTGGCTGGCGAAGTCCTGAGCACTTAACGTATTGTCTGAGGCAAAATAGATCACCGGCACTTCTTTCTTTTTTTTGGGTCGGGCAAAATAACTTCGTTGCGGCAAAAAAGCACCACCCACCGCATTAAATAAGAGACTTTTTCCAAAATCTCCAACAAAACCGGTATTAGAGAATGAAGAGTGGTCGCTAAATCCAAATACTGCGGGTTTGTAGTTATACGGCATAGATATATTTATTTTTTTGACAATAGTGTCTATCATGTAGTAAAAGCGTCCGTCGTAATCAAACGCCGTTAAAAAGTTATTGGAAGCCTTTTTATCTCCCACACAATCTACATTGATAATACAACAGATATTGTCGAACTCCTTTTGTTTCAAAGAGGCTACGTGTAACCGCGAACCGCGTAGTCCGTTTTCTTCGGCAGCGGCAAAGAGCAGCCGATAACTGTATCGAGGCTTTACGGGTCGCCGGTGGAGATATTTGGCAACTTCTAAAAGTACGGAGCAACCCGAAGCATTGTCGAGAGCTCCCTGTGTAAAGGAGAGATATTGAAAAGGGACATCTAACAATCCGTTGGTTATTCCGGTGCCGATGTTAAACAGATTGCCGTCAATTTTATCAATATGTGCCGTCAAATAAATTAAACTGTCGGTTTCACCTTTAAAATCAACAATCACATTATATTGATGCGGTGAAAACCAATCGACCCACTGTTTGGTTATTTGTGTTGATAACCCGTAATCTGTCAACAGTTTTTCTACCTGCTTTATCCGTCCTCTGTTTTTTCCTGCATTGACAATGCTTTCCATGCTTTCTTTCAACCCTTGCGCATGGTCAGCCGCCATGTTGTCGTGGTGATACGAAACATCTGACTTTGCCAAAGGATGCATGGTTTTATAAGAACAAGCAAAAAGGAAGGGGAAAAGAATGAGGAATATAAAATGAATTTTCATGATGTTAAATTAAGAATGTAGTGCACATTAAGTGAAATAAAATAACCATTGAGAGATTCTGAATCCATATAATATATTTATTGCCTACGGCTAAGTAACCATAACTTGTTCTATTTTTATTGACATATAGGTACTAACGGGCTATTTCTACATTACCGCAGGCAGTTCATAGCAATAGACAATAAGATTGTAAGAAACATTTCAAATAATTTAATTGAGTTAGGCATTTTGAAGATATAAGAATATCATTGTTTTTCAAGTTCTAATACAGTTTAGCCCAATACCTAATATGAGTAATGACTCAAAAGGAGCAGTCATTTCAACAAAACAGGCAATCGAATGCAAAGATATACAAAAAAATGAGCCATTCCACGGAAAAATTAACTTTTTTAAACTATTACGGTTTGATGAACCCAAATTACGCATTAGCAAATTATACTCAAACAAAATTGGTTTACGAAAGTTTTCCGGTAACCAGGTAGCGACATTGCGTGCAACCTCTAATCGGCGAAACTGCTTGTGCCTATTTGTTATGGAGACGTTGTGTGCAATGCCTCTACCTATTAGTTTGTGCTCCCATTTTTCTAATGTTTAATTGGTGTCAAAGTTTTGCGAGACAATAAAAAAGGGCTGACTCCGTTTTAGGAATCAGCCCTCATCTATCCGAGAACAATATTTTATTGCTTAAAGTATCTATTCTTTAGTATAATCTCTTTTGGGAGAACATTTCAGGGTCAATAGAACTTCTCCAACATCACCTGCCGGAGTCAATGACTTTTTCACAACTTCTAAAAAGCCATAATAAGTTACATCTGCTATTGAGTCAACCTTAGGGTCTTTTTTGCTTTTCACCACTTCTTTATTCAAGAGTTTCACCGCATGGTGTTGTGTTCCTGGTGCATTTACAGAGATACTTGTGTCTTTTGCCCCATCTGAATAAATCTTTTCAGCTTCCACTCGACTACCGGTTTTAAACACTGTTTCGTTAGCAGGTACAAATGTCACTCTGTTTTCGTTTGGACTTTTATCACCAATCGTAGCAATTTTCAACTCACCACTACCACTCTCTTTATATAAGTGGAAAAACTGTAAGGAGTCTACATAATTCAGATTTAAAAGGCTTAAGTATTTATATGACTTTCCCTCCAGAATACTGAAAAGAGTCTGTACGGAATCTGTCTTTGTCAATGTTATTCCATTATTAGAAAAAGGAAGTCTTTGAGAAAAGGCATTATTCTTATAAGTCAACGTTGTGGCAATGTTTTTAGCCAAAGCATCTACCTTTACAGGCTCTTTATACTCTTTGACCAAAAAATTACCACCAGAATGCACACTAAGTTCGTAAATAATAGTATCCTTACCTCCTACCAAGTTGGTATTGTTAATTTCTGAGAGTGTGTAGTGGATTGTTTTTATGTGCGGCTTATTGTTTACGTCATTAAGCGTTACCGGAGCGAAACTTCCTGAAGTATTCACCTTTCTGCCTACTGTCCACGTAAGGCCTTCAATGTTTTTATTCAGTGTAATGGTTACGGTATCTTCAATCGTCTTACCTTCTATTCCTTTATACGATTTACCATAGGTCAACGCTTTTGGAAAAATACTTTTGTATTCAATATAAGATTCTCTCATGATACCCTCTGCTTCTGCTCTCAATACAAATACAGAAGTATCTACCTTCAGGGTACCAAATTCTTCTTTTGTTATTACAAAAGATGCCGGTTTTACTCCCAAGTCTTTGATTTTTGTCATCTCCCCATTCGTCATATCATAACTATATAGCGTAAAAGTAAGATTTCCTACATTTTCTCCGCTCAAGTTTACATCAAATGCAGACTCTATATCAAAAAACTGCATGAAATCTAAATAAGGAATATTTTTATTGGGATTAGACACCACAGGTTCATTTTTTGAACACTGTAGAAAAATAATACTAATGGCTATTAAAAAAACTATTTTCTTCATAATCTATTATTTTATCATATTATCAATATTTATTCTCCGCCGGCAAACCAAACTTTTTGTGTATAAACATAGTTTGGATTTTGGGTTATTGCTGCAACATTCGGATTGGTTGTTTCGTCAGAACCTCCATAAAAAAATCGAAGCGGAAAGTTTTTTGTATTTTTCAATACAATATTATCTTCACCCATTGCTTTCCACCGTCTGTAATCGTTATATGCCTCTACAGCCTCTTCTTCAAAGAATGCCAAATACTTTTGCATTTGAATTTCGGGCAGTAATGCAGTACCGCTTTTTGTTGTAATGTTGGCAGCAATATAGTCTGAAGCAACACCTGCTAAACCTACATTAACCTTTGAGAATGCAGCTGTAACAGCTTTTCCTAAGGCTGCTTTTGCATTCGCTTCATCACCACTTCTATAATATGCTTCGGCTTTCAAAAACTCAATTTCATGATAACTCAACAAATAAGTGGGAGCCGTGATGATGCTTAACCCTGAAATACCGTATTTATCTTGCACCTGTTCGGAAACACCATTTTCGGCAAATAAGACTGTTGGTGCAGATGCAGCAGGTTTAACAAAGAATTTTGCTCTGCGAGGGTCATTACGGTTATCCATTTTTTCTTTCAAGCTCTGGCTGCTGCCAAAGTAGTTTCTGTCTTGATAAAATCTATAAAACGGACTTTGCGTACTACTTCCGTTATATTTGATTTGTGCTTGCTCGTCGGCAGATGCAAAAGATTTATCGGCATACTCAAGTACTTTTGCGTAATTAGGCGCTTTTGCAGAAAGCCGCATGGTATAACGCGCTTTTAAACCATAAGCAAACTTAATCCATTGGTCAGCATTTCCGCCGTATAGAAAATCTTGTATTCCCAAAGAGGCAAAGTCTGTATCTTTTGTTAAGTTAAGAATCGCGTCATCTAAAATTGTCTGAATCTGAGCATAAATATCTTGTTGCTTATCTAACTTTGCTTGATAAATCTCTCCGGGTTGCAAGGCTTCACTCCAAGGTACATCACCCATTACATCTGTAAGTATTCCTAAATTAAGAGCGGTTAAAACTTGCGCCACTCCCAAAGCATGGAAGTTTCCCTCCTCTTTTCCTCCGGCAGAACATCTCATTATAACACCTTTTAAGTTATACAAGTTAGCATAAGTTGTATTCCAAGTATTGTTATAAGTCGTGCTGCTTGTCGGTTCAGAGACTCTAATTTCGGCATTATACATTTGGTTGAAAATACCGGCATTGTGTTCAATATATACGGATGAGTAGAATGCAAAATCTCCGCTTACAACAGAAAACGCCGTAGATATCATTGCATCGGGCAATGCATATTTGGCTTCCATATCTGTTGGATTGTTAGTATTTTTATTGATTTCGTCCATGTAATCTTCGCAACCGATAAAACCGATTCCGAAAGTTGTCAGTAACAGTAAATATATTATTTTTTTCATAGGTATTCTTTTTGATTAAAATGTTAGATTTACACCAAAGCCGTAACTGCTGGTTTGCGGTGGAGAAAAACGTTCAAACGCTCCTCCCATATTATTATTTCCTTGAGAACTTTCAGGGTCAATATTGGGTAAAGTTGTCCATAATAAAAGATTACGTGCATAAACCGACAGGGTAAGTTCTATATTTTTACGTTCCAATACTTTTGCACTCAAACTGATTTCCCGTAATTTTAAAAACGAAGATTCAAAGATGTAAGCTTCATCAATATTTCCTAAGATATCTCCATAATAATACTGATAGGCAACCTCATCACCTGCACCACCTCTAACAATATTATTGGGAGTTCCGTCAGACTTATATCCATTGACAATAAACGGTTTTGTTCTGTCTTCGGTTTCTTTGGAGAGTCCGTAAACATAATAGAGACCATTCGTACCGGAATACATCACTCCACCCTGTTTCCAATCAAATGTAGCGGCTAATGTCAACCATTTGTATCTGACAGTTGTGTTGAAACCTAATGTAAAATCTGGGGATGCAGAGCCGAGCACTCCGGAACCACCTTGCATCGGCATACCGTAGTAAGGTGATGTAGGGTCTTCATCTACCAATATTCTTCCTTGATCATCTTTTTTGAATTGTCCTCCGTAAATTACAGGAAACTTATCTCCAATTCCGGCTCTGACTTGCGGTGTAACAAACCCTCCCAAGAATATACTTTCTACACCTTCGGCAAGTGATTTTACATAGTTATCTATTTTAGAAAAATTAGCGCCAAGTGTCCAATCTACGTCTTTTGTTCTGATAGGATTGACAGATAACACAAGTTCATGAACATTGGAATAAATGCTACCGCCATTGGTTTTTAAATATTGGACTCCTGAAGAACCTGCCAAAGGAACATCAAAAATCTGGTTGACTACATCTTGTCGAGAAAATGTGTAATCAATGCCAAACAACCCTTTAAAGAATCGAACATCTAATCCTACCTCCCACGATTGTGTGTTCTGAGGTTTCAAGTTTGGATCATAAATCACATAATAAGGAATAAAACTACTCACTCCGCCAACAGGATAGATGATCGGATTACCGCTCCACCAACTACCGCTATAATCGGGTTGATAGTAAAAATTGTCATAATATCTATCGGTTTGTCCCACTTGTGCAAACGAACCCCGTATTTTTGCAAAAGATAATACACTGTTTCCTTTTAACGGTTCTAATTCGGTAATAACAAAACCTAAAGAGACTGAGGGATAGAAAAAACTTCTGTTACCTCTGGGCATGATAGATACGATATCATAACGCCCTGTAGCATTTAAGAAAATCATATCTTTCCAACTCAAATCAATATTACCAAAGTATCCGGAACTTAAACTTCTCAGATATTCATTTTGTCTATAGGCATCTATCACTGACGATTGTATCAAAGTATTGGAAATATGAGGAAATCCTCCGTAATTAAAATTAGTACCTTTAATAGCATGGCGCTTGTTTTCGTCATAAATAGTTTCATTTCCTACCATGATTCCAAACTTTAAGTCTTGCACAATATCTATCCCGAAACTAACTGTTGCCAAGGAGTTAAATGTGCTACTTGTATTTCCATATAAAGAAAGTTCTCCACTTCCACCTTTAGTTCCGTATTCAAATAAATCTTCATAATTGGTAGTAAACGCATCTACCCCACCCTGATAACGTACTCTCAGATATTCATTTTTCCCTAAGTTGAGTTGCGGTGCAAATTCAACAAAAGCATTGCCGAAAAATCGGTTAGTTTTTTCATAAAACTTATTATGCTTCGCTCCCCAATATGGATTATTAAATGTCAACGAACGAAAATGAATCTGTGAATATGGGTCACTCGGCAAACTGGAAGGAATACCTTTCAAATCATAACTTGGTACGGCAGCCCATATTGTGGCTAACAATCCGTCATTAGCACCGGGTATTTTATTGATTGCCGTTTGTGCGTAATTGGCTGAGAGTCCGGTTTTCCACCACTTACTCAACTTTACTTCCCCCACAAATTTTGCCGTATAACGACGCATATCCGTAGAAGGGACAATTCCTTGCTGAGTAGAATTACCAACACCGAATGAATAATTAAATTTATCTGATGCTTGGGCAATATTTACATTAGTATTTACGGTATAACCTAATTGTAAAAAATCCCCCAAGTTATCGTATGCTTTTGGTGCTTGCCAAGGATCTAAACCTGCTTGTTCTCTCTGCGGAACAAAATATTTACCCTGTTGTAATCCTAATTTTTCAGTATATTTGTTATTCGTATTTCCACCATAAGTTCTATCATTGGGTAAATCCGAAATTTTTGGTCCCCAAGCCATGGAAGAATTCGGAATAAATGTTCCTGAATATCCTTGCGCATAGATTTGTTGAATGTCGGGCTTACGAGTTAAACTTTCAAAACTTGTTGAGTTAGAAAACGTTACTACCGGTCTTCCTTTGGCATGTTTACCGCTTTTGGTTGTAATGATAATTACACCATTAGAAGCCCTGATACCGTACAGTGCCGCAGCAGCCTGCCCCTTTAAAATATTGATGCTCTCAATATCGGCGGGGTCTATGTCTATGGCTCGGTTGGCAACATCGGCACCAGTAACACTATTTCCGGTACTGTAATTAGATTCCGAGCTGATGGGCATACCATCAATAACATATAATGGAGTATTGTTTCCAGTAAAAGACCTTGCCCCTCGAATGACCATTTGAGAAGAAGCACCGGGCATACCGCTTGACGGTTTAATATCTATACCGGACACCTTACCTTGCAATGATGATATGACATTTGAATTTCCTGTTCTGGTCAAATCATCTGTAGAAACATCTTGTGTTGCGTACCCTACGGCTTTTTTACTTCGCGTAATACCAAGTGCAGTCACAACAACATCATCAATATGCAAGGCATCTTCCTGTAGTACCACATCAATGACATTGTTATTGACCAAAACTTCTTGAGGTGTGTATCCGATAGAAGAAATTGCCAGAGTACTTCCTTGTTGAGCGTTAATGTTGTAGCGACCATCTCCTCCGGTAACCACACCATAAGTACTTCCTTTGACAACAACCGATGCTCCAATAACAGGCTCTCCATTGACATCAACGACAGTGCCGGATACTCCTTGTGTCTGTGCTTGTGCATAAAATACACTACACAAAATCAAACATACACCATATAGCCAATTTCTGACGATACAGTATTTGTACAAAAATTGTTTTTGCTTTAAATGTTTCATATAATAAAATTTGTTAATTAATAATTCTCTTAAATTACATCTTTTCTTCATTCGACACTTACAAAAGTATATCATTTCAAAGAGTTACACTATTTACCAATGGTTAATCTTAGTTAACTGTATTAATAAATACATTTTTCAAGTGTTGCAAATATTTTCTATTTCCATTACTTTCAACAACAATTTCTCACGCTAAGCAATTTATCAATTACAAAATGACATACTATTCAGTATTTTACTTGAAAACTTATTAAAAACAAAAATTGCCACTTTTATAAACCATTATTTTGCCTTTATGAGTAGAGAATGCTCTCATACTGTATCTTTTACACTGTGGAAAATGATTTTATTGATTGACGTTTGATGCCAAAATAGAGGGAAGTCCGTCAATATTCTCAATGAAATGAGAAATCTCATTGACTATCAATAACAATAAATTACAAAATCGCCACCTGCTTGCCGTATTTACAAGACAGATGGCGATTCAAAGATAAATAGTGACACCTAAAAGTAGTTTTTTTAGATTTTAAGTTTAAACTGATATGTTAAAAACTAACTAACCTTATTTCCGACAATAGGCTTTATACTGTCGGAAATTTATCCCATTTTTATAACAATGTCCTCATAGATTATTTTTTAGAAAGTC
The DNA here is from genome assembly GCA_964450725.1 of uncultured Muribaculaceae bacterium. GTDB lineage: Bacteria > Bacteroidota > Bacteroidia > Bacteroidales > UBA932 > CAYVGO01. The sequence continues at coordinate 10,236 of CAYVGO010000058.1, forward strand.
AATAATATATCTACAAGCATTACCATCACCATAAGGGTTTATTGCATTACTCATCTGTTCATAACAATTTTCACAATCCAATAATTTCGATATTTCTACAATCATTACATTGGGATGTGTTCCTACTAATTTTACGGTTCCAGCCTCTATTGCTTCTTGACGCTCGGTTGTATTCCTCATAACCAATACCGGTTTTTTAAGACTTGGGGCTTCTTCTTGAATACCTCCACTATCTGTTAATATAATTGAGGCTTTTTCCATTAAAAAAACAAAAGATAAGTATTGTAGCGGATTGATAAGAAAAATGTTATGCAACTGACTTTTCCCAAATGCTTCAAGAACAGGTTTTCGAACGTTTGGGTTTAAGTGCATGGGATATACAAAATCTACCTCAGGATATTTTTCACACAGTATTTTTAAGGTGCTACAAATATCCGCAAATCCTTTGCCAAAATTTTCTCTGCGATGCCCTGTAATTAAAACTATTTTCTTGCCTTCAATTAGTCGATTAACATTATATCCTTCTCGTTGAATATCTTGAACTAAGTGTTGCTGTAATTGTTGATTATTGTTAATCTTTTCAATTACAATATGTAATGCGTCAATTACAGTATTTCCCGTTACCACAATATTACTTTCTGCGATATTTTCCTTGAGTAAGTTGTGCTTATTTTTTTCAGTTGGAGCAAAATGAAAACTGGCTATTCGGCTTGTCAGTTGTCGATTCATTTCTTCTGGAAAAGGGCTATAAATATTATTTGTTCTGAGTCCAGCTTCGATATGCCCGACTTTAATTTGTTGATAATAGCAGGCTAAGGCTGTTGCTGTTGAGGTTGTTGTGTCTCCATGTACTAAAACAATGTCGGGCTGAACGGTCAATAGTATATTTTTCATCCCACACAAAATTGAAGTTGTTATATCATATAAATCTTGTTGAGGTTTCATAATATTGAGATCATAGTCCGGTCTCATTTCAAATAATTCCAAAACTTGATCTAACAATTCCCTATGTTGCCCGGTAACACAAAGTAGTACTTCAAACTCCTCATTTTGATTTCTCAATGCTTTATATAATGGAGCCATTTTAATGGCTTCAGGACGAGTACCAAAAACTATCAATATCTTCTTTTTACTCATAATTTTACTTATTTAGAATACCACAGAAATCTAATACTATTTTTTCATCAGTAGATACCAATGTTTTGAATTCGTTGTGGGCAACTAAATAAACAACAATATCAGCCTTTTGATAAGCATCCTTATAATTCGTAAGTTTGAAAATCTTATGTTCAATAACATTGGGTTCAATAATAAGAATGTCATAACCATTAGCGAATTGCATCACAATAGATACAATATATTGTGCCGGAGACTCCCGCAAATCATCAATATTGGGTTTAAACGCCAATCCCATTAAAGCCACTATTGGTTTTTTCTTGTGAGTTACTTCAAATTCCAGCATGCTTTTTTGAATCTTTTCTGCACACCAAATAGGCTTATAATTATTTACTTCACGGGCTTTTCTAATCAATTGCGATTCTTTAGGAAATTTTGAAGTTATAAAATAGGGATCTACCGCTATACAATGCCCTCCAACTCCACATCCGGGCTGAAGAATATTTACACGCGGATGTCTGTTTGCTAACTCTATCAACTCCCAAACATCAACACCTACTTTATCACAAATGAAAGAAAGTTCATTGGCAAATGCAATTTGTATATCACGAGATGAATTTTCTGTCAATTTACACATTTCAGCTGTTTTGGCATTTGTTTTATGCAATTTTCCTTGTACAAATTTAGAGTAAAATTGCATGGCCTTTTCTGTAGATACTTCATTTATACCTCCAACAACTCGGTCATTGTGAATCAACTCATAAATTGTATTACCGGGAAGTATTCTCTCCGGACAGTAAGCAATGTATATTTTATCTTTTAGTTCTGGACGCTGTGAGAATATCCAATCTGCCATTTTTTCTGTTGTCCCTACTGGTGAAGTTGATTCTATAACATACAAATTTCCTTCCTTCAAAAATGGAATAATTGATTGAGTTGCAGCCTTAACATAAGATATATCGGGTTCATGGTTTTCTTTAAACGGGGTGGGCACAACTATAAAAAAGGCATCGCTTTCCTCCGGTGTTAAGGAGGCACGCAGTTTTCCACTTTTAACGACTTCCGAACAATAAGATTGCAGACCTTTTTCTATAAAATGTAGTTTCCCTTGATTAGTCATTTCTACAATACGAGGATTGATATCTACTCCCAACACTTCAACTCCGTGTTTTGCTGTCATTATCGCAGTGGGTAGACCGATATATCCTAATCCTAAAAAAGTTGCCTTCATACATTTATCAAATATAAATAATTGATTTTATAAAAACAAAAAGCGGAAGAGGTAGTTTTACCTTATCCGCTTTTGTTGTTCTACCAGGATTCGAACCTAGACAAACAGAACCAAAATCTGTTGTGCTACCATTACACCATAGAACAATTTATTTTAACGGCGACAAAGGTAGTAGTAATCTCTATAATTTCCAAAAAAACGGATTTCTTTTAACAATATTTTATTTGGTATTTGATGCTTGTAAAGTGTTTTTCAGTAGCGATACAATGGTCATTACGCCGACTCCGCCGGGAACAGGTGTAATTGCACTACAATGCGGTGCGACTTCTTCAAATTTAACATCCCCAACCAATTTGTAACCTGATTTACTACTTTCACACGGCACTCGGTTAATCCCCACATCAATGACCACAACTCCTTCTTTAATGTACTCTTTTGTCAAAAATTCCGGTACTCCCAATGCAGCAACTATAATATCGGAAGTTTGACAAATATTTTTCAGATTGTCAGTCTTACTATGACACAAGGTAACTGTAGCGTCGTATCCTTTCTGTGCCAGCAATATCGCCATTGGTTTACCGACAATATTACTACGTCCTATGACTGCGCATCTTTTTCCCGAAGTTTGAATTTGATAATAATTGAGCAGTTCTAAAATTCCGGCAGGAGTTGCCGGTAAATAACAAGGTAAACCTATTGACATTCTTCCGACATTAACAGGATGAAATCCATCTACATCTTTTTCCGGTAAAATATTTTCAATAATTACCTGTTCTCTGATATGGCGAGGCAACGGTAATTGTACAATAAATCCGTCAATATCTTTATTTTCATTCAACTTTTGTACTTCATCTAACAATGCTGCTTCTGTAATGTTTACAGGTAACTTGATGATTGTACTCTCAAACCCGACTTCTTTGCAGGCTCTCTCTTTTGCGGCTACATAAGTTTCGCTTGCAGGGTCATTCCCTACTAAAACAGCCGCCAAGTGCGGACGTTTTTTCCCGTTTTTAATCATAGCCTCTACATCTACTGCAATATTTTTCTTTACATGTTGTGCTACTGCTTTGCCGTCAAGAATTTTCATAAATATTATAATGATAAATTATCAAAGATTAGTTATTTCTGTTATTTTCCTTCGTTTTTCGTTGAATAGATTGACTCTATTTAAACAGTTGATTGACATCTGCAACATCTGTCAGATACTTTTTGTGGCTTGCAGTAATCCTGCAAATGCTAAAAACCTTTTTTTGTGACTTGCGGGAACTCCGCAAATGCTAAAAACCTTTTTTTGTGGCTTGCAGTAATCCTGCAAATGCTAAAAACCTCTTTTTGTGACTTGCGGAAACTCCGCAAATGCTAAAAACCT
>CAYVGO010000059.1:0-12987 GCA_964450725.1 uncultured Muribaculaceae bacterium
CTCAGAAAAATATTCTTCTTTCTGAGGTTTTTTGTGGAATAATAATGAAATGAAACAATAAAGGGATTGATAGTGTTTCAATCCCTTTATTGTAAATAGCGTAGATATAATTGTTATTCTACTTTAGACATTTCTTCTTCGTAAATCTTTTTAAAGCGCTCGTATTCAAAGTCTGTACGTAATTTAGCATCATTACTTACTTTGTTTTTAGTTGCAGACATAATAGATTCACTACTTACTTCAACGCAAACATAAGCCCGATATTGCCCGGTTTTAGTATCCTTAGTGATTTTTTCGCAGATTGTTCTTGACCCTTGAATACTTTGATTGGTTACTTCTCGGAACATATCATCATAGCGTCCTTTTTGTTCTTCATCGGCTCCGGTTTGGTAAGATGATACATAATTTGCAGTAACACGCTTTAATGTAGTTTCCATTTGGGTTGCCAAATTGGCACGAGCCATTGATAAGGATTTATTTTTGGCAGTCATCATATCTGCACTCATTCCTACAGCAGAAGAACGTAATGCACTTTTGTCTGATTGGTATTCTTTACCTGTACAGTGAACATTAACTTCTACCTCTGAAGAGGCTAAACCGGTTTTTGACTTACAACCAAACGTAAGAATGGCAATAGAGAGAATGCTTAATAATTGCAAATGTTTTTTCATTTTTTTATGGATTTTAAAATTACATCGGCAAATGTAAATGAAATAATTTAAATATACAAATTGTGAATATGTACTTATATGAAGTACTTTTCAGCTTATAAATTTGTTTACTTTTACTGTTGTTTTATCTCTACTCTTTCACCATTGGCTCTCACTGCATAGAGTTTGTTGGTCGATGTGTTGAGTTTATTTGTCGTAAATTGATAACGTACAGAAAAGGTAACAATCTTTCCTGTAGAACCACCTTCCCGAATTTCAAATCCAACAGCATTTTCTCCATTCATAATTGTAATGTTTTCTCCATTTTTAGAGTATTTTATATTAGTAGAAATCGCAGGATTATCTCTAAAAGTTCCCCAATAACCGACATTTCCTAAAGTAGAAGCCCAACCGTTATCTTCGGCATCAAGTTGTTGCCTGTCTTCAATATACTGTAATGGTAATGCTTTGGGATAATTTTTGGCAGTTACAGCATTTTTCGCCGTGTTAATCATTGCCGGAGTTAATTCATGTAATTGAATACCATATTGGCTAATTGGTTTTGTGATTGGATTAAACCATCCCCATGCTTCAAAAAACTCGGTAAGGTCTGTTCCTGTAGCATCGCAGGCCAATTGGTAAAACTGCATGGAACGCTCTTGCGGCTTTAAGTTCTCTTGATGATTTTCACGTAATAATTTAAAGAACTTTGGAAAGAATGTATTGTCTTTTCCCAAGATATGGTAGTATATATATAATTGCCATGTTAACCGTAATTGTAAAAATAGTCCGTTAGCATCATAACTGTCTCCGACCAAAGTAGGATCCCAAAAAGGAAAATCCATAAAGTTTAAGCCTTTTTCATAGTTATATGTATTTAATAACTGCATACCCGGCCCACGAGTTTTTGATCCGGTATTGTATTGTTGTGCATATTGCCAAGTGGTGAGGTTTGAAAATAGATTATTGCTGGCTTCAGAATATCCGTGCCAAGATAATGCTCTGTCGGTTTGATGTCCGAACTCATGTGCAGGCCCCCACATCAAGTCTCTATAACCAAACATCGTATTTTTTGATGTTCGCCTTACAATGGTGTTCGCCGCAAAATGTACATAGTAATCTGTTGCATACATGTAATAACCATCGGCAGTAGATACGGATAATTGTCGATTATTACGCTTTGTCGGGAATTGTCCGGACGCAATTCCGATTCCCATCATTTCCCAGTGTCCTAACACCATTTCATCCCACACTTTTAAGGATTCAATCAAATCAGATGGTTGATTGGTCAGTGTTGACTTTAGAAAATTCCACTGTACATATTTTCCTTGTACTACAAATTGTCCTCCCGACAGAGGATTGTTACTTAATTTTAATATTCTATCCAATGCTTCCGGCGTTTGATGTTTGTCAAGATTAAAATACCCCAAAACATAACCACCGTTTTGTTCCGGAAAATGAATTTCTATAGGTTTAGCCTTCGTAGAACTTAAATCATCAACATAATATTGAATATATAATTGTCCGTTTTTAGAAGTTGTAAATTCATTGATTCCCTGACGTAACATAAAGGTTTGTCCGCTGTTAAACAGATTATCTACGGAAAGTAAAGAGATATTATTTTCCCAAGTTTCTCCAACATAAACATAGAACTTTTCATTGGCTTTTACTTCTATTCCCGCAGGATTATCTAAATTGCTGAAAGGACGTGTAACATTGATGGATGCCCATTTTGCCGGTGATGAATAAGGTTGATAACTTTCGCAGCGAAATTCTTTCGGATAAGTATTTGACTTTAATTTTAGGGCAATCACTTGCAACGGGGTTGGAAGTTGTGCAATATCTTGATCTGTAACATTGTCTTTTAAAGTCATACATGCTTCGCTTGTAAAAACTTTTAAAATGGCTTCTCGCTGTGCTACATTTGTTTCACCATATTGATAAAACTCCATTTCTGCACAACTTGCATTATTATTCAACCCACTTTTTACTACAAACTTGAATGTCTTGGGGTTCACTATTTTATTAGTCACAATCATTGTGAAAGCACCTCCTGACATTCCGAAGTCATAATCGCCAAGTTTTACAAAAGTATTATTGGTCATTGTATTTGCCCATAACTCTATTTCTCCGAAATTACCGTTTCCCCCTCCTTGACGTGTATAATAAACAATATAGTCAATTCCTGTAGTTCCTGCCGGCATATCATACTCCAACGTAGCAGGAGCAGTTGAAGTTACAGGGATACCCCAGTTTGAGTGATAAAAAGTAGTGTAGTTGTCGTCAAAAGATTTTGTGATCTCTTCTCCATTCTGATAAGTTGAAACACGTCCCGCAGAAGGCTTTATTTTCTTATCTTTGGCAACGCTGATGTCTGAACTTTGTCCAGCCTGCGTAAGTAATAATTTTTGCTCTTTACTTTGAGATGATACTTTACTTTTAAATATTATTTCACCTGTACGTACCATTAAACCTTCATTTTTTTCGACACTAAAATAAAGTATGCTACTTACCAACGCCTTATTGCTTACTTGCTTTGTGACTCGTTTTACCCATGTCGGTACAATAACTTCATAATCAATGTTTGCCGTAACTTCCACAGCCAATTCGGTAATGCCCTCTTTGGGTATCTCTTGTGAGGTGGTACTTAATAAAATTTCTGCTCCTATTCCTAATTGCGTTACCGTTACATCTACATGTTTTTTTCCGTTTTCTGTTGAAACTCTAATGATGGCCATGCGTTTATCCAAAGCACTATTGTCGCTCTTGGGTTTTACTGCAACTACAGAAGTGTAAGTGTTTGCCGATGCTTCTAACCAGGTTTTATCTTCAGCATTTACATACTCTACTTTCCATTTAGGATCATCGGTAGTTACGGTAACGCTTTTTGATGTTTTAGCATTAGCCTCAAAGTTGAGGGATGTAGAAACTAGTTCAAGGCTATAGGTAGGCTTGAGGTCTTTTGGTACACAAGAAATTGAAAGAAGAATACAAAAGACGAATAAATAAATGGATTTCATCATACTACATTTTATAGAATTAATAAATAAAGTAACATATACTATCGCAAAGGTAATAAAGATGAATTACATCGTTGTTATCACTTAATTTCAACAACGATGTAATTCATCATCTCTAATCTAAGGTGATTATTAAAACAAGTCTTACCCTTTGCCTGAGGTTTTATTGTTTCGAGAAACTCTTTATAAAAAGTACTTGTGCTTTTCCATAAAACCACAAGTACTTTTCACCAAAACCACTTGTGGTTTACTATAAAACCACAAGTGGTTTTTTCATTTACTCCGCAGGGCCTCCGGAAGCCTTGATGTCTCTCATTTGAGCATTAGGAGAACTAATGACTAATTTGAAATATCTACACTTGGTGGGAGTAACGGGAAAAACTTGCTCTAAGTTAGTAGTTACATCTCCGTTGGTAGGTTTTACTGTAAAATTTCCGATAGAGGTACTCCAAGTTATATTATCTGAACTGACAAAAACTTCGCCCTTATGTTCGGCATTACGTACTGTCAAAACAACAGCACCCAATATCCACTCTTTACCCATGTCAATCACAATATGGTGAGGAGGTACTGCTCCACTTTCATAAGCACTATGCCAAAAAGATTTTATGTCGCTATCTATTGCTTTTGCAGCAGGTCCATCTTCACCTTCAACAGTTGATTCAGAACTTGCTTCTATTATTTTCCATTCATCGCGAGGAATAGGCAGTAAGGTATTGATCAAAATATAAGATGCTGCGGCATTGGAAAGTATTGTTAACCCGTTTAAATCGGTTGAAGACAAACGAATCGGTAAACAATAAGAGGCATAAGATAATTTGGTGCGGTCAATATTTACCGTCATTTGTCCTTTGTTTTTACCTTTACTGAGTACCAAACTTTCAGGCATGGTATAACTATTGGAAGGTAACAAAGTGAGTGCATTTCCTTTTGAGGTATTAAAAGTTGTAAAATCTTCAAGTGTAGAAGTAAAAGTACAGGTGATGTCCCATAAATTATTAAACGGAATACTGACCGGTAAGTCAACAGGTATACTTTTACTGTTTTTATCTACGTTGACAATCACTTCTCCCGAGCGACTCATTTCAATGGTCGCAGGTTTTACAACCGGTTGAATGACGGCAAATTTTTTACTGAAATTAATTTGCAGGTCAGAGGAGGTTAATTCTAATGGTAATACATATTCTTCCAAACTATTACCAAGTGCCTGTAATTTTGCGACATTAAACTCAATGGGATAATAGGCATTGGGTTGGGTTTTCGCAAAATTTACTTTTGTTGTCGTCAATGTATAGCAATCTTCAGGTAAAGCCTTAAACTCAGTACTATTAACGGCATTATAGTTGGCTAAGGCTTGTTTAGAGACAACAATATCTGCATAAGCCGGAACATTGACATAACCACTTTTGACTACTCCTAAATTTAATGTAGAACTTTCTCCGATATTGTAAATTGTTGTTTTTGTTAAACCGCTATTGACAATATATACTTGATTTGGAGATAGGTTGGCTTCTCTGTTATCGTTGCAACTTATTATCAAAGTGGCAATGATTGTTATCAGTAACGTATATAATTTTATTGTTTTCATACATTGATATTATTAAAATGATTACCAACCATAGTTTTGCACTAAGTTGTGATTTTTATTTAATTCATTTTGAGAAATTGGAATAAGATAATACGCATCTTTAAAAATACGTGTTTCGGTACTTATGCGTTTCCAAAAATCTCCGCCTGCAACAGAACTTGTGGCGGCAATATTCATTCCCCACATGTTCCCGGCATCTACGGGAATGCCATTCACTTTCATCATCCATGTACGTGTATCAAAATAGCGATGTCCCTCAAATGCCAATTCTAAACGACGCTCTTTCAAAATATATTCCCTCAATGATTCTTTAGATGCAAACGCCTCAGGGTATACCGTTTCAAGTGCTGGTACACCTGCACGTTCCCGAATTTTATTCAAATAAAGTTTTATATCAGCATGATTTGGTCCATAATATTCATTCAAAGCCTCTACGTAGTTTAAATAAATTTCGGCTAACCGAATATATGGCCATGAAAAAGTTTCAAAAACACCTTCTTTAGGTTGATTGTTGGGCGAACAAAACTTACGGTTTATATATCCTGTTCTGGCATGGTCTTGCTCCGGAGGACCACTGTTTCCACCGGTATGGAAAGTTACCTCACGTCCGTTTGATTGATACCACTTCTGATTATTCCAAAATACAGTTACATAAAATCGAGGTTCTCTATTCTGATACATTTTTGGAGCAGTAACCGAAATATTATCAAACGGGTGAGTGAATGATACAAAGGCTTCGTTCAATCCATCTTGATAATTGGCGGCAGGATCAATGCTGGGTTGTCCGGTTGACGAGTAACCCGTTATCGGATACCTTCCTGAAGCCATAGCATAAGCATCTACTTGTTGCTGTGTGGGACTCCATCCGCCATAAGCGGCACCCCAACCCTCAACCCCTCCTCGAGGAGTACAGTGCTGCGCCTGATTAGTACTTCCTGCATTACGTCCTAAAATCACTTCAGTATTCCAACGTTTAAAAAATACTCCGGCGTATGATTTATAAGGGTCAGTTCCTTCTTTGTAGAGTTCGTAAATGCCCAAGTCTATGACTGCTTTTGCCGCATCTGCTGCAACTTTCCATTTTTCGTTATCATAAGATTGTGGAAAAAGTTTTTTCCCGTCCTTGTTGGCAATATTAACATAGAGTGGATTTCCATTAAATAAAGGACGCGCAGCATATAGTCTCAAGCGTGACAACACTGCCAGCGCAGCACCTTTTGTCGGGCGACCTAATTCTGTCGTTGGCTGTACATCAGGTAAGTTTGCGGCGCAGTAATTCATTTCATCTGCTACATACTTCAAGCACTCATCCCAACTGTTACGAGGTAAACTTAACTCAGCCTGTGAACTCGAAGGGCTTAATATATCTTCTCCAATAAGTACAACAGAACCAAAAAACTTCATTAATTGATAATAGTAAAATGCTCGTAAAAAACGTGCTTCAACCTTGTAAGCAGCTTTTCGTCCTGCATTAATTTCTATTTCATTGACTCTGTCAATATTATTAATAAAAATGGTTGCCTCACGAATTCCCCGATAATATATTATCCAAGGGTTATTGGTCTTGTGTCCTCCGTCTGTTCCTCCACCTAATGATATAGAAGTCGGACTCCAAGTACCGTCGGCAATTTTTCCGGGTCCGTTTTTGTAATTCGGCCAAGACATAGAAGATTCATCGGTTACGCCAAAAATAGCCTGTTCGTTTCCGCTGGCATCATAATGATTGGGCATATAACCATAGATTGTGGCTAAATAACGTTCTGAAGGTTCTCTTTTCTCCCAAATTTTGTCAAAAGTTAGTTGCTCTACGGGAGTGATGTCCAAAAACTTCTCACAGGAATACGCCAATGCACAAAGAAGAAGAAGAAAGCCCGATTTTAAAAAATTATTTGTCTTCATAGTATATTTATTTTTTCGATTAATATGTTATTTTCAATCCAATGTTGACAATCATTGAGGGCGGATACCCACCGCCATTAGCAGTGTCCATTTCGGGATCCCAAAGTTTAAACTTTGAAAAGGTCAATAAGTTTACTCCCGACAAGTAAATACGGAAATTACTTAACTGCATTTTCGATAACACAGATTTTGGCAAACTAAAGCCTAACTCTACACTTTTTAATCTTATAAAAGACATATCTCTTTGCCACCATGTTGAATTTTGAGAGTTGTTATTATTGTTTCCTTCGGTCAATCGAGGATAGGTCGCATTAGTATTATCTCTGTTTTCACTCCAATATCCGTTGTAAGCATCCTCGTAAAATGAAGCACGACTTAAATTGGCATTCGAAAACGGATGTATCGGGCTCCCCCCAATCATTCTTGTTACATTGGCAGCCCCTTGAAAGAAAAATCCCAAATCAATAAATCTCCACTGTATGGTACCTCCCCAACCATGAATAATTTCAGGAGTAGTACTATAACCAAGAGCTACACGGTCTTCTGTTGAAATTTTTCCATCCCCGTTAATATCTCGATATTTGATATCTCCGGGACGTAGTGTGCCAAATTGGGGTGGACTTGCATCAATTTCGGCTTGATTTTGAAATAAACCTTCGGCGATTAATCCGAATTGTTGTCCCCAAGGTTTACCGATTTCGGACAAATAAGGATACATCGGTGTCGGCTCATCACGGTCAATCACTTCACTGTGTGTATAGGTAAAGTTGGCACGGGCAGAAAATTGAAAGTCTCCGATTTTATGGTAAAAATCTAAACTTGCATCAAAACCCTTATTTTTCATCTGTCCTATATTTACATAAGGCTGAGTGGTAATACCGGCAATGTCTGATATTGAGCGTCGTGGCATGAAAATACCCGTACGATCTTCTGTAAAAACATCTGCCTGTATTGTTACCTTTTTAAATAATCCTAATTCAACACCAAAATTAAACTTTGCGGCTTGTTCCCATCCAACATGCGGATTAGGTACTTCACCGATTTGAACACCATATCCGTCATGCCAACCGCGTGGAGTATCCCCAAAACTATATCCTGGACGATCTTGTAATATGGTTTCATTATAAATGAAGCGTCTATTTCCGCCGATATTGTCATTTCCCACTAACCCATAAGAGGCTTTCAGTTTTAATTGAGATAAAATTTCTTTAGCAGGCTCCATAAATTTTTCATTGGTAACCAACCATCCTATAGCACCGGCAGGAAAAAAGCCGAAGCGATTACCCGGAGCAAAATTTTCTGAACCATTGTAGCCAAAGTTACCTTCAATAAAATAACGGTCATCAAAAGCATAAGTTACACGGGCAGCCAAACCTTGATTCTTGTAAGGTAAAGAACCTTCGGAATTACTGGCAACCAAGTCATTTCTAACTTTTTGATTGTAAAGCAACAATCCTCCCACACGGTGAACCTGATTGAAAAGTCTGTCGTAGGTCAAAGAGGCTTCAAAATAAGTGGTACGAGTGCCGGTTTGGCTTTTTTCATAACCAAGAACATTTGTTCCGTCATTATTTTTATTGGTAAGTAAATTTCCAAATTCATCACGGTCATAAGCACTGTAAATCGTTGGATTGGCTTGATAAATCAACGCGTTTCCATTTTGAGAGTCCCACGAAAATTTAACATTGGCTTTAAGTCCGTCAACAACTCCCATAAAGTCTTGCGTTAAACCAATCAACGCTTGGGCAGAATTACTGTAATCTTCACGATAGCCACTATTGGTTAACAAGTTATAGGGGTTAAAACCCGAACCGGCCGGACCGGATAAAAGCCCATTAGAATATTTACGAGGAAAAGCATTCGGAGAGGTATTGAAAGTATAATCCCAAATTTGACTTCTACCTGCTTCATAAGAACCAATATCATTGGTTGCCGGAGCATTACGGCTTGAGTAAATATTGGCCAAATTTAAACTAACGACAGTTTGTGGAAATAAATTGACATCTAAATTGGCTCTGAAACTAAACCGGTTATAATTGATAGAAGATTTATAAGGTACATTTGCATCATTTTTATAAATCGAACCCTCATTGTAGAAAGAACCTCCAACATAATAACGCGCTACCTGTCCTCCGCCGGAAATGTTGGCATTGGCTTTGTAATTTTGTGCCCACTTATTGAATAGCGTATTAATCCAATCTACATTAGGATACAAATCAGGATCGGCATTGGTTTGATACAATTTGATAACATCAGGTGAATAGTATTGGTATCCGCGTGCATCATTATAAGCTTTGGCAAACTGTACAGAATTGGCAAACTTTGGTAATCGGGTAGGGGTGATTAATCCGGCTTCCCCGGAAACAGAGACTACAGGACGACCCTCTTTACCTTTTTTGGTAGTAATCAAAATAACGCCATTAGCCCCGCGGACTCCGTAAACTGCCGATGCCGATGCATCTTTCAATATCGAAAACGTTTGTATGTCTTCAGGGTCAACCAAATCTAAGTCTCTTTCAATACCATCGACTAAAACCAAAGGTCTGGCACTACCACTAAAAGTGGAAATTCCGCGAATGTAAAAATCTCCTCCGGTTCCGGGTTCTCCGGAACGCGTTACGGCAATTACTCCCGCTAACTGTCCTGCCAATTGAGTTGAAATGTTAGAGACAGGAATCACCACATTGTTAATATCTACCGTAGAAATTGAACCGATTACACTAGCTTTACGCTGTGTACCATATCCTACCACTTGAACAGCATCAATAGCTACAGCCTCCTCCTGCAAAGCAATGGTCATTTCACTTTTGCCAGATACAGACTCTGAATATTCATTATAGCCAATATATTTTACTACAATGGTAGGATTGGTTATGTTCCTGTAATGTAAAGTAAAATGCCCGTCAACATCTGTCATCGCAGTAAAAGTAGTACCTTGTATTAATGCAACAGCACCAATGACCGGTTCTTTGGTTTTTGCATCTATTACCTGACCTTTGATAGTGCCACTATTATCTTGCCCTACAATTGTAGTAGAAGTGAAAAGTAATATCGCCCATAGCGTTATTGTTACAAATATCTTCGTATCTATTTTTTTGTTTAAAAGAATTGAATTCATATTTTTACTATTTTTATGTTCTTAATTTCATGGTTGAATCGTTGAGGGTGTTCCCCAAAACTCAATTTCAGAAGCATTCCAAAATTGATTATTGTCGCCCGTTGCAGAATTTCCGCTGGTAATAATAAAGCGTACTTTTTGGATATCTCTCAATACACCGTCATACATTAAGTATGGGACTTGTGATGCTGTTAAGTTTCCATATTTTTTATTGGTGCTAACATTACCCTGTCCCCGTACTTCAACATTCTTGACTTTCTCCCATTCTGTAGCATTCGTTTTTTGTATCCATAATTCAAAATCTGTAAGATACTGACCTACACTTCCTAAAGCCGTTGGAGAGGAATAATTTCTGGGATAAAATTTAATCTGAGCCAAAATGTCTGCATTCACATTAATGTCAAGTGTTCTTTTTTCGGCTCCGTCACCATTTCCGTACCCAGTCTCTCCGAAAGTGTTATAAGATTTGTCAAATAAATTTTCCATTGATGTAGCCACTACACCATCATAATTATTCAAACTTGCGGTTAATTGTGCAGGAGGAGGAATATTTGCACTTTGTGTTACCGTAAATTCGGCCGCAACCCCTTCCGCCAATCCCGTACCTATAACTTTTACTTTTGCAATCCGGCTATTATCTAAATCAGAATTTTGGGTTGCCTGAAATTGATAGGTTAAAGTTTGGATTTCAAATCCATTTCTTGGAATTTCCGGAGCCGTGTAAGTTAACCAATCTGTTTGGGTACCCTCATAACTTACATTAATGTCGAATGTAGGACAGTTGGTAATTATTGATAAACCAAAACTATTAGCGGTAGCATCAATAGTTTTAGCAGTTCCCAAATCAAAGGAAATCTTTTTTTCTGTTCCGTATTGAATTACTCGAACAATTTTTTCCAAACTTCCATTGTTTGCAACTACTTTCACATTGGCTAATCGTTCATCCATAATGTTATTAGCAGGTAATGTGATTTTTAATTTTCCTGGTGTACCCGATACAATTTCTAATGTTACCCAAGATTCATCTACGCTGGCACTCCAATTTTCATCGTTAGTAGAAATATCAATTTCTACTAAACCTCCGAAGTTTTGTAAAATAACACTGTTTCTTGCTTCCAGGTAGGGCGGTTCAGCCGTAGGGTCTGGAAAATTGTTTTTTGGTTTGATGCAACCGTTAAATATCGGAATATATCCGATACAAAGAATTAATAATAAATTTCTCATCTTATAAAGATTTAATAAATAGTTTAGGGTTATTTAATTTAATAATATTGATAATTGGAGACAATAACCCTTTTATCTCCATTATCTATTGTCTTAAAAAAATATTTTTTTGTATTTCATAGCAATGAAAATTTAAATAAAATATAAATGAATTGAATGTGTTGGTTTTTCATACAAATGACAAAGATAGCTAATCGAGTCAAATAATCAACGTATCAAAAAAAAAAAAACGTTAAATAGATTAATTTAATATATTTTAACGTTATTGATGGTTTTTAATTCTCTGAAATACAGTTAGTTGTACTATCTTCTTTTTGTTTGTTAAAATTTATAGAAATGAATGTGTGGGTAATTATTTTGAAAAATCTTTTCTTGATACACAATGAATTTTTGCTGGATAATATCAAATCTATTGCTGATGATTGTGATGTATTTTTAATTAGAGATTGAATTTTTCATGTAGTTTTCTTTATTGGTTTTCTGAAATTGCTGGAAAGGTTTCAAAAGGCGATTGTCTCACAAATGTTAATGTGAGTAGAAAGTAAAACAGGTATTTTTCATAGGATAACAAACTTGTCTGAAATCATCGTTGGTTTTACAAGGTGAAATAAACGGGAATTGTTATAGATGAAGAAATTGACATAACTCTGTTAGTTATTAGTATTCTGAAATATTATTATACTCTTTCTCGAAGTTCTCTCTTCTACCAAGCATTTTGGCTCGTGAATAGTAATTGAAACATAATGAAAAACTCCATGTGTTTAATAATGTTGAAATATTATTTAAATATAAATATAACAGTAAGTGAATTTTATGTAAAGTAACTATTATTCTTAACTAATATAGTCATATTGTGGATTCGACATTAATTATCTCTAATAAATATTATTTTATGTACTATTCTTGAAACTTTTTCTTTAAGTGTTTTAGAGTTCATATAATTGAATTCTGTAAATGTTAATCATTAAATAATTGAGGCCATGTCTAAAAAAATTATCCACCTATCTATTCTTTTTTGTTTTCTTTTTACTCAATTTTCTTTATTGGCTGGAGGAGTTCCTAAAGAAGAAGGTTTTATTAGGAATGGTAATTCTAAGGTGTGCAGAGGTGAGAAGATTGAACTTTCATTGGCAACAAATAGACCTGAGGTTCGAGATGTCGTCTGGGCACAAGCTTACAAAAATCTACAAGAACACAAAACGATTGCTAAAGGAATTCGCGTCATGAATATTATTGCTGGAGAAGGTAAACCCGAACCTTATCGTATTCAATATAAATCTGAAGGTAAAGAATACTGGACTTCATTTGCCTACATATATGTTGTCGAGGCTACATCTAGTCCGGGTACACTTTCTCAAGACCAGTATATTGTTCCTACTTCTTTACCTGCCACAATAACGGGTACTGATGGTTCCATAGGGAGTGAACCAGTCCTTTATTCATGGGAATATTCAGTAGATAAAAAGAATTGGATAAAATATGGATTTT
>CAYVGO010000060.1:0-5198 GCA_964450725.1 uncultured Muribaculaceae bacterium
AAAAAAAGCGGCACTTCGGTGTCGCTTTTTTTATTTATTACAGTCATCATTTTGATGAGAAAAATGAACTATTTTTACAAATTTCCCTCTCCATTTGCCCAAAAAGTATTAAGTTTGCCGTCAAAATATTTTTTGTTTACTTACTCCTCTAAAATGATTATCAATTTAAGCCCTTTTCCTGTATTAAAACCTATTCTCAACATTGTAGCACAACAAAACAAAAGAGTATTTTTAGTCGGTGGTTTTGTAAGAGATATTTTATTAAATCGTCCGTCAAAAGATATTGATATTGTTGTTGAAGGCAGCGGTATTGAATTTGCCGAAAAGTGTGGAACTGTCATGAAAAAGAAAGTGGCAGTGTTTAAAAACTTCGGTACGGCAATGTTACGCTCCGAAGGCTGGGAGATAGAATTTGTAGGAGCACGCAAAGAATCTTATCGACAAGAATCACGTAAACCTACGGTAGAAGAGGGTACGTTAGAAGAAGATCAACTGCGACGAGATTTCACCATTAATGCCTTAGCCATTTCTTTAAATCCTGAAGATGTCGGAAGATTGGTAGATCCGTTTAACGGAATGACTGACTTACAGAACAAAATCCTCAAAACACCGCTTGAGCCTGTACAAACTTTTTCTGATGACCCTTTACGAATGATGAGAGCCGTAAGGTTTGCCACACAACTCGGATTTACGATTGACAACAAAGTAGAAAATGCCATCAGAGAAACCTCACATCGAATTTTGGGCGGTGTCGTATCTATGGAGCGAATTTGTGAAGAGTTGCAAAAAATCATCATGACCAATGTTCCTTCCCAAGGGTTTTACTTGTTAGACAGATTGAAACTTTTACACCGTATCATGCCTTGCCTTGAGGCTTTGAAAAATGTAGAGAGTATTGACAACCGACAACACAAAGACAATTTTCATCACTCTTTAAAAGTTCTGGATAATGTTGCCGACAAAAGTATGAATATTTGGTTACGTTGGGCTGCATTATTACACGATGTAGGTAAACCTGCCACCAAGCGATTTGACCCAAAAGCAGGCTGGACATTTCATACCCACGAATTTGTCGGTTCAAAAATGATTCCGAAAATTTTCGGCAGTTTAAAGTTACCACTGAATGAAAGTATGAAATATGTACAAAAATTGGTCTTATTACATTTGCGACCCATTGTGCTGTCTCAGGATATTGTTACGGATTCGGCTGTAAGACGATTACTATTTGATGCAGGCAATGACATTGATGACTTAATGTTACTTTGCCGTGCCGATATTACCTCTAAAAATGAAATAAAGGTGAATCAATACTTACGTAATTTTGATATTGTTGAAGAAAAATTACGACAGATTGAAGAGAAAGACCGTATTCGCAACTTTCAACCGCCGATTTCCGGAGAATTGATTATGCAGCATTACGGGTTACCGCCGTGTAAAAGTGTAGGACTGATTAAAGAGGTTATCAAAGAAGCCATATTAGAGGGCGAGATTGAGAACAATTATGAGCAGGCATTTTCTTTTATGGAAAAATATGTTGCACAACATCGTGATAAATTATTACTACCACTGACTAAAATACTATAATAATGGCTCTTGCATGTCGTAGATTACATACCAATATGGTACAGTTTTTATATCTTCACCAATCAATATTGGTTGGCTATTATTTTTTTGTTGAAAATTTGGTAAATACCCAAAAAGTATTGAACTTTGCGTTCATTGTTCATTCGGTTACAAACGAAAAGTATTATACAGATTTTGATAATCACTGAATTACAGATGTCAACAATACTTATAAAAAATTAATTTAGATAAAGACATAAAATAATTATGATATAAAAAGACAGAGAACTATGGCCGAATTATCTCGTTTTTTTGGTGTTATTATTGCAATGTTTGGTTCGGATCATAATCCACCCCATATTCATGTTAGGTATGGCGATTTTGACGTTACCATAACCATCGAAAAAGAAATTGTTAAAGGAGAAATGCCCACACGAATTCTGAAATTGGTTTTTCTTTGGATGAATTTACATAAAGCAGAATTATTGGAGAATTGGAATAACGTACAACAAGGATTAGAAATCAATAAAATAGACCCGTTAAAATAATATATATATGAGTGAAATGTCATTGATACGAGTTATAGATGTAGAATATCTACACGATTACACAATGCGTTTAGAGTTTAGCGATGGACTTCAAAAACGTATAGATTTTTCACCTTTGCTAAAAGGAAAACTGTTTGAACCATTAAAAGATAAACTGAATTTTATTCAATTTGGATTAAATCATTGGACCATAGAATGGGCAAATGGTGCTGATTTAGCCCCCGAATTTTTGTACGAATTACCCGAAGTATAAAATTATTAGACTAAAACTTGCGTTAAAAAAACGCAAATTGACATAATGGTAGATGCAACTATTGAATGCAACTTAATTCAAATGCAATAAAAAGTCTTCTATTGATGTTGTGCAAATTCAGTTCCATGATCAGAAATGATTGATTTTACCACATTTTTGTAGTAATGTTTTGATAATTATTTCAGCCACTCCATCTGCATCTTTTCCGCAAGGTAATTTTCTCAACTCAAATACCTTTGTCATTGATAGACTACAACATTATTGATAATTCACAATAAAACTATCGACAATCACGGGCTTGTCAAATATAACAATATCGACCGCAGAACCTGATATGTGTGGCAAAAAATTCCAGTCAGCATCTTTCTCGGCACTATTCCAATACTTATTCATTGCATTGTAAGTGTAAAAATAACTTTCTAATAATGTAATGCTTCTGTCTTTGTCAATGTCTCCATCTTGTCCGGAATGAAGAAAAAAGTAGGTAAAAACGCTATGACTGAAAAAACCGTCCCAAGATACTTCTTTTTTACCCGAAGAGGACAAAATCAGAGATTTTCTTAATTTTGAGTATATTTTTTTATCAAAGTAATGATTGATTGCATCAGAAAAAATCTTTGACGTTGAAATTTTATCAGGCTTTCCAATATAATCGTCAGGAGTTTTGTCAATCATAGTATTACTGGAGATGATATTTCCTGAATAACAAGCATCAACAACTACGATTTTATATCCTTGTAACATGTCAAACCATTTTTCTAAAGTGTCAATTGACGCAGCACTGTTATAAATATAGTGTAACATTTTTGTAGGTATGTTTTTATTGTGAAATAACAATGTAAAATAATCTTCATTCATCACAGTATCGCCTATAGCAACAATATTTCCTTTGTTAATACCATGTCCTGAAAAATAAAAAAAACAGACATCACGACTGTTCATTTTGGCAGATAAATCAATGAAATCTTGTCTTGCGTTATATAAAGTAACCTCTTTGTCTGTTCGACACTTTACTTCATATCCTGCACGTGTCAACAGTCTGCTAACACTGACAGCATCATTGCTGCAATAGGGTAAATCTAATCCAATATATGGATAATCTGAAATTCCATAAACCAATGCAAAACGCTGGCTTTGTTCTTGTGTAGCACATGTTGTCAGAAAAAGAACAGCAAAAAATATAGTCAATTTTATAACCATCCGATGCGAAATGAAAGTCCTAATTTGAAATAATTTGCATTTTCTCGAAACGCATAAACAATGGGTATTGCAGTCTCAATGCTCATATTTTTATACACAAGAGAGACTATTTTACCTTCAATACCAATAAGGGGATAAAAGAGATATTGCTGAGTATAGAAAAATTTATCAAATTCGCCACTCAACTTCAGACCTACTCCAACATAATTTCTACTGTTTATCTCTATTTTACGATCAACACCAACGCCAGCCTCAATCCCGCTAAATTTTCGGTAATTGAATACTATATTACGCGGATTAAGAATACTTGTATTTTGGTTAACAAAAATATGGAGAAAATATTGAGGAAAATGATACCCCAATATTCCTCCATATTCAAATAATAATTGATTGCCAATAGGAAAATCAACCTGACTTTCAAAGGACACAGAAAGTGCCGTATTTATTTTTAAAGAAAAACGATCTAAAATATTACCAAAAACACAAGGATGCAGTAAAAAAATATGGAGACAAAGAGTGACGTATCGCATGAGTGTTTCATACATTTATAATTGAAAAGTGAAAGTTAAAAACCAATACAATAGAACACGGATACTTCGACTTCGCTCAGTAACCGTATTGCGTAACGCAGATGAAAAGAAATCAGTGTTGAAACATCGGTTTTATCTGTGTGCTATTTGGCTTTGATTTTATGACCGAAAGTAGTATAACCATTATTTTAATTCCACCTTACTCACCAATTCTCCGGTCTCTATCCGATAAAAGGCTGCGACATAGTTTACATAATCATAATCATATTTTGCAATAAAAAAATCACCAAAATACTCTTTGTATGAACCATAAGAATTTCCAAAAGGAGTATCTAATTTTTTAAAGTCAAGCAAATCCAAACTTTCCGCATCAAATTTTGCCCAATAAAGAATGCCTGGATAGTCATTGTAATAAAAAGTACCATACAAATACCCTTTATACAGTTTTAAATTATTTAAACCGATAAGTTGATATTCTTTGGTTAAATATGAAAAATTCTTCTTTCGGATAATTTGTTTGGTCAATAAATCAATTTTTGCGATACTAAATTGAAAAAAATTAGCAGCATACAAAATATTGTTTACCGTATCAATATTCATTTGAGGCAAAACATCATAAAAAAACGAATCAACAATTTTTATTTGTTCAGTCATTCCATTGGTCAAATTGACTCCTACAATAAAACTATAATCGCCCCTTTTTTCATACGGAATATAGCAAGTGGTCTTGTCATTCCCTATAAAATAATGATCTATAATATCCAAACCTATATCCGGTGCTTGGAAGAGCGAAAAATCTTCTAAATTATAGAGTATGCCATTGATATACAATTTATTCAAAACCACTTTTGGAGTATGTGGTGCTCCGGTTACTTTATAAATACCCTTCAAAGAACAGTCGGGGTGGGTAACAAAAAGTTGATTGCCTTTGACATTTTTCCTACTTGATTCGTGCGTAAAAGCAACACCACCGGTAGGTAATTTAGCGACCCCACCGCTGCCCATATTTTCTACATGAATATGGGCTTTGATGGTGAAGGTAGTGGTATCTATGCCATAGATGTCTGAATAGGCATCAAAAACGGCTAAGTGGGTCAAATCTGC
>CAYVGO010000060.1:5298-12186 GCA_964450725.1 uncultured Muribaculaceae bacterium
CGATAATGAAAATCAATATTTTTTTCATACATGTAATAATTGAAAAGTGAAAGTTGAAAACAAAATACAAAATAACCACGTCATTGCGAGCCTGCGAAGCAATCTCTGTTTTTTAGATTGCTTCGTCCTTCGTCCTCGCAATGACGAGAGAGGAAGAAACCTCGCAATGACAAGGTGAACGAAACGTCCTCACAATGACGAGAGAGGATGGTTATCGGCTTTTTGGAACTGTATTTCTCAGCATTTGTCTTTCACTAACTGTTAACCATTATTTTAATTCAACCTTACTCACCAATTCTCCGGTCTCTATCCGATAAAAGGCTGCGACATAGTTGACATAATCATAATCATATTTTGCAATGAAAAAATCTCCAAAATACTCCTGATAGGAACTATACGTATTTCCAAAAGGGGTATCTAATTTTTTAAAGTCAAGCAAATCCAAACTTTCCGCATCAAATTTTGCCCAATAAAGAATGCCTGGATAGTCATTGTAATAAAAAGTACCATACAAATACCCTTTATACAGTTTTAAATTATTTAAACCGATAAGTTGATATTCTTTGGTTAAATATGAAAAATTCTTCTTTCGGATAATTTGTTTGGTCAATAAATCAATTTTTGCGATACTAAATTGAAAAAAATTAGCAGCATACAAAATATTGTTTACCGTATCAATATTCATTTGAGGCAAAACATCATAAAAAAACGAATCAACAATTTTTATTTGTTCAGTCATTCCATTGGTCAAATTGACTCCTACAATAAAACTATAATCGCCCCTTTTTTCATACGGAATATAGCAAGTGGTCTTGTCATTCCCTATAAAATAATGATCTATAATATCCAAACCTATATCCGGTGCTTGGAAGAGCGAAAAATCTTCTAAATTATAGAGTATGCCATTGATATACAATTTATTCAAAACCACTTTTGGAGTATGTGGTGCTCCGGTTACTTTATAAATACCCTTCAAAGAACAGTCGGGGTGGGTAACAAAAAGTTGATTGCCTTTGACATTTTTCCTACTTGATTCGTGCGTAAAAGCAACACCACCGGTAGGTAATTTAGCGACCCCACCGCTGCCCATATTTTCTACATGAATATGGGCTTTGATGGTGAAGGTAGTGGTATCTATGCCATAGATGTCTGAATAGGCATCAAAAACGGCTAAGTGGGTCAAATCTGCTGATTTTATAACTTTAAAACGAAGTTCTGGCTCTCCAAAAAAGGGGGTGCATTGAAGAAACAACACTCCGACAATGAAAATCAATATTTTTTTCATAACACAATTATCTACTGGTAAATAAATAAGTGTCGTTATCATCGGCTAAGTCTGTCGGTGTAATCCATATATCTTTGATATAATCTACCACAACAAAAACAGGATAGTATATTCTAAAAAATCCTATTTTTTTAGAATCCCATCTTACGCCGATAATCGGTAACCATGGCAATTTGGTAATAGAGGAGTAGTGGGGTTCCAACTCATATCCTTGCGACAGCCACCCACGATAGACCAATTTAGAACAATAAAATTCGGAATTGGAAGTTCTTGAGGTAAAAAAGGAAAAAGGTTTACCCTTAAACTGCAAAGAATAGTTAATGGCACCCTGGCGTGCCGCAGCCGAGGCATTGCTCACCCGATAGACCGCCGTTTCTGTGGCATCTGCCCAATAACCAATAATTTTGTCGTGTCCTACTTTTATTCCTCCGTCTTCCACTTGATTAGAGGCACTCAATAAAAAATAATTATCACTATATGCTCGTTTATTGGCATCATAAAATGCGGCATGTCCCCACTTTCCGGGAATCAATACATTGAGTAAGTTGCTGCCACCCGAAGAGCCTGCATCATTGCTGCCGCTGCTGTTACTTGAACTTTGGTCATATTTCAGAAAAATATCTCCATTTTCATACACTCCTAAACGAGTGAAAAAATAAGGGTCAATGGCTTTTCTGTGTATTCTCAAGTTTTTGGCATGTTGCTCCAAGTTGTATTTTTGAGACACTTCTTCAAATTTTTGGTAGAGATTTTGCTCCTCAAGATACTCCACCAATTTTTCGGTATCATTACTGTAAGATGCTTCAAATGCCAATGCAATAATTTTCTCTTTAACGCCAAAATCCGAAGGATCGACTTCTGCATATTCAATATGTTCATACACCGGATTCCAGTCAATACTGTCTGCATCGGCAGGAATTGACATAGTATCTAAAATTTCTTTAGGAGTTAACCGTTTCTGGTCAAAAAATCCGGGTACACCTTCAAAAAATTCCAACTGTGCTTGTTCAAAAGCATCGGTTGCATCTTTTTTCATTTTTGCCATTGAGCATCTTCTAAAGATTCAATGATTGGGTCAAAACTTTCCTCATTCTTGCAATGTGTAAATAATGAGGCGATAAAAATAAACAGAATAAACTTTTTCATAACTATATAAGATTAGATAAAAATAAGTCGCAAAGATATATCAATATGCTTAGATATGCATATAAGTAACATAATTTAACCGTTAAATTTATGCGTTATATAACATTGTTTGCTATCCTATTACGCATTGTGTGAGTCAGGTAAAATACAGAGTACGGTCATAAATACCACCGATGGTCATTAAAAATCATTATTTTTTTGCAAGAATGACTATTGCCGATTGGTTGCAAAACATCGTCAAGAATTATAACCTCAAATATTTTTTATAAATTTGCGACTTCATTTCACCTTTAATAATTAATCTTTTATCCATGAAATCAATTTTACTTTTACTTATGACCGGTACTATTTTACTGACAGGTTGCTTACAAGAACAAAACCCCTTACTGCAACCATTCACCAATCTTCACCAAGCCACTCCTTTTGACAAAATCAAAACAGAACATTTTCTGCCGGCCTTTACTGCGGCTATGCAACAAACCCGCGACAGCGTCAATAAAATTATTAATAACACTGCCCCCGCAACATTTCAAAACACAATTGAAGCCTACGAATATTCGGGAGAATTACTCAATACCATTGCCTCCGTATTTTTCAATCTCAACAGTGCCCACACCAATAAAGAGATACAAGGAATTGCACAAGAAGTACAACCCCAACTGACACAGATGTACAACGACTTTTCGCTCAACCCCAAACTTTTTGCACGTATTAAAGCCGTATATGACCAAAAAGCATCACTCTCTTTGACACCCGAACAGCAAATGTTGTTAGAGAAAACTTATCTATCCTTTACCCGTAATGGCGCTAATCTGCCCGATTCTCTCAAACAAAAATACAGAGACATCTCTGAAGAATTAAGTAAACTCTCTTTAAAGTTCCAAGAGAATGTATTAGAAGAAACCAATGGTTATGAGTTACACATCACCGACAGTGTCAATCTCAAAGGATTACCCGCAGCACAAATACAACAAGCAGCAGAAACAGCCAAAAGTAAAAATAAACAAGGGTGGATTTTCACATTACATCAACCCAGTTACGCACCATTCTTAAAGTATGCAGAAAACAGAGAACTCAGAAAGCAACTTTACACTGCCTATAACAAAAAAGGTGCACAAAATAATCAATACGACAATCAGGAAATTATCAAACGTATTACCGAACTCCGATTACAGAAAGCACAACTGTTGGGATACAAAAATTTTGCTCAATATGTATTGGAAGAGCGTATGGCAAAGAATGAAAACAACGTAAACAACCTGTTGAACAAACTTTTAGATGCCTCATTACCCGTTGCTAAAAAAGAGTATGAGCAAGTACAAGCATTTGCCAAAAAATCGGGAGCCGACTTCCAAGTTCAACCTTATGATTGGAGTTTTTATACTGAAAAATTACAGACAGAGCAATATAGCGTCAATGAAGAATTACTAAGACCTTATTTTGAGTTAAACAAGGTAACCGACGGTATTTTCTTATTAGCCAATAAACTCTACGGGTTGCGTTTTGTACGTAACGACTCTTTACCTGTTTATCATCCCGACGTACAAGTGTATGAAGTATTTGACAAAGACAGTTCATTTTTAGCGCTGTTTTATGCCGACTTTTTCCCTCGCGAAAGCAAGCGCGGCGGAGCATGGATGACTGAGTTCAGAGGACAGTACAAAAAAGACACATTAACCATCAGACCCCACATTTCTATTGTCTGTAACTTTACAAAACCCACACCCACAGAGCCGTCACTACTTACTTTCTATGAATTTACAACTTATCTTCATGAGTTCGGACACGCCTTGCACGGCATGTTGGCCAATACAGTCTATCCGAGTTTAAGCGGTACGGCGGTTTACAGAGACTTTGTTGAATTCCCGTCACACTTTATGGAAAATTGGGCGGTAGAAAAAGAGTACTTAGACCTGTTTGCCGAGCATTATAAAACCAAAGAGAAAATGCCCGCAGAATTAATAGAGAAAGTGATTAAAAGTAAGAATTACTTGGCCGGTTATTTATCGGTAAGACAACTCAGCTTCGGATTGTTAGACATGGCATACCACTCCTTGGAAACACCAATAACACAAAGCGTTGCTGACTTTGAAAAACAAGCCATTGCCAAAACAACTGTTCTGCCAACCATTGACAGTTGCATGGTCAGTACTTCATTTGCACATATTTTTTCCGGCGGATATGCAGCAGGATATTACAGTTATAAATGGAGTGAAACCATTGATGCCGACGCATTTACTTTATTCAAAGAAAAAGGAATTTTTGATGTTGCTACAGCCACTGCACTCCGAGAGAATGTACTTTCAAAAGGCGGAACCGAAAATCCTGAAGAACTCTATCGCAGATTTAGAGGTCAAGACCCCGACCCAAATGCACTATTACGCAGAAGCGGGTTTATCAAATAGAAAAAAGAGTATTTCTATATTGCGGCACTGCTGCATATTGAGATAAATAAAAAGCGACATTTCCATTCAATGGTAGTGTCGCTTTTTTATACCTTTATTTTTAACTTTCAATTACATTTTTTTATTATCTTTGTACTCTCAAAGATTCTAAACCATAAATATTATAGTAACAAACAGAATAATCAATGTTCGTCAAGAGCCTTTGAGGTTGTAAGAGTCAAAATCAATGTTCGTCAAGAGCCTTTGAGGTTGTAAGAGTCAAAATCAGTGACGACAGACTGTTAGAAATCGAAACATAAAAGAGAGTCGCATTGTAGTGTTTCTGCAAGTTGCAACAAGTATTATCTCACTTTGCGTTTCAAAGCAAATGAATTATATTTGCAAACAATACATTTGACAATAATTTACCATATAAAATATGACAACAACAATAACTATCGGATATGACACAAACAATGTCGCCGCCAGAAAGTTAATAGAGGGAATACTTGCATCAGGATTGGTGCAAAAAATCAAACAACCTCAGAAACGCAAGTCGGGTATTGATATAGCAATAGAAGATATTGAAGCCGGACGTGTAAAAAAAGCCACAAGTGTAGATGAAATGTTTGAAGATATTTTGAAAGACTCATGAAATATATCATCATTCACACGAATAAATTTGATAAGCAAGTCAGGTTATTAGTTAAACGTGGATATAACATCGAGTTATTGAAAAATGCCATTAAGTTATTAGCGAACAGCGGTTCGTTACCTGCCCATTATCGACCTCATAAACTGAAAGGCAGTTATGCCGGATTTTGGGAGTGTCATATACAGCCGGATTGGCTACTTGTTTGGAAATAAAACGATAATGAACTCATATTAATCATGACTAGTACAGGCACACATTCTGACCTGTTTAAAAGATAAACCTGACTGCTTGTGGAATAGTAACAATCGGGTAAAATTATTCCTACAATGACAACAAATAGTAAAGTTCACATATAGATCACTGTTTTTTAATCATTAAATTTTTACTATCATGGCACACGAAAACCGCACCAGCCAAGCCATACCGCAAGAGGTGGTATTGCAGGCACAAACCAAAATCAATGAACTGACAGAGTTGTTAAAACCCTTTCTGGTAACCCTCACCAAAACAGAACGAACAAACCGCACCAGCATGGGAGACAAAACAATGGCTTTTGTAATGAAAGCCAATGAACTTGGCAGAAACAATCCGCAATTAATGCCCGGTTATTTACCGATTGAAGAGTGGAATATTGACATATCACTCATCAGCAGTTTAAAAACTTTGACCAGCAGTTTAGTCGTACTCAATGAATTATTGAGTGACACTCGCTTAGAAGCAGGGCATGAGGCTTACAATTCCGCTTTATTGTTCTACTCTGCCGTAAAAGAAGCAGAGAGAGCCAACGTATCCGGAGCAAAATCGGTATACAATGAATTGAAACAGCAGTTTCCCAAAGGAAAGCGCAAAGTTGAGGAAACGAACGAGTAGATGCTTGTTAAATGAACAAATAAAAGGTGAAAGAGAAAGGTCTTTCACCTTTTTTTATAGGTAATGCTCAATACCTATTCCAACAATCTATTTTGAGAAAAGGAAATCTGACCTTTAGAATACATCATCCTACCTAAAACACCCGACAACCTCCTTAAAACATCCGACAACCTCCTTAAAACATCCGACGACCTCCTTAAAACATCCGACGACCTACCTAAAATACCCGACGACCTACCTAAAACATCCGACGACCTACTTAAAACACCCGATGACCTACCTCAGAGGGAGGATGACCTACCTCGGAAGGAGGATGTCCTACCTCGAAAGGAGGATGTCCTACCTCGAAAGGAGGATGTCCTACCTCAGAAGGAGGATGTCCTACCTCAGAAGGAGGATATCCTACCTCAGAAGGAGGATATCCTACCTCAAAAGGAGGACGTCCTCGGTTGAAAGGAGGTCGTCGGGTGTTTGAAGGAGGATGTCCTACCTCGGAAGGAGGATGTTCTACCTCAGAAGGAGGATGTTCTACCTCAGAAGGAGGATAT
>CAYVGO010000061.1:0-4909 GCA_964450725.1 uncultured Muribaculaceae bacterium
GGCTGCCGCATCACTTACTCCGTCAATCTTAACGTCTGCAATACGATAGCCGATATTCGGAGTGATGGTAAATAGTTGATCGCTGCCGCGAGAAACAGTGGTAGTTCCCAAAGGTGTGATACTCCCGCCAAAACCTGCGGTTGAGGTGAGAGTACAATCTGTAAGAGAAATCGGATAAATTTCAAATAGCGCGTCTTCGTGGACAATGTGAGTAATTCTCATAGGATTTGAGGTCAAAGGTTTAGTTACTCCGTTTTCTATATACGTTGAAGCAAAATAACCGGAACGATAACCAATCTCGAATTCTAAGGGAGCTCCATCTGCTGATATGGCAGTCGAACTGGTGCTTGTATAGCCGTGATCTAGTAGTATTATATGATATCCACCGGGACCAACACGGAAGACTGTTTTATACCAATCTCCGGGAGCATGTACAACTGGAACTGTGTCGTTATTAAAAACATTATCATTTTCTGACGTCGAAGCAGAACTGCCGTCCCAGACTCCAAAAAGAAAAGAGGGTAAAAAAAAGAGCACCGTAAATAGAACTGAAAAGAGAGATTTCACTGGCACGTAATTTAGATTATTGTAAAAATTAGATAATTACATAGTAAGAGGAAGAATACTCTACCCATCTTTTTTCTCTTTTTTATAAAGTATCCCCCCCAAATATATTACATTACACTATTAATGACAACGTCGCAGAATAAACTTCTATCTTTTAAATTATACATATATAACTTATATTATATATTTTTAACCTACAAATTAATATTTCTATAGGATATTGTACAAGAATAAATTCACTCAAGGTGCAGATTTTTTGTTCTGTTATACTCAAATTCAATATAAATAGTTGTTTTGCGGGTCAACTTCACTGTTTTCAGACTTCAAGTCAGGCGGCACAAAATAGATTTGTAGTATTGTAAAATATGGCATAACTTTGCAGCCTACAAATCAGTTATTATAATATTTATGGGAAGAGCATTTGAATATCGTAAAGCACGAAAAATGAAACGATGGGGTAATATGTCTAAAATATTTACCCGATTAGGAAAAGAAATCACAATGGCGGCTAAGGATGGTGGAGGAGATATTGAAAACAACCCGCGATTAAGGGCTTTAGTGCAAACAGCCAAAAGCGAAAACATGCCCCGAGAAAATATTGAAAGAGCAATAAAACGAGCAGTAGAAAAAGACACTAAAGATTATAAAGAAATTGCTTACGAAGGATATGCTCCTTTTGGTGTAGCGGTTGTGGTTGAAACAGCAACAGATAACCCTACAAGAACGGTTGCCAATGTACGAAGTTATTTTTCTAAATTCGGAGGAACATTAGGTACAACCGGAAGTTTAGACTTTATCTTTGACAGAAAATGTGTATTTAAAGTAAAGCATTTGCCAACAATGAATATAGAGGAAATTGAGTTTGATATGATTGACGCCGGATTAGATGAACTGTTTGTTGACGATGACAATGTTTTACACATTTACGGAGCCTTTGAGCAATACGGACAATTACAAAAATATATTGAAGAACATCAATTTGAACTTATCAGCGGAGGGTTTGAAAGGCTGCCCAACAATCTCAAAGAGTGTACTGCTGAACAAAAAGAGCAGATAGAAAAACTATTAGAACGCTTTGATGAAGATGATGATGTACAAAACGTATTTCACAACATGGCATAACATAATTGCTAACCGTCAGTCCATAAATCATGAAGTTTATTATTCTCATTTTCCCTATCTTGTTAAGTGTAGCTTGCCGACAATCACCATCATCATATTTTTCCGTACAGGGAACGGCACAAGGTACAACCTACAAAATTACTTATGAACTATCTCCACAAAAAAATCTTAAACCTCAAATAGATTCATTGCTGGCACGATTCGACAGTTCTTTGTCGGGTTATATCTCTCAATCTATTTTATCTAAAGTGAACAACAATCAACTGTCAACCGTAGATACACTCTTTGCAGTATGCTTTGATGCTTCGCGCAAAATGTGGGAGCAGAGTGAAGGTGTATTTGATATTACGGCGGCACCTTTTTTCAATGTTTGGGGCTTTGGATATACAGAAAAACAAACGGTAGATAAACATGTTATTGACAGTATAAAGTCTTTTGTGGGTATGGAAAAAGTAAGCATTGACCATCTTACGATAACTAAACAAGATCCCCGACTTACTTTAAATTTTAATGCTATAGCACAAGGATACTCGGTAGATGTGGTAGGAAAATGGTTAGAAAGTTTGGGCGTAAAAAACTATATGGTCGAAATTGGAGGTGAAATATACTGTAAAGGAAATAACAGCAAAGGATTACCTTGGAAAATCGGCATTGATAAACCTGTAGATGGAAATATGAGTCCCGGAGAAGAGTTGGCAACCATCATTGAACTGTCGGATAAAGGATTGGCAACGTCGGGTAATTATCGTAAATTCTATGTTGTTGATGACCGTAAAGTATCTCATACTATTGACCCTCGCACGGGCTACCCGGCAATGCAAAATCTTCTTTCGGCGACAGTTATTGCCAATACAGCAATGGAAGCAGATGCTGCTGCAACATCAATCATGGTCATGGGATTAGAAAAAGCAAAACCATTCATCGAAAAATACGGTTATCAGGTCTATTTGATTTACGACAATAACGGACAATACGATGTATTTACCAACATTAATGTCATTGAAGTAAAGCCGTAGTTCTATGTCTCAATATACTGTAGTAGAAACATTTTATTCTTTACAGGGTGAAGGAATCAATACCGGTAAACCTTTTTATTTTATTCGGCTTGCCGGTTGTCATGTCGGCTGTATATGGTGTGATACTAAAAAAAGTTGGAATAAAGATAACTATCCGCAATATTCTGCAAAAGAATTATTAGAAATTGTACTAAAGTCTAAAGCAAAAACTGTCATTATTACCGGCGGAGAACCACTCTTACATGATTTAACCGATTTATGCAGATTGTTGAAAGATAATAATATCTACATTGCTGTCGAAACTTCCGGTATTGGTGAGTTGTCAGGATTTTTTGACTGGGTAACACTTTCTCCAAAAAAACATAACCCTCCGGATAATCTTTTGATGTATCAAAAAGCCAATGAACTCAAAATAATTATCAGTCAGGAAGAAGACTTTGCTTTTGCCGAAGAAAATGCCCGTAAGGTTAACAGCAACTGCAAACTATTACTACAACCTCAGTGGCAACATCGACAGAAGATAACTCCCCTAACGATTGATTATATCAAAGCCCATCCTCACTGGCAACTCTCTATTCAAACCCACAAGTATATTGACATACAATAAAACAAAACAGGTCTTATTTACATTTCACCTGAGATAATCTCCGGGTAATAGCCTCTTGATTTAAAGAAAAGTCAGGACGGTCAATTCCTGCAACTTGTCGATTTTGCGGACAAACATCCTGACAAACATCGCAACCATAATAATAATTACCTTTTATTTCTACCAAACTATCCGGATAATAACGCGGATATTCAATCGTTAGATATGACACACACTGGCGAGCATCTATAATCTTGGGAGCAACAATCGCCTTACCCGGACAAGCATCTATACACCGATGACAATCTCCGCATAAATCATTTTGAGGCAAAGATTCGCTCTCAATAGTACATTCCAATAAAATGCTACCAATCAGAGTATATGTTCCCCATTGAGGGTGAATGAGCATACCACTTTTTCCAATCCAACCCAAACCAACTTTAACTGCTAAAGAACGTTCAAGCAGCGGAGCAGTATCAATTAAACATCTTCCGCGTGTAGAAACTAAAGATTGAATATATTGTAATAATTGGTATAACCTGTTTTTTAATGTAACATGATAATCTGTATCATAAGCAAACTTAGCAACCTGCCGCTCATTCGGAGAGAGTAAAGTTTTAGGAAGATAAGGAAAAAGAACAACCAACGCTGTTTTAGCCCAAGATGCTAACAGTTGAGGAGTTTGACGTGTAAGTCGATGACGATGTAAATAAGACATGTCGCCATAATAACCTTGATTTATCCACCACAAATATTGTTGATAAGCATCTGTAAACGATTCTACGGGAACAAATCCTACCGCCTCAAAGCCTAATCGACGAGCATATAATGTAATATTATCTACCAAAAGCAACTGTAATTACAAAAGTCCTAATTCTAACTTCGCCTCTTCACTCATCATATCCTTATGCCATGGGGGTTCAAAGGTCAAATGTACCGACACGGAAGATACTCCAGCAATCTTGCCGATACTGATACGAACATCTTCTAAAATAAAGTCTGCCAAAGGACAGCCGGGAGCGGTAAGGGTCATCACAATAGCAACATCTCCGGAATTATTGACGGTGATATCATAAATTAGCCCTAAATCATAAACATTGACAGGTATTTCTGGGTCAAAGACCAACCGCAAGGCTTCAATAATCTGTTGTTCTATTTTTTCTTTCTCTTGAGAAGTCATATTGATATTATTTTACAAATTTCAGTCATGTATTTGCCCGACAAAAGTACAACAAAAAGAAGAAATGAAAAATTGAAAATGTAAAGTGAGAATGGCGGGGCGTAATTTTATAATTCATTCTTTGTGACTTACTATTGCTTTGCAATAATATAAAAATAACCATTACCTTTGCCGCCATATTAATTTAAAATTGAATCTCTATGAAAAAAACGCTCTTTATTTGTTGTATGACTGTTGCTTTTGCCGGCATGGCTTTATTGACCTCTTGTAAAAAAGATAAGAGTTCTATTACTTATACCGTAACTTTTAATGCCAACGGCGGCACGGGAACAATGGAAAATCAAACTTTTACTGATGCTGTAGCCCAAACTTTAACCGCCAACAACTTTACTAAAACCAACTATACCTTTGCAGGTTGGGCAACATCTGCCGATGGTA
>CAYVGO010000061.1:5009-12006 GCA_964450725.1 uncultured Muribaculaceae bacterium
TTTAAATCATTGATATTATGGAAAACAAACACTCTCAAAACATTCCTGAAGAAATTTTAGCAACTGCTCAACAAAAAATTAATGAAGCCAATGCAATTTTAGCACCCTTCATGATTAACATTACACCTTCTGAACGGAAAAAATTACTAAAAATGGGAGACAAATCTCTGGCTTTCGTAACAAAGGCTATTGAACTTGCAAAACAAAACCCTGTACTTTGTCCCAACTACTTAAATATGGAAAATTTTGAAATTGATTTTAGCGATGCTACAAAGTTAATTGTCATCAAAAACTCTGCAAAACAGTTGCAAGAAGCATTAGAAGATACTTCATTAGTCGCCGGCAGCGAAGCCTACCAAGCCGCATTAATGTTTTACAGTTCGGTAAAAGAAGCCGCCAGCAAAAACGTTCCCAATGCAAAGGCAGTCTATGAAGAACTGAAAATAAGATTTGCTCATATAACAAAAAAAGAAGTGCCATAAAGTTTAGTATTAAAATGACAACGGAAGGAGAGAGTATTTATTTTAGATAAGTACTCTCTCCTTCCGTTTGTAAAATCTATCCATCCAATAAAAATCAAAAGCAAGATGAAAGGTAGAAGATGGAGGGTGAAAGAGTAGAACGTTCTTACAGAGAACAAGAAAAAGAACATCCAAAAGCAAAATATATGACTTTAAAATGTAACTGTCTTAGTGCAAAGATTAATTATCGGAGTAAAAAACGTCAATATCACAGTAAAAAACATTGATGTTGATGTAAAAAAGGTCGATTTCGGAGTTCATACGTTGAACGTTAGAGTAAAAAACATCGACTTT
This sequence comes from uncultured Muribaculaceae bacterium, assembly GCA_964450725.1. Classification (GTDB taxonomy): domain Bacteria; phylum Bacteroidota; class Bacteroidia; order Bacteroidales; family UBA932; genus CAYVGO01. Next base: position 5,825 of record CAYVGO010000061.1, read on the forward strand.
AACGTTCTGAAGGTAAATTTCGGAGTAAAAAACATCAACGTCGAGGTAAAAAGTATCGATGGAGAGGAAAAAAACATAAATGGAGAGGAAAAAAGTTAGGATTTTTAGCAAACGAACCCCGACGTTTAACAGACAAAGGTCGACGTTTAACTTTTTTACGTATATTTTTAACAGAAAATGCTCGACATATAGCAAATTACTTAGGATTTTTAGCAAATGAAGTTCGACATTTAACAGACGAAGGTCGACGTTTAACTTTTTTACGTATATTTTTAACAGAAAATGCTCGACATATAGCAAATTACTTAGGATTTTTAGCAAACGAACCCCGACGTTTAACAGACGGACATATACCTTTAACTCTTTTACGTATATTTTTAACCTACGAACCTCGACATATAGCAATTCACTTAGGATTTTTAGCAAACGAACTCCGACGCTTCCCTTACAAAGTAAGTCATTAATACTGTAGTCTAAAAAAATTGACTTCAGAAAATTATTGTTATCACTGTAAACTTACCACACGGTCTCTATTGTGTACAGAAATATCATCAATAGTAAATTATCAATCATCAATTCCTCTCCCTTTTCCCTTTCACTCTTAATCCTTCCCCTTTTCACCCACCTTTAATTATATATAATTATTTCATCACCCCTTATATTTTATAGGGGTAATTTCTTTTTCTCTATACTTTTCTCTATCTTTGCACTGTTTTTCAACAGGGGTATATCAATAAAACAATTAAATCTATGGAAAATCTCCGTTTCTCGGCATTGAAAGAAGTACGTCAGCGACAAATTACAGTTAACCACGAGGTAACTCCTCGAGCATCCACCTATTTCGGGATGAATGTCTTTGACCGGCAGAAAATGCGGAAATACCTCAGTAGCGAAGCCTACAAAAGCGTTATTCAAGCCATTGAAACCAACAGTAAGGTCGATAGAAAGATGGCACACCAAATTGCCACAGGCATGAAGTCTTGGGCTATAGAAATGGGGGCAACACATTATACTCACTGGTTCTTACCTTTAAATGATGCCACGGCAGAAAAGCATGATGCCTTCTTAGAATTAGACCGACAAGGCGTTCCTTTTGAAAATTTCAGCGGAGATTTGTTGGTACAGCAAGAGCCCGATGCTTCAAGTTTTCCTCACGGCGGATTACGCAACACCTTTGAAGCTCGCGGATACACGGCTTGGGACCCGTCATCTCCGGCTTTCATTGTTGACGGCACACTATGTATTCCGACCATCTTCGTATCCTATCGCGGAGAGGCTTTAGACCATAAAGCTCCCCACCTTAAATCTTTAGCCGCCTTAGACCGTGCAGCGGTAGAGGTGTGCCAGTATTTTGACAAAGAGATAAAAAAAGTCAATGTAACCTTAGGAATAGAGCAGGAGTATTTTATTGTTGACGAGGCACTTTATACCGCTCGACCCGACATGATGTTTACCGGACGTACCATTTTAGGAAATCTTTCCGCAAAAGACCAACAATTGGAGGACCACTACTTCGGAACAATTCCGCAACGAGTTTCAAGATTTATGAAAGAGATAGAATGTGAGGCTTACAAACTCGGCATTCCCTTAAAAACCCGTCATAATGAAGTAGCACCGAATCAATTTGAGTGCGCTCCCGTATTTGAAGAAGCCAATTTAGCCGTTGACCACAATCAACTGCTAATGACGATTATGAGAAGAATCGGGAAACGTCATAAACTGCGTGTACTGTTTCATGAAAAACCTTTTGCCGGAGTAAATGGCTCAGGAAAACACTGCAACTGGTCTTTAATTACAGATACGGGCGTAAACTTGTTGGCACCGGGGAAAACACCGCGTAACAATTTACAGTTTCTGACCTTCTTTATCTGTACTATTCGTGCCATTGCCGAACACGGGCACTTAGTCATGAGTACGGTGGCTAATTACAACAACTCTTATCGCCTGGGAGGACATGAAGCCCCTCCCGCCATTATGTCCACCTTCTTAGGCACCACACTGACAGAAGTTTTACGTTCGATAGTAGAAAAGGTGGGAGACAAAAAGTTGACTTCTGACGAAAAAACAGAATTAAAATTAGACATTATCGGCAAAATTCCCGAAATTTTACCCGACAATACCGACCGTAATCGTACCTCACCCTTTGCTTTTACCGGCAACAGGTTTGAGTTTAGAGCCGTAGGTTCTTCCGGCAACTGTGCTGCGCCGATGTTGATGTTAAATGCCGCCGTAACCCAGCAACTTATCCGTTTTAAGGCAGACACGGAAGCCACTTTAATTGAAAAGAAAAACTGGAAAAAAGATGAAGCCATTCTCCATATATTAAGAAAATATATTATAGAATCTCTTGATGTTATTTTTGACGGTAACGGATATAGTCCCGCTTGGGTGAAAGAGGCTGAAAAGCGAGGGTTACGGACTATCAACGATGTCCCTAATGCCATCAAGGTATTATTAGAAGAAGCGACCGTAGCACTTTTTAAAGAGACTGAAATTCTTTCTGAAAAAGAGTTAGAATCACGGGCAGAAGTCAGGTTTGAGATTTATGTCAAGAAGATACAGATTGAAGCCAGAGTGTTGACCGACCTTGCGCGCAACCATGCCATACCTGCCGCCATTCGCTATCAGAATATACTGTTAGAAAATGTCAAAGGAATCAAAGAGATATTTCCTAAAGAGTATCAAAACATAGCCTCGCACGCCATTAAAACATTACAACAAATCGGACAACATATCCAAAACATTGAAAGCGGAATTGAAAACTTACTGACCGAAGCACAGAAAGTAAACCGGATAGAAGACCTTTACGAAAAATCTAAAGCATACAGCGAAACAATAATTCCTTACTTTGCTCCGATTCGTCATGAGATAGACAGTCTTGAAAAAATTGTCGAAGACCAACTTTGGACATTACCCAAATACCGAGAATTGCTATTTCTAAGATAAAAATTTATGAAGTCTTACCGCAAAGAACTATGGTTTAATACGCCGCAGCGTAGAGCCTATATTAACATAACCACTCAACTTGAAGCATGTTTAAAGGAGAGTAATATCCGAGAAGGATTACTGCTTTGTAATGCAATGCACATCACAGCCAGCGTATTTATTAATGACGATGAATCGGGATTACATCACGACTTTGAAGTCTGGTTAGAAAAATTAGCTCCCGAAAAACCTCATAGCCAATACAAACACAATGGATTTGAAGACAATGGAGATGCTCACTTGAAACGTCAGGTAATGGGTAGAGAAGTTGTCGTGGCGATTACCGACGGAAAACTTGATTTAGGAACGTGGGAACAAATCTTCTACGGAGAGTTTGACGGAAAAAGAAATAAACGGGTATTAGTAAAAATTATTGGAGAATAAATGATGGAAAGTATTACCAAACTATTCAGAATAGGCAATGGCCCTTCAAGTAGTCATACGATTGGACCTCGCAAAGCGTCAGAAAGATTTCAAGCCCAACATCCCGATGCCTCTCAATATCATGTTACCCTTTACGGAGCATTAGCCGCTACAGGTAAAGGACACTTGACCGACAAAGCCATCCTTGATGTACTGTCAACAGAACGTACTGTCATAGATTGGCAACCTCAGGTATTCTTACCTTTTCACCCTAATGCCATGAAGTTTGAAGCCCGCAATGCAGAGGGAGAAATCTTAGGCAGTATTATACTCTACAGCGTCGGCGGAGGAAAGGTCATGGCAGAAGGAGAGACATTTTCTGAAGAACCGATTTATCCTCAAAGCACCATCACCGATATTCTAACGGCCATTGAAAAACAGGGACTCAACTTTTGGGAATACGTCTTACAATATGAAGATAAAGACATTTTAGACTATCTGTTTGAAGTGTGGCAAGTGATGCAGCAGTCTGTAGAAGAGGGGTTAGACGCAGAAGGCGTACTGCCCGGAGAGTTATGCTTACGTCGAAAAGCCGCATCATATTATTTAAAGGCTAAAAGTTACAAACCTTCATTACAAGGACGTTGCTTTGTTACTGCTTATGCCCTTGCAGTATCGGAACATAATGCCGGCGGAGGAAAAATTGTTACCGCGCCCACCTGCGGCTCTTCGGGGGTATTACCTGCCGTATTATATCATCTGAAAAAGAATCATGAAAGCAGTGATAAGAGAATTTTATACGCATTAGCTACAGCTGGATTGTTTGCCAATGTCATTAAAACTAATGCCTCTATTTCAGGAGCAGATGTAGGTTGTCAAGGAGAAGTAGGCTCAGCTTGTGCTATTGCAGCAGCGGCAGCAAATCAATTATTCGGCGGTACGATTTATCAGATAGAATATGCTGCCGAAATGGGTTTGGAACATCATTTGGGACTTACTTGCGACCCTATTTGCGGATTAGTACAAGTGCCTTGTATTGAAAGGAACTCCGTAGGAGCATTGCGAGCATTAGATGCTAATCTTTATGCAATGATGTCAGACGGAAAACACTTGATAAGTTTTGACAAAGTAGTAGAAACCATGAAACAGACAGGAAAAGATTTGCCCAGTTTATACAAAGAAACTGCCGAAGGAGGCTTGGCATTATTGGCTAAACCTCAAGCCAAATAGAGATGTGGCATGCCGCGTCTCTACATTACTTCCTTTTTCGCCATTCGTTTTCATTTTACTACACTATATTTCTTTTCAACTTTTCGGCATAATCGTCAATGCGCATCAGTTCTTGGGGAATTTTAATGGCTTGAGGGCAGTGTATCAAACATTGATTACAGCCAATACAGTGATTTGCCTGACGCAGTTTCGGTACAGAGCGGTCATAGCCAATTAAAAAAGCACGTCGGGCTTTACGGTAGTTTTCGCTTTGGCTGCTTTCAGGGTAATTATCTTCACAAACACATTTATTGTAATGTAGAAATACCGAAGGAATATCAATACCATAAGGACAGGGCATACAATATTGACAGGCTGTACAAGGAATGAGCGGATATTCAATCATCATCTTTGCGGTATCCATTAACAGTTGATTTTCTTGTTCGGTTACCGGTTCTAAGGGAGAATAAGTACGAATATTGTCTTGCAAATGTTCCATATAGGTCATTCCACTCAACACGGTCAGTACGCTTTCCGGCGTACCGGCATAGCGAAATGCCCAAGATGCCACACTGTCATTGACTCGTTGTTGTTTAAGCCGTCCTGCAAGGTAATCGGGCAGGCCGGCAAGCCGTCCTCCCAATAGAGGTTCCATAACGACAGCCTGTATTCCTCTTTTTTCTAACTCTCCCAAAAGATATTCAGCGTCGGTGTTTCTGGGATTAACCTCCTTGGCATACAGCCAATCGACGTAATTCAATTGTATTTGTACAAAGTCCCACCGATATTTATCATGTTGCGACAAGAGATAATCAAAGACTTCGATTTCTCCATGATAAGAAAATCCAAGGTTGCGAATACGTCCGGCAGTACGTTCTTCAACCAAGAAGTCAAGTATGCCGTTATCAAGATAGCGACCTCTCAAGGCTTCCATTCCGCCAAGTCCGATGGCATGGAGGAGCATGTAGTCTAAATAATCTACCTGTAGATATTGTCGTGAGTTTTGGTAAATCTTCAGTGATGCTTGGCGACTCCAACTCTCCGGAGCAAAGTTCGACAGTTTGGTCGCAATAAAATATTTATCTCTTGCGTGACGGCTTAAGGCAATACCCGTAGAACGTTCCGACCATCCCTGAACGTAAGCAGGCGATGTATCAAAGTAGTTTACCCCGTGGGCTATAGCATAATCCACCAATTCATTGACAGCCTCCTGGTCAATAACATTACCGTCTGCCGCCGGTGTTGACAGGAGAGGCCACCGCATGCAGCCATAACCTAATAATGATATTTTATTTTGGGTGATGGCAGAAGTACGATAAGTCATCTTGTCTGTAGGCACATCGCTTACAGCATTACCACCTCTGGTATTGTTATTATTACAGCCGGTCAGTGCCGCCGCCGTTACGGCAGTGCTGCCACCGATTACTTTTAGAAAATTACGTCGATTGATGGTGTTGTTTGACATCTTCTTTCTTCTTTATTATTTTACAATTTTAAGTATTTTATTTTAGTAACTGTATGCAAGCAAAATGAACTTAGAAACAGGTACCTATCCGTCCGTTCTCTTTCCGCAGTTGTGCTGGACACTTTCCCGACTTGGGGAAACTTGCCGCAGACTTGCAGGA
>CAYVGO010000062.1:0-11635 GCA_964450725.1 uncultured Muribaculaceae bacterium
ATCTCTTGCGAATATGCCTATTTACGGCTCTTTCGCAAGAGATTTTATGGCTGTTCTATTTTTACCGGACAGCAATGAATACTTTTATGTACTTTAAAGTCTTCATTATATTCAATTTGATTGCTATTTATTGGCGCAAATGTACCGTTTTTTTCTGAACTGCTAAATTCTACGTCTAAAACGACGATTGAATAGAGTTATATTCTGTAGTTGAGTTTATCTTACACCACAATATTGATAATCTTTCCTTTGACAAAAATAATTTTTTTGACAGGCTGTTGAATGTATCTTTGTACTGTTTCATCACTCTTGACAATATCTTCCACTTCTTTGGCAGATAAAGAAAGATCAAGACTGATTTTACATTTCAATTTTCCATTCACTGAAACAGGGTATTCAAAACAACTTTCTGTAATGTAGTTGGCATTAAACAGAGGGAATTGTGCTGTAAGAACACTGTCGGAATGTCCTAACTTTTCCCACAATTCTTCTGCAATGTGTGGAGCAAAAGGAGATAAAAGAACCACTAATTCCTCAATAATTCCGCGTTTATTACATTTGAGATCAGAAAGTTCATTGACGGCAATCATAAACGCACTGACGGAGGTATTGAAAGAAAAGTTTTCGATGTCGGCTTCAATTTTCTGAATCAACCGATGTAATATCTTTAACTCTTCCGGAGTGGGCGGTTGGTCTGTAACTTCAAATTTCTCTTTTGAGTGAGACAATCGCCAAAACTTACGCAAAAATCTCAGTACACCTTCAATGCCATTCGTATCCCAAGGCTTTGCCATTTCTATAGGACCTAAAAACATTTCATACAATCTCAAAGTGTCAGCACCATAAGTATCACAGATTTTATCCGGACTTACAACGTTGAACATTGACTTACTCATTTTTTCTACAGCCCAGCCGCAAATATATTCGTTGTTGGCATCTGTAATAAATTCGGCATCAGAGAACTCCGGTCTCCACTTTTTGAACGCAGCAATATCCAATTTGTCATTGGTAACAATGTTGACATCAACATGTAATTCTTGTGTGTCATAATGTTCTTTAAGATTATTGGACACAAAACGGTTTGTTCCCTTGATACGATAAACAAAGTTTGATCTTCCCTGAATCATTCCCTGATTGATTAACCTTTGAAAAGGCTCATCTTTACAAACCATTCCCAAATCAAATAAAAACTTGTTCCAGAATCTGCTGTAAATCAAATGTCCTGTGGCATGTTCCGCACCGCCGACATAAAGATCTACATTTCCCCAATAGCGATTAATTTCTTTATCAACTAATGCGTTATTGTTGTGAGGATCCATGTATCGTAAATAGTACGCACTACTTCCTGCAAAACCGGGCATGGTAGAGTATTCATAATCATATTGTCCGCCATATTTCCAGCCTTTGGCATGTGCTAATGGTGGTTCTCCCTGTGAGGTAGGCAAATAATTGTCAATAGCAGGTAATGTCAGTGGCAATTCTGTAATGTCTAACATTTGAGGTTCACCATCTTTATAATATACCGGAAAAGGTTCTCCCCAGTATCGCTGACGGCTGAAGATAGCATCGCGTAATCTGTAGTTAATTTTTCGTAATCCTAACTTTTGATTTTCTATGGCTGTGATAGCCGTAGTGATAGCCTTTTTGACAGTCAGTCCGTTTAAAAAATCTGAATTTATGACTATTCCTTCCTTGGCATCAAAACTCTCTTTGCTGACATCACATCCTTCAATGAGAGGAATAATTGGTAAGTTGAAATGTTTTGCAAATGCGTAATCTCTGCTGTCGTGTGCCGGAACTGCCATAATGGCTCCTGTACCGTATCCTGCCAGAACATAATCACTAATCCAGATTGGAATTTGCTTTTTTGTAAACGGGTGAATGGCATAACTTCCCGAAAAAACACCACTTACGGTTTTTGTGTTGGCAATGCGGTCGCGCTCTGTTTTTTGTTTGGTGTTATGAAGATATTGTTCTACTTGTTGGCGTTGCCTGTCGGTAGTAAGTTTCGCTACCCATTCGCTTTCAGGGGCAAGTACCATAAATGTTACACCGAAAATAGTATCTGCACGGGTAGTAAATATGGTCATAGGTTCCTCATGACCGTCAATAGTAAACTTCATTTCAACTCCTTCACTTCGTCCAATCCAGTTGCGTTGAATTTCTTTTAAAGATTCACTCCATTGCAAGTGCTCTAATCCGTTCAACAATCGTTCTGCGTAAGCCGAAATACGCAGGTTCCACTGCATCATCTTGCGTTGTTCTACGGGGTAACCACCACGGACAGAAAGTCCGTCTTTGACTTCATCATGTGCCAATACGCATTTTAAAGCAGGGCACCAGTTGACAAAGTTGTCGGCTCGATAGGCTAATCTGTAGCACATTAAAATTTCATGTTGTGCTGTGGTGGAAAATGATTTCCACTCCTGCGCAGAAAATAGAATATTACAGTGATTTGCCGCATCAACGCCGATATTCCCTTCTTTTTCAAAAATAGAGATAAGCAATGTAACAGGCTGTGCTTTTTGGCTTTTGTTGCAGTAATAGTGATTAAAGAGTAAGGTAAAAACATATTGTGTCCACTTGTAATATTCAGGGTCGCAAGTACGTACTTCTCTTTCCCAGTCAAAAGAAAATCCTATTCTGTCGAGTTGCTCTCTGTAGCGTTTCGCGTTTTGTTCGGTAGTTATGGCAGGGTGTTGTCCGGTTTGTATGGCATATTGCTCTGCAGGTAACCCAAAAGCATCATAACCCATAGGGTGTAAAACATTAAAGCCTTTTAATCTTTTGTATCGTGCAAAAATGTCGGAAGCAATGTATCCTAAAGGATGTCCGACGTGTAAACCGGCTCCGGAGGGGTAGGGAAACATGTCTAAAACATAGTACTTTGGTTTACTTTTGTCTTCGGTAACTTTGTAAACCTTATTGTTTTTCCAGCGTTGCTGCCATTTTTCTTCAATGGCTTTAAATTGATAATCCATATTATATACATTTTATGGCTACAAAGTTACAAATCAATTGCGAAATAGCGAGCCTTTGGTTCATCTTAATGTAATAAACACCAATTGGCTATTTTATTCATCTTTCCACTCTTCATCAGTATAACGTTGGGCATATGTCTTTAAAAACTTAGCCAAAGAGGGTTGAGAAGGAAAGTGTAATAGTTTGCCAATCTCAATATAATACAAGTCTGTACGGTGCCGCAAATCCTTAATCATTTGTAAGGTATATCGAATAATAAAATCTTTGGCTGATATGCCGGTCAGAGTTTGAATCGTTATTCTTAGATTGTCTCTGTTGTTAACGCCCAATTTGTCGGCATAAAAGTCTACTCTTTTGTAGCCATATTGGTGTACAAGTTCGGTAAAAGCATCTATCAGAGAATATTGCGTCAGGTTACGCTCAGGAAAATCTTCCCAGTTGACCGACAATAACATCTCTTTTTCCAACTGGTCGTCAACTGTAGGAAATCCGGTTTGAACCGACGGTATAAGTTTAATATGCGCAGGGAGTTTCAATACTCTTGTTTTTAGATGATCGGGTACACCCTTATAGTTAAAAATGCGGGTAAGGTCTATCAATGAATAGGTCATAAATAAGTATTAAAAGTTGACGGATATATGCAAAAATAAATATTAGAAGCAGACAATCCAAATGACAGAAAGAGAAATCGTTTAATGGTAAGAAAAATTTTGCAGATCAGTTGAATGGTGAAAATATGTTGACAAAGTATTGTATCCCATTATATTATTTCTCCTTATTATACCTATTCGACTTTTTATAGGAATATTATTTCTTATTATTATATCCATTAATTTTTTATGGATATATTATTTCTTCTTATTATGTCCACTAATTTTCGTGTGGTTATATTATTTCTTCTTATTATATCCACTAATTTTCGTGTGGTTATATTATTTTTAATTATTATATCCATTGGCTTTTTTTGGATATATATTTTTTATATATCTATTGGTCTGAGATTTTAGGTTCATTACAAAAAAGAGGACTGTTCGATAATGAACAGCCCTCTTTCAATTTTAATGGCGGCCAGTGTATTCACTAATCACTAACCGCTAATCATTAACCACTAATAGTTATCTTACGACAACTTTGACCGTGCGGCTACCAACCTGAACAAAGTAAAGTCCTGCATAATCTACATTGAAACTCATTTCTTGACTTTCGCAAGGCTGAGAATACAACAGATTTCCTGTAATATCGAAAAGGTAAATTGATACCTCAGGGTCAACTTCATTACTGAATCGGACAATAATTTGGCGGTCTTTAGCATAAGCCGTAATTCCTTCTGGCGCAAAATCTTTAGAAGAAGAAGTTATCGGGTTAAAATTGGCGACCAAGGTCCTCGCTTTTTCTACTCGGAAGGTGTAAGAGGCTTGAGCATTCTTTACAATTTCCTTATTCTCTGTCCAGCCAATGAATTTATATCCACTATTGGCAGTTGCAGTTACGGTTGCTTGTGAGCCATGGTCATAAGTGCCGCTACCGCTGACCGTACCGCCAACAGAATTATTGGTTTCAAGGCTGATTATGTATTTGTAAGGGGAAAGTTTGGCATATAGCGTTACATTTCCGGTTGAGCCTTGTGGAATTTCTGTAACAGCACTATCTGCAAAATCTTCGTTGGTAAACCAACCGTCAAAAGTATGAAACTCTTGTTCTAAAGGTTTGAGGGTGATAGTTTCGCTTTCTATGGTGTAACTTGTTTTTCCGCCATTGGGGTTATAAACATTTTCGGGAGCATGATAACTAATGCTGTAAGTTACCAAACTCCATTTTGCCCAAAACGCTTTATTGCCGTGAGAGCCTATAGTAATTTCAGTTACCGCAGTTCCGGTGAAATCTTCATTCTCGAACCAGCCCTCAAAAGCGTAGCCTTTTTTGGTTGTCAATGGTAATGTTACTTCCGTTTCTACAGTATAACTACCATCGGTAATTGCATCTCCGCCGTTAACATGGTAGGTAATGGGGTAGGATACAGGTGTCCATTTGGCGTAAATGTCAATATTGCCCATAACGCCGGTAATACTGCTGACAGGTGTTCCAAAGTCTGCATCGGCATACCAACCGTCAAAATTGTAGTAATCACGGACTAAAGCAGACAAGGCAGTAATCAGATTCTCAATGTTGTAACTTGTACGATTACCGTTGATGATTCCCGTAGGAACATTGTGATAAGTAATGGTATAAGTTTCTAAAGTCCATTTAGCATAGAATGTTTTGTTTCCTGTAGAACCTGCACTAAATTGAGTTATCGCATCTCCAGTAAAGTCGGCGTTAGCAAACCAACCTCTAAAGATATAACCGGCTTTGCTTGCGTTGTGTAAAGTAAGCGGAGTTTCGACAATAGTATAAGTAGCAGGATTAGGATTATTGGTGGCACCATCGACGTTATTGTACGTAATATTGTAGGATACTAATGTCCATTGAGCCGTAAGTGTCAGATTTCCTGTAGTTCCTTTGGTAATTTGGGTTACTTTGTTATTTGAATCGTCAAACCAACCGTCGAAAGTATAGCCGCTGCGGGTTAGATTAGATAAAGAAAATGTGGTGGTCTCTACATCATAAGTTGTAGGATTACTATGACTTATTCCTACATCATTGTTGTAAGTAATAGTATAAGGAATCTTTACAAAATTGGCAACCAAATTTCTGTTGGCTGTTACCGTAAATGAATAAGATGTTTCTGTAGATACCTCCATTCCACTTTGTGTCCAATTTACAAATTGATAACCATTATTAGCCGTTGCTGTAACAGTACATTCTTCGGAAGCAAGATAACTGTTTCCTCCTGTTGTACTTCCTGCATTTTGAAGATTACGCGAAACGGCTATGCGAAAATAACCTGTTTGTTCAAATACTGCCGTAATCGTTTCAGATTTATCGGGAGTATGAATATAGGTCAAATCTTCGCTTAGCAGATTATCATCTTCATCAAACCAGCCTACAAATTCATAATTGGTAGCATCAGTAACTGCGGCTGTTGAAGAAATATCATCTCCACAATTGACAGAATTTACAACCCCTTCATTGCTTACCGTCCCCCAAGTTGTATTGCTTGATACAAACTTAATGGTATATATATCAAATTCCCATTGAGGATGAAGATTGATATTTCCGGTAGAACCTTCAATAATCTGAGTTACCTCATTGTTCGAATCATCTTTCCAACCTTTGAAAGTATAACAACTTTTGGTAGGATGGGCTAAAGTGATGGTCGGCGTTGTAATATTATATACAGCAGGATTACTGCTATGGTTGGTTTCATCTGCACCCAAGTTATAGTTAATGGTATAAGGTATAATTTCCCATTTTGCATAGAACGTTTTTACTCCAGTAGAATTTGCAGCAATTGCAGTTACTTGATTGGTAAATCCACTTTCAGTAAACCAACCTTCAAAAGTATAACCTGTTTTACTTGCGTCTTGTAATGTCAGCGGAGTTTGGGTAATGTTGTAGGTGGCAGGATTAGAATGAGTAGCACCCTCAATATTATTGTAAGTAATATTGTAATTTATTGGAGTCCATTTTGCATAAAAATCTTTATTGCCCGTTGTTCCTGCTGCAAACCCTGTTGTCAAAGTTGTAAAACCTGCATCTGAATACCAACCATCAAAAGTATAACCTATTTTGTTGACCGTTGGAACAACCAAACTCACTGGCGTTTCAACATTGTAGGTGGCAGGGTTGGTGTGTGTAGAGCCATCGGTATTATGATAGGTAATGGTGTACGGTATTGTTGTCCATTTTGCGGTTAGCGTTAAATCTCCTGTGTTTCCTGTGAGAATAGTCTCTACTTTGGTATTGGAAGCATTAAACCAACCCTCAAAAGCAGAATAACCGGCAGGAAGAGAAAGAGCAGAAAGTGTTATTGCAGCACTTTCAATAGTGTATTCTGCTGGGTTACTGTGAGAAATTCCTTTGGTGTTGTCGTAGGTAATGGTATAAGGAATGGGTTCAAAATGAGCCACAACATCCATATTCTCATCGAGGGTAAAAGTGTAATTGGAGTTCGTTGAAACTTTGTTATCGTTTTTAGTCCATTTGACAAAACGATAGCCCAAACTTGGAGTTGCGGTTACCTGATAACTATTACTTACCAAATAACCTGTTGGCTGCCCGCCAACAATACCTCTTGCGGCATTGGAAGAAGAAACAGAAAGTTTATAGATATAGCCAGAAGTCATGGGATAATTGGTAGTTTTTACCCGCATGCGATAACTTGTTCCTGAAAAATCAGGAATGGCAATATTATAAATACCACCGGTATCAGTAGAGTCTGATGTTACTACATTGGTTGGACTGGTAAAAGAGCCTGTGGGATCAGATAATTCTAATGTTAGAGCATTACGTTTAGCCTTTTTGTTATTTGCTCCATTAAGGTTATAGGGTGACATAGTTCCCTCAATACTCACATTCATTTTTACATTATCATTACCACCACTCGCAGAAGTAATACTTCCTGCAATGGTATCAAACTTAGGATTGTAAATCATTAAAATGTCGTCAATCAACAGCACATCACTTTCAGTACCTTCTCCAGGAGTTTTATTTGTTGAAAGGGTTACTAGCATATACTTTGGAGTAGAATGTGTATAACTTGCATAATCATAGGCTACACTTATTCTTTCCCATGTTGGTGTAGCATGAGGTGCTATATCTTCTACGGCATAACCCACAATAAAATTTTTATCGCCTGCATTATCTCCAGTAAAAGGGTCTTTCATGTTAATATCACCATGTAAAACAGCACTTAATCGAGCCTTAAAACTTGTTGTTGTCGGGTTTGGTGTAGTATATTTTACCCAAACGGTAATTGAGTCGGGTTTAGATTCAAATTTTTGAGAATGTCCATCATCTCCTCTTTGAGTGTACATGTGATTTGCCTCATTAGTTGGAGATATAGACCCAGCACTCACACGACCGGTGGTCAATGCACCATTTGCCTTAACTCCATAAATCGGAGTAACGTTAATTTTTACACTTGTTGATCCTGGAGAACCGTCCCTTCCTTCATCTTGTTTAGACATTTGTTTATTATTTCTTGCAGAACTCGTCAAAGCATTTGTATTCGGAGAATCTGCAAAACCACTCCAATACTTAGGCTCGTACGCAGTGTTGGCATTGAAAATCCCCCATACAATTTTATCCCACGTTCCCTCAAACGTTGAATTTTTCAATTGTTCGCCGTAGGCATTTGGCAAATCGGAGTCAATCGGTTGCACGGCTTTCGCGGCAAAACTCACCGCGAGTAATAATAAAAATAAAGAATAAATTTTTTTCATAAGCAGTTAAAAATAAATGGTTAGTTATAAATGATTAATGGTAAATGAAAATGCAGTTTGAAATTTTGAGAGTTTGAAAACAAGGGTAACAATTGTATTTCAGTTCTGAAATTTTGTCACCAACTCTTGAAGATTTTATCTTTTTCTTCAATGTAATATCATCAATAGAATGGGCAATCATCATCAATATTTTATTCACGGGTTATTTTTCAACCGACAAAAGATAACAGCCAATCGTTAACAAATGGTGAAACAGTTGAACCTACTTTAAAACTATGTCAAAATCGTAGGCAAAGGTATATAAAGTTTATTTTTATGCAAAAACCAAAATGTTAAAAATAGAAAGCAACAAATATTGATTTTTATTCTTCGCTGTATTTCTGCACCTTTAGGGTTTTATTTTCATAATAAAATTGAGTGGCTGGTGTGGAGGTAAATTCGCCAATGGTGTGATAAGAAATTGTTGTTGGTATCTCTTGCCAAGAGGAAAAAGTATAACACTTTTCTTTGTCGCAATAATAAAACAGACCATGTTCAACTTTAAAAGAGGTCAGATTGGGTAAATCATATCTGGAGATAAGATTGCCAAACTTACTGAACACAAAAACTCCTTGATTTTCGACAGCAAAATAGAGTTGTTGCTTGTATTCGTAAAAAGAGACAATGTTTCCGCTTTCTAATAGGTCGGCAATAGAAAATGTGTTTCTTTGCTGTCTGGAGGCAAAGTCAATATAGCAAATTTGTTGTTTGTAACTGTCATAGATCCAAATTCCACCGTCAGATGCGGCTGCAACGGCTTTGGGTTGCAGGATATTGTAATCTGGCAGAAAAATAGGAGTTTGCGTTTGTGTAAGTTGATTGTCTAAGAGAATAATGCGATAGTAATCTTGACAAAAAATAACGACTTTGAAAGGATTTAAGAGTAACAAATCTGTAATTTTCCCAAACTTTGAGGAGTAAGTTGCGACTAAATTTAACTCATCATCATATTTATATATTTTGTCAGAAGTTGTAACATAGAGATTGTTTAACTCGTCAGAAAATAGTTTACCGACAGGTTCTTCCATAAAAATAACCGCAAGAAATAAGAAGCAGAGCATAGTAAAAAGTATTTACAAATATAATAAAAGCATAACAAAGGTAAAAAAAAACATACGGATTTCATTCGATTCTTTTTAAATCAATGGCAGAAAGATTTATTAGTATTTTTTATGTTAACAAAAGAGTGTGTACTTATTTTTATTTATCTACCTTTGCAGGCGAAAATGGGAAAGAGGGCAATTATGAAAATGTAGAATTGAAACAGTAAACTATAGAATGTAAAGACTTTACTGCTACAGCAAAGAATTTCCTGCTTTTGTAAATCTAATTTAAATCTAATCTAAATATGAACCGAATATCTATTTTACTATTGGTGTTAAGTATGATGATTTACTCTTGTATGAGTGATCCGGTAGAGTATCCTGAAAAAAAATTATATGAAAACAAGATTGATACGGCAAGTTTGTCAATCAAAGTGACCAATACCAATCAATTGCCTGTCAGGTATAAGGGGATTGAGATGCAACTCTTGATGTTTGATTCAGAAAATCTCTTTTTATCGCAACAAACCATACCACCCATCACAACAAGAGATACAAGTTTTGTGTTGAAGGGAATAGAAATGGGACACTACTCTTTTGTTTTGTTATCTAAAGTGGTTGGACTTGAAAACTTACGTTATCTTGTAGAGGGTGAACATACTTATCAAAATGTGATGGATACTTTGCAGTATCTTCTTTCTGAGGGTTATCTTGCGGTGAATGAAAAGGTGATTGTAAATAATGCCGTAAATGTTACAACGGTCAACTGGCAGGCTGCAACCTCCGTCATTTCACAAGTAAAGTTTAATTTGAGAACTTTACTCAATAGCAATAGTTGGAAAAATCCCGAAATCAATGCAAAACTACATCTTTTGATGTTTCAAAACGGAACATTGTGTGATAATCGGTTGCTTTCTGTAAAAAACTTGGACAGCATCCGCCAAACCGGAATTTTTTATTATCCTGTGGCTAAAGGGGCAAACTATACGTTTATGGTTGCAGACATTGATGAAGACGCAGAAGCCAGGCTAAAGAATAAAAAAACTACGATAGATTCTGTTCAAATCCTACTTGAAAAAAAGATAGATAACATTAGAATGGCATACAATGCTTCTTTAAAAAATCTCACAAAAGCAGAAGAAACTGTCATTATGAGTAATGCCATAGAGTCTGTTGATGTTAATTTACGAGGAACAACAACTCCCTCTTGGACTACAGCCGCTACAGGATGGAGTCTGATGATTTTTGACGGTTCCGGATACCTTAAAAGGGTGATAATTAAAGACGGTAAAATGACAACAGCCGATGCTTGGAAAATTAATGTATTTAAAGAGGCAACTTATACATTGTTAGCCGTTGGAAATGCACAACGTGCTGTGGGAGAATTTAAGGCAATGGGCAATATTAAGTCGCAATATATTCTTGATAATTTACAGGAAAAGCAAGACAATCCCCAATCTTGGTTAGGATACGGAACCGGGAAAATAACTCAGTTGGCATTAGGTTCCCAATATTCTTTAACTCCCGAAAAGCGACTCAAGTTTTCTGAACTTCCTGTTCTGTCAATCAAAGAAGCAAAAACACATAGAGAAGCCAATTATTTTGCCAACCATCCGACAAAAATAACAGGTGTTGTTACCAATAACGGGCGAACTTCAAAAAATGGCGTAGAAAGTTTCGGATTAGATAATCCTATATCAAATTTATTCATTTTACAAGACTTAAGCAGCGTTACGGAGGGAGAAGCGATATTGATAGAGTTTAAAAATTCTCCGACAGACTTGAACATCGGCGACCAAATTACATTGGCGCTGCAAGACGGAGAATTTACGACCGCAAACACCAACGCCAGCAATATGACGGTGTTTCAAAAAGTTACCTATACTCGTGTTGGAGAAAAGACTACCGGTGTAGATTTACCTGCCAAAACATTGTCACTATCAGAATTTACTCAAACTAACTATTCTCGGTATGAAGGCATGCTGATTCAGGTGAATGAAAATGTAGAGTTTAAATGGTTTAAAGATCTTCAATTCAACACCCTTACACCGGACCAAATGATATTGCGTGATGCTTCGGTAGCCGCCACAACCTTACCAAGCAGCCGTAAAACAATCAATATGCAAATCGGCAATGCCGCCATTCCTACTTTTGCCGGCAAATTGTTACCCGCCGGAAAAGGAAAAATCTCCGGATTTTTGGTAAAAACAAAATCCGGAGGACAGTTTGCCGTGCACCCAAGAGGAA
>CAYVGO010000063.1:0-11528 GCA_964450725.1 uncultured Muribaculaceae bacterium
TTTTTCAGAAAAAAATATGTGCGGCGACCCTCTGCGGAGGCTTTTTCAGAAAAAATTATGTGCGGCGACCCTCTGCGGAGACTTTTTCAGAAAAAAATATGTGCGGCGACCCTCTGCGGAGACTTTTTCAGAAAAAAATACGTGCGGCGACCTTCTGCGGAGACTTTTTCAGAAAAAAATACGTGCGGCGACCCTCCGCGGAGACTTTTTCAGAAAATATCTCTGCCATACTTAATACTTCAGCACTATTGAGATGTAAAACAAAAAGAAATAGTAGCGAATAACGAAATTTAACGGCTAAAGTTTTAATACATTTTCCTTGTATCAACGAGAAACTTTCATAGAAATGGTTGAGTGATTTTTTCTAAGGAATATTATTAAACCACAAAATATTTTTACCTTTGCTATTCAAATTTACAAACCTAACTTAGTTGACAAAACACTATGGAGCCTATTGACCCAAAAAAATTACAACTCAACAACCAAGAACCTAAATCTTCTGTATCCGGATATATCGTTGTTGTGGTTTTATTGTCTATTGCATTAATCATTCTTACAATTTTTTTCTTTCGTACGACCAAACGAGATACCATTTACATCAATGAATTGGTTGAGGTTAAAGATTCATTAGTTTCTGACCTGAATAAAATGAAGATGGAGTATGACGAATTAGAAACTAACAATGTTGAATTACAGCAACAAGTTGATAAAGATAAAGCAAGAATAGATGCTTTGATTGCAGAAGTACAGAAGCAAAAAAATATCCGTTATTCTGATGTACGGAAGTTGGAAAAAGAGTTGGAAACATTAAGAAGCATCATGAAAAACTATTTGAAAGACCTTGACTCTTTGAATACCATGAACAAACAATTGGTTTCAGAAAATATTGCCGTCAAAAGACAAATGGAGGAGAAACATAAAGAGAACAGTGATTTAAAACAGCGTCAAGAGGAAATGTCAACCACCATTGAAAAGGCAGCCATTGTCAGAATGAGGGGTGTTTATGGTACAGGGTTAACCTCTCGAAACGGAGATACTGAACGTGCAAGTAGAATGGTTAAGTTTAAAGTTTGCTTTACCGTAAGTGAAAATAGTTTGGCACAAGCCGGTAGCAGAACTTATTACTTGGCACTAAAATCTCCGGATGGAGTACTTTTACAAAACAGCAAAAGCGGAAATGTTACCATTGAAGAATCTGAAATTACCTATTCTGAAAAAAGAACGATAGACTATCAAAAAACAGACGTAGATGTTTGTATATTTTTTGATCTTGAAAAGCAAAAGATTAAGAAAGGAAAATATTCTCTAAATATTTACTCTGAAGAAGGCGTTACATTAACCGGAGAAATGCTCCTTAAATAAAACCCGTTTCAAGTATGAAAAAAGAAATCAAACAATCTCCATTTACCAGTGTAAAAAGACAGCAAAGTGAGGAAACAAACAATTATAGAATTGCCGTTATTGTATCTGACTGGAATAAAAAAATCACAGAAAAACTTTTAAGCGCTTGTCATGACGTATTGAAGAAAGCCAAAGTTTCTGTTATTTCCATATCTCATGTGCCCGGATGTTTTGAACTTCCTTATGCAGCAAAACATCAAACATTTTGTGACAATTATCATGCCATTATTTGTTTAGGTTGCGTTATCAAAGGAGATACAATTCACGACCAAGTCATCTCTTTTAGCACCGCCGCAACCCTACAACAAATATCTATTGAGAATAACATACCCGTTATTTTTGGAGTCATTACCGTAAATACAGAACAACAAGCCCTTGATCGAGCCGGCGGAAGTGAAGGAAACAAAGGAGAAGAGGCTGCTCTAACGGCTTTAGAAATGATAAAATACGAAGAAATGTATCCGGTTAATGACATGTGGAATGACGATGAAATGGATTGAGATGACAAAGTATAACCTTACACCATAACATAATGAAGTTTAATTACAGTTTGATTTTTAGTACATTATTATTGACAACATCTGCCTTTTCACAAGTAACGACTCCTAAAGAGAGTCTATTCTATGAAATTTCAGGTAAAGGATTGGAAAAACCATCTTATCTTTTTGGAACCATTCATATTTATGACCCTAATATTGTACAGATACCACAGAAAGTATTTGAGTGCTTAGATAAAACATCTGCATTGGTATTAGAGGTTTCATCGGAAGATATGGAAAATGGTGCAGAAAAGCTTGTCAAAAATTTTATGCTCTCTGATAAAGACAGTTCACTTTCGGCTTTACTTTCTGAAAAAGCTTATGAAAATCTACGTTCTTTTCCTAAAGTAAAGATGATCGGCAGTCAACTGAATAAGTTTGTGCCACTATTTGCTTACCAAGTGATTTTTTTCAATTCTGGTTGGAAATCAGTGGAAACTATATTAACTGAACATGCAGAATTGAGAAAGAAAAAAGAAATAGGTTTAGAAAGTCTTGAAGAGCAGGTAGAAGCCATAAAATCCATACCCATCAGAGATCAAATCACAGAACTTGAATACTGGTTAACCAAAGACAACCCGGAAGTTACAATGGTACAACTTATGCAATCTATGTTTAAAGCATATGCACAGCAATCTATCGGAGATTTTTTTGAAAATATGGAACATACTCATTCTTTGATAAATTCTTCTCCGCAATTGGTCAGTGAACGAGACTTGACTATGACAGATAGAATTGAAAAATTATTAGTCACTTCAGATAATTTTTTTGTTGCCGTCGGAGCATTACATTTACAAAACAAAACCGAAAATGGCGGTATTGTCAATATCTTGAGAAAAAAAGGCTATACAGTCACTCCCATAATCGTTGATTTGGCTAAAAGTGAACAATAAATCATGATTAGCAAGTTATACAGAGAAATAAAACCTAACCATTAATCGTTAATAAACGTATGAAAAAAACACCTTTTTATGATTTACATGTACAACATCATGGTAAAATGGTAGAATTTGCCGGTTACATGTTACCTATACATTACGATAAGGGATTGATAGCAGAACATTTGGCTGTAAGAAATTCCGTAGGACTTTTTGACGTATCCCACATGGGAGAAATAGAAATTACGGGAGCCAATGCCTTTGACACCGTACAAAATTTAATTACAAACGACATTAGTAAAATGACGTATGGCAATGTACTTTACACTTTAATGTGTTATAAAAACGGTACGGTTGTTGACGATTTGTTAGTTTATAAATTTACAGATCAAGATTTCTTATTAGTCGTTAATGCTGCTAATATTGAAAAAGATTTTGAGTGGATAAAGCAAAACTTAATTGGAGATGTTGTTGCCAACAATAAATCTGAACAAATATCGCAGTTGGCATTACAAGGTCCAAAATCTCAGGCTTTATTGGAGAAACTAATCGGTATGCAAAACATACCCCAAAAGTATTATACATTTCTCCAAACCGACAAATTATATGGCTCAGATGCTATCATTTCAAGAACGGGTTACACTGGTGAAGATGGTTTTGAAATCTACTTTGATAATAAATTCGCTACCCGAATTTTTAATGATATTTATGAACTCGGAAAAGAATACGGATTAACCTTGTGTGGATTAGGATGTAGAGATACACTAAGATTAGAAGCCGGTTTTCCATTGTATGGACATGAACTTTCTGATACTATTTTGGCCAATGAAGTCAATCTTAATTTCTGCATAAAAATGAATAAACTGATATTTATTGGTAAAGAGATGTTAGAGCAGATAACTCCACATTATCGCAGAGTAGGATTTAAATTGACTGACAAAGGAATTGCAAGAGATGGCGCACCAATTTATTACAATAACAAAGAAATTGGAATGGTTACCAGTGGTACGTTTTCGCCCTCATTGGGATATGCTATAGGAATGGCTCGAATTAAAAAAGAGGTAGAAACTACAGACTTTGAAATAGATGTACGTGGAAAAAGACTAAAAGCAACTATCGAAAAAACACCCTTTGTAAAGAAATCATAAACAACAGTCTGAATGTATGTCAGAAAAATTTACAATCATAGACCTTTTTGAAAGCAGTGTAGCGCAATTTGGTAATCAACCCTTTTTATGGGAGAAAAACACAGATACATTTCAACCAACAACCTACCAACAAACATATCATATTGCCACAACCTTTGGTGCCGGGTTAGTATCTATAGGGCTTAATTTTGGAGAACATGTTGGACTACTTGCAGAGGGTTGTAATGCTTGGATAACATCAGAACTTGGCATTTTTTATGCCGGTGGAGTAAGTATTCCATTGTCCATAAAATTGGAAGAAGAGCAGGATTTATTATTCAGGTTACAACACTCTGAAACAACCTACATTATTACCTCTTCATCACAACTTCATAAAATCAGAACCATTGTCAATAGTCTTCCTTTAGTAAAGAAAATTATTTTGTTAGACAATGCTACTGTTGCATTACATGACAATGAAATATCTTATGCGGAGGTATTGAAAGCAGGTAAAATCTACTTGGAAAAACACCGAGAAGTTTTTTTTGCTATAAAAAATAAACTCCAAAACAGTACCATTGCTACCATTACTTACACTTCCGGAACTACAGCTGACCCAAAAGGAGTTATGTTATCTCATCGAAATTATACGGCAAATGTAGATCAGGCATTGACTTGTGTAAAAGTTACGCCGGATATGCGTACATTGATTATTTTGCCCTTAGATCACTGTTTTGCCCATGTTGTAGGATTTTATGCTTTCATGAGAAAAGGGTCACAGGTAGCGACAGTACAACAAGGAAAAACTCCGATAGAGACATTAAAAAACATACCTGTCAATATTCGTGAATTTAAACCCCATGTTTTATTATCAGTGCCGGCTTTAGCCAAAAATCTGAAAAAAAATATTGAAAACGGTATCTCCGCCAAAGGTAAATTGACACAATCGTTATTTCGATGGGCTTTAAAAACAAGTTACATCTATAATGGCGTAGGGTTTAATAAAGGAAAAGGATTAAGAATAATGTTGTTGCCGTTAGTGAAATTATTCGATATTATTTTATACAAAAAAGTTCGTCAGGTTTTAGGTGGCAAACTTCGTTTTTTTATCGGAGGAGGTGCTTTGTTAGATATTGAATTACAACGATTTTTCTATGCTATCGGCATTCCTATGTTTCAAGGATATGGATTAAGCGAGGCTACGCCGGTAATTTCTACCAATGCTCCGCAAAGGCATAAATTCGGAACATCGGGAATATTGGTACAGCCGTTAGAATTAAAAATCATGAGTAATGACGGTAAAGAATTACCGAAAGGACAAAATGGAGAAATTGTGATTAAGGGAGAAAATGTCATGATTGGATACTACAAAAATCCACATTCTACGCAAGAAACAGTCAAAGATGGCTGGCTATATACCGGAGATTTGGGGTATATGGACGAACATAATTTTTTGGTGGTTAAGGGTAGATTTAAAAGTTTGCTGATTAGTAATGATGGAGAAAAATACAGTCCAGAGGCTATTGAAGAAGCATTGGTGAATAATTCGCAGAGCATTGAGCAAGCAATGTTATATAACAATCAATCTCCTTATACCGTAGGATTGATTGTTCCATGTTTTGAAAAAATCAAGAAAATGCCACAATGTCCACCTCTTAATACTCAAGAAGGAAAGACTTTTGTGATTAACACAATTGTAGCGGAAATCAATCGTTACAAGAGCGGTGGTAATTTATCGCATCTCTTTCCTGAACGCTGGTTACCCTCTACCTTTGCAATTATTTCAGAGCCTTTCAGCGAAAAAAATCAGATGATTAACAGTACCATGAAAATGGTACGTGGTAAAATTGAAACAGTTTATCAAAACAAAATCCAATATCTTTATACTCCGCAAGGTAAAAATCCTCATAATACGGTCAACCAAGAAAATATCGGTATGTTCTCCTCTCTTTAATGTGTCCATCAATTTCCTCTTGTTTGGCTACCATAAAGTCACATGAAAAGAATGAAGGGATAAAGTCAATAAGGTTGGATTTTCTATTTTTAACCATTTGCTCTAATGTGCCGCCAACCAATTCTCGCCGGTTCCCACTTCAGCAATGAGCGGTACGGCTAAGGTAAGGACGTTTTCCATTTCCGATTTTACCATACTCTCAAGTTCCGACAATTCCGGTCGATAAACATCAAACAGCAATTCGTCGTGAACTTGCAGAATCATCTTACTTTTCATGGCAGATTGCAGTAATTTGGTCTGGATATTAATCATGGCTATTTTAATAATATCGGCGGCAGTACCTTGTATTGGAGCATTGATAGCATTACGCTCTGCAAAAGATCTTACGGCAGCATTTTTAGATAAAATATCCGGTAAAAAGCGTTTTCTACCATAGAGTGTTGTTACATAACCCTGTTGTTTTGCTTTCTCTACAATATTGTGCATATAGCGTTGTACGTCGGGAAAGGTCAAAAAGTAATTTTCGATTAATTTCTTGGCTTCTCCACGAGGGATATTAAGTCGTTGTGCCAATCCAAAAGTTGAGATGCCGTAAATAATTCCAAAGTTTGCCGTTTTGGCTTGTCTTCTTTGTTCTGCTGTTACTTCTTGGGGAGTAATATGGTAAATTTTTGCGGCTGTTGCCGTATGAATGTCCAAGTTGTCGTTAAACGCACTAATCATGGTTTTATCTTCACTCAAGTGCGCCATAATTCTTAATTCAATTTGAGAATAATCTGCCGAAAGCAACAGATAATCTTGTTGCGGACAACGGGCTACAAATGCTTCCCTAATAATTTGGCTGCGACGGTCTCTGATAGGAATATTTTGCAGGTTAGGATTCGTACTGCTTAATCGTCCTGTTGCTACAACGGTTTGGTTAAATGTGGTGTGAATATGTTGAGTTGTCGGATGAATAAGTAATGGGAGGGCTTCAATATAAGTAGATAACATCTTTTTCAGATACCTTACTTCTAAAATCTTTGCAATAATAGGATGTTTATCAATGTAATTTTGTAATGTTTCCTCACTGGTAGAATATTGTTTGCTTTTCCCAGTGGTCTTTGCCTTTTCATCAATTTGCAGTTTTACAAAAAGCAGTTCACCCAACTGTTTTGGAGAATAAATATTGATTGTATCATCTCCGGCTAAAGTTTTAATTTCACTTTCTAACGTTAACAATTCCTTGTTCAAGACTTTACCCGCTTCCTCTAAAACCGTTTTATCAATATTTACACCTTCATATTCCATTGCTGCCAATACAATAGTCAGGGGTCTTTCTATCGCATAATAGAGGTTGTGTAAATTATTTTGGTCTATTTGACTTTGTAAAACAGAATATAATTGGAGATTAATATCGGCAAAGGCAGCATAGTTTTTGGCAGCATTATCGGTAATGACCGACAAGTTTAAAAAATTCACCGACAGATTTTGAAAATCAAATCTTTTCTCAGGTTCTAAAACATAATACATCAAAGTAATATCGTCACTTTCACCGGCTAAATCAATTCCAACACTTTTACAATATAAATAAAGTACCTTTAAACGGTTCGTTATTTTTTTGACCGATTGATTTTGTAACAGCGAATCAATGGGCTGCAACAAGGCTGTATGTTCCGCCTTTTCCAAATCTTTATAAACAATCCATGCTGCACTGTTCTTTTTTCCGGACAATCCAATGCCTTGAATCATCGGACGTAATTTATCATCTTCCTTAAAGTCAATGTAAATGCCTACAGTATCCGTAATATTTTGACTTATCCACTGCTGTAATGTATTAAGGTCTTTAATCTCTACATAATCTACAGGATTTTTGACTTCTGTAATATGGTTCTCAACCACGGGTTGAGTAAGTATCGGAGTGTCAAATAAAGAGCGTTGCTCTATAGGCTTGTCATACTTCGACAATTCTGTCAGCAAAGAACGAAATTCATATTCTTGAAAGAGTGCCTTCACCTGCGGCATATTCGGTGTAGCGTTACGCCACTTCTCTACATCTAACGTTATCGGAACTTTGGTTTCAATGGTAATTAATTGTTCTGACAGTTTCAGTTTATACAAATTTTCGGTAAAAGCGGCTTGTAATTTGGGAGATAATTTATCAATATTGGCAATTAAAGTTTCAATATTACCATACTCTCGAATAAGTTTGGTGGCAGTTTTCATACCCACACTCGGAATTCCTTGAACATTGTCTGATGTATCACCGGCAAGTGCCAATATATCCCTAATCTGAAAAGGATAATGAATCTCATATTTTTGGCAAACTTCTTTAACTCCTAAGATTTCATAATCTCCATTGCCGCGAGGTGGTTTATACATAAAGGTTGATGGAGAAACCAACTGTACATAATCTTTATCAGGTGTAACCATATAAGAAATACCTCCGACAGTTTCTACATACTTCACTACTGTTCCCACAATATCGTCAGCCTCATAACCGGGAAGTTCTAATATCGGAATATTAAGAGCGTTGACAATATTTTTGATCACTGGTACAGACATTTTAATCACATCGGGAGTTTCCTGACGATTGGCTTTATAGTCTTGAGATAATTCATGTCGAAAAGTCTTACCTCCTACATCAAAAGCAACAACAAAATGAGTGGGTTGTAATTTTTTTTGTACATCAAAAAGTGTTTTGACAAATCCATAGATGGCAGAAGTATCTACACCTTTGCTGTTTCTCATAGGTCGATTCAAAAAAGCATAATATGCTCTGTAAATAAGGGCATAAGCGTCTAATACAACAAGTTTGGTCATTAAAACAATAGATTATTAAGTAGATGAAAGATGAACAAAGGTAGTGCTTTTTCAATAATTACGAACGACGAATGAATGGTTAGTATAGCCGTTTGTTTCTACTCCTTCTGTAGTTACCAGAAGAGTGTGCTTTGTAAAGCGATTAAAAGTTATAGGCAAGTCGAGCATAAAACATCACAACATTCATAGCACTGTCGACATTGAAATGATAATATTGCATAGAGAAGTTAAAAGACAGGTTTTCCATAAGGCTATATTGCACAGATGGAATAAGATAAATACTATTAAGGTCAATAAAGTAAATGCTTGAAAGAGAGACAGAACAAAGCGGAGTAAGAGTGTAACTTGCTTGAAGTGCTGCACTCCATGCTGCAGGAGAGAGTTGTTTTGGAGTATAAGGAACAGAAAGAACATTTTGCAGTGAAGAGAGGGTTTCATTACCGGCATTACTATTCCACATAATTTGACCACCAAGAGAAAGCGTATTAGGAAAAATATAATCTGCTCCTACAGTAGCAATCACTACCGGCTTTGTAGTTAAACCATTGACTTGAGAGACAAAGGGTTGAAAGTAAGTGGCTTCACCTCTAAGATTTACACCCTTGACATCTCCGCTAAAGCCTGTACCTAAGGTTATATCTTGCTCCTGTGACATTCCTGCCAAAACCTGAATATCAAATAAATTTACATTAAACTGATATTTGGCAGCAGCACTCCAGCGTTCTTGATAGTTGATGTTGGTTACAAGTTCTATAAAATTTGTTTCATTGCTATAATAAGTCAATCGTAAGGCATCTGTACCCTGTCTTTCTGTATAATCTAAATCAAAAAAAGAGTATCCGTTAAATAAATCATTGGGATTCCAAATCAAACATTGAGACCAATTAATCCGTTGTCTTCCCAATCTTACATTCCATTGTTTTATTTCAAACCCGACATACAAGCGGTCGATAGTGGTGTTTAGCAAGTATTTATTCCCACTCAGCCAATTAAAAGAGAGAGGCATAATACCCTGTGCATCTTTTCCTATAGCATCACGTGCTTCTTGCGTATAACTTGTGCCGCACATAAAACGATTACGCATTCCTAAATAAATCTGCCAATATTGGTTAGGGCGATAATCAAAGTTCAGTCTATTATGAATAAGATTATCATCTCCCCACTGTTTGGTTACATCATTATACATTGGAGTATTAACCTCTGTTACATAGCCGCTAAAGAGGAATGTCGCCGATGCTTTGACTGACGATATAAAAATAAACAGATTTACAGTAGCAAGAAGACGCACTATCATAGAGATTGATTCAAGAGTCTGGGTCTAAATGTTTGGCTTACTCGCGTATTCCCTCAGCCGGTTTTAAAGCAGTAGCATATTTCGCCGGATAAATCGCCGACACAATACCTGTAATCATAACCAACACAGCAATGCCAATAAATAAACCTACTGAAATGTAAGGGTGAATAATTGTAGGAAACCCTAACTCACCCACAGAACTCATGCTTGCACTAATATCAATACCTGTATGCCCTGTAATAACAATGAGTAAATAACCCACAGCCATACCCAAAAATCCTCCAGTAGAAGTAAGAATTACTGTTTCAAGCATAATGAGAGTTCTCACTTTACGCTTATTCATTCCTATAGCCATCAGCATGCTCAACTCTCTTCGCCTTTCCATCACCGACATCAGGCTGGTGTTGACAATGCCAAACCCAAGAGCAAAAAGAATCAGGCCGACCAGAATCATCAGTTCATATTTAAGAAATTCCGTATAAACCGCCATCATCGTACTAATCTCTTTCCAAGACCGATTAATTTCATGAGGTTTTAAATAGGGTGCTATCTCTTGTTTTGCTTGAACGACAGTACTGTTATTCTGGTCAGATAATCTTATTGCCAGTTCATGAATCACACTATCACTTAACCCTGTGATTGTTCTTAAGTCTTGAGATTTAACAAAAAGCCTTGACTTCTCAAAGGTAGGATTTTTAATATTAAAGATACCGCAAACTCTAAATGCGGCGCTTGTCTGCTCTCCATCAACAGAAACGGTAGAAATAACAACCTTAGACCCCTTCTTCAATTTCAGTTCTTTGGCTAAATCTGCTCCAACAACAGTAGGATATAATACATCATTATCAAAATAATTTCCCAAAGAATCTGTAATATACTGATAAATATTACTTACGCTCTTTTCCTTTTCAGGGTCAATGCCAAATACTTGAATACCCATCGATTTATGGGCAGTGGCTACCATGCCGTTGAGAATCACTCTGGGAGAAACTCCGATTACATGATTAACCTTTCTTATTTGCGGTTCAATGTCGGTGTAGTTAAAGTTGTTTTCAATATCAGGCTGGTCAATAAATTCAGAGGTATTGATTTGCAAATGCGTCATCTCGTTGCTGATTACGTCATTGATACGCTCATCGACCCACCCGTTCATAAATCCAACCAAGAAAGAGCCGCCGACCATGCCAAGCATTATGGCACCCAGCATTACTAATGATCGTAGTTTATTGCGCCAAACATTTTTCCAAGCAAGTTTTATCATAATATAAAGGGTAAAAAGGTGAAAAAGTAAAAGGTAAAAGGTAAATGCAGTAGATAATCTCTAAACTATGCAGTAGAAATTATATTCATGATGTAATTATATTTTGTCACCTTATATGAGATTACTTTGTCATTCGTCCTCGCAAAGAAGTGGTTCTTTCACCCCTTTACCTTTTTGATAAAGCTTCTATTATTTTCATTTTTGTAATTTTTCTCACAGGATAGAGTGTACACAATACAGCGATGATAATAACAATGAGCATTTGATTGGTA
>CAYVGO010000064.1:0-9629 GCA_964450725.1 uncultured Muribaculaceae bacterium
CAGTATCCCGTTTTATCTGCGCTCCATTTCAACCGTCACTTTTCAATTCTTTAAAATCCAAAATCTGTTACTTCCACTTTTTCGTCACTATATTCCTGTTCAATCCTTAATAATTGATGCTCTTCTACTCCTGCAACATAAATTGCCGTTTGAGGTCTTACAGGGCAAATGTATTGACATCCGCCACATCCCAAACATTTTTCAACGTTAATGTGCGGTATCCGTAAGTCATCTTTAAAATCTACCATGGTTACAGCTTGTGTCGGACAGTGTTCAGAACATGCTCCGCAATCCGTACCGTCAGTGTTTACCACACATTTATCAATATCAAACCTCACTTGCCCGATTTGCAATCGATGTTTATCTTCTTTTTTTACTGTCTGCAAGGCATGTGTTGGACATATTTCAGTACAAAGCGTACAGTTATAACCACAGTAACCTATGGCATAATCCATGACCGGTTGCATAATGCCCGACAAACCGTACTCTAAAAATGCAGGTTTCAAGGTTTGCGAAGGACATTTGCTGATACATAAATGACAACCCGTACATCGGCTTTGAAATCGAGATAAAGAACCTGCTCCGGGAGGCATAATCGGCGGCACATTATGACCTGTGGGCTCAGAAGTAGTACCGGCAAGAAGTTTTGACGAAGTGAACAGCGCGGCTAAACTGAGGGTTGTCCCCAAAAATTTTCGACGGGTTGGCGTAGCAGTTGCTGCCGAAGGTTGTTTGGGGGTATAAAATTTTTGTACGGTAATGGCATTCTGAGAACAAGCAGGAAAGCAGTCGAAACACATCACACATCGAGAATAATCAATCGTATGATTTTTTGTATCAATACATTCAGACTTGCAATGTTTTAGACATGCTTTACATCCATTACACAAATCTGTGTTGATTTTTATTTTAAACAGCGAAACTTTGGAGATTAATCCCAATAAAGTCCCTACAGGACAAATAACATTACAATACCAACGTCCGCGAAAAGCGGCTAAAAGCGTAAACAATAACAAATGTAACCCTGCAATAATAGCAGCAGCCATTGTGATACTTTTAAATGAAGTCGGATAAATGAAGTCCGGAAAAACAGGAACTAAAAGGTTATTAATACCCATCAATAACGGATGTAAGTTATTTTGAGCAATACGTCCGAAAATTCCATAAGGATCAAGGAATGTAACCACAGCATTAAATCCTAACCACCATGACAAACAAGTGATAATCAACAATCCGTAGCGTATCCAAGACTTCGGTTTTGTATAATGGTAACGATTACGTTTCTTACGTTTTTTAAATCGCTTGGCAGTCCAAGCAATCACATCTTGTAAAATCCCGGAAGGACAAAGTATGGAACAGTAAATTCTTCCGAATAAAAGTGTAATAACTATTAAAATAATGATGGGTACCATCAGTGAGCCGATACACATTAATGCAGGAATAAATTGCAAATGCGTCAAGGCATGAAAAAAATGACTTTCTGTTTTAGCAACAGTGAAGTAAAGTAGAAATGAAATTAAAACCGCTACGGCAAGAGTTACCCGTAACGGTTTTAAGTATTTTTGCATCATGAAAAGTCTTATAATTTAATGCGTTTAATATTTAATTTGTCGATGTTTTTGGTTCCTATTCCCAATTCATCAGCATGACCAATATGTCCTACTTCACTTTCAGGAAGTTCTACTACCTGGTTGAAAAATTTTAAAGCGGCAGCATCGGCAGCGACCATGTCTGTAGAAGCAATTAATGTTTTAAGCGTTACCACATCTTTGGTTGAAGTTCCTTGCGGCCCGTTGGTTTTCATCACTCTGTAAGCATCAACAATATTGAGTACGGGTTTTTTTTCCAAAGTACAACTGTCGGCAATACATTGCTGTAAGTTATTGGCATGAAAAAATCTTCTGTCCCACACAATACCCATCAAATTTTTCATTGCGCAGGTTAATTTTGCTCCGCCATGATTTTTTAATACGGGCACGTTAATCCACACATCACAGTCTAAAATCGCTTCATGAATTTTTGTAGATTTAAGTTTTACTCCTTGTGGTAATGCTACAGGTTTATAGTAGGATTCGTCATTGCCGGGTAACATTTTACCACCGGCATTTTTTACCGCAGCCTCAATACCGCTGTTTTTATAGCACTGCTGCCAAGTATTGCAAGTGTGGTCAAACACCTGTACTTCTTTTGCTCCGGCTTCATAGCAAAGTTTAATAATATGCTCTACGAGTTCAGGATTGGTGTTTGCGGCAAGTTCAGGAGTTTTATCCCAACCGATATTCGGTTTGATAACAACCGTTTGTCCTTTTTTGACAAACTTTTGAATACCGCCTAAGGCTTCAAATGCTTTATTTAGCATTACGGGGGGTTCTCCACCCATCACGGCAACTAAATCGGGAGTGGTGCTTTCTACAGCGGTTTTTCCTGTTTTGAGTGCTTGTGCAAGTCCGTTAAAAGTAAGGGTAGTGGCCACGGCAGTAGCACCACCTATGGCTGCTTTTTTAAAAAAATCTCTACGTTTCATAATGGTGTAAAGTTTAATGATTAAAGAATTTCATACTACAGATTATTTCAGAAAACTATCGACCATAGTTAGCCAACAATTTAAGCAGGGCATATCCCCCAAAAAGTTGAATCAACATTCCGGGTATTCCAATTCTGAAATCTACAAATCCTTGTAAAAAACTCTGTAAAACTATCATTTCAATCACAGATCCAATCACTTGGTAACCTAAAATTACAATGAGAAGATGTAATAAAGATATTTTGTGTGTTTTTTGTGATACGATAGCCGCAATAATAACTAACAGTATTGATTTTGTAAGAATGAAAGGCAATACTGAAATCGGAGGCATTCCAAATAAGACATGGTTAATCAACGGAGATAAAACTGCTGTCAGGAGTCCAACCCTCCATCCGAATTTGTAGGTAGCAATAAGTGTAAAAAAATAAATTGGCAGTAAAACAGTTCCTCCCCAAGGAGTCAGATGACAAAGTTGAGGAAGTAGCAAATTGCCAATAGTAAAAATTAGAACAAAAAAGTAAGTAGATAATGTAGAAAATGGCACGTTGACTACTTTAAAAGCTGTAGATGTCATAATTATAAAATTTAAAGGTTTGTTATTTTATGTTTGGTGCAAATATATAAAAATAATTCTACATTAATTATCAGTAGAGCCTCAAAATTATAGATTAAAGTTTTTTGAGTTACTTTTACTCATATTGCAAAAAAGCAAAAAAAGCCATTTTTAGTTAGCATATGTAGAATAATTTGGTAATTTGAAAAATTAGAAGTAAAATTGAAAATGAAAATTATTGAAAAGCCCAAAGAGTGATTCAATTTTGTTCTCCAAAATAGAAAATAATACCAACTAATTGTTATATATTATGAAAACAAATTTACAAGAGACTTGGGTACCAATGAAGTCCTTGTTGTTATTGACCTCATTCAAGAAATTTTGGTTTATTTCTTTATTACTCTCCTTTTTTTGGTGGAATGTGAAGGCACAAGTTATAGATTATGCAAGACTTAATCGGGAAGTTTTATTTACCTTTAATCATAACGAATGGATTGTAGGAGCAGAATATTTCACTA
Source organism: uncultured Muribaculaceae bacterium (assembly GCA_964450725.1). Lineage (GTDB taxonomy): Bacteria > Bacteroidota > Bacteroidia > Bacteroidales > UBA932 > CAYVGO01. The sequence goes on from CAYVGO010000064.1 coordinate 3,596, forward strand.
ATCTTCAGTTTAAAAACAGTGGATTTGTAATGCAAACTTTTACTCAAAAAGATAAAGAGGGAAACGGACTATACACTTTTGTTTTTAATGGAGAGCGCGTTGCAACTTCTACTTTGCCGATTGAAGTAAGTTATGCAGACCCATCCCAAAATAATGGTTACGCTATTCGTTATTTTGACGATAACAGTAATTATGTCAATATTGCTGGACAAAAAGAAGGAGGTTTTGATGATCTTTTTTTTATCAATGGTACAGAGGCTTTCTTCTATACATTGGCAGGCAAATGGTATCCCTATAATCTTAACAAAGTAACGAAGAATCTAACATTTCCAAATGGTTGTATTACTAATAACGGAAAATATGCTTTCAGGTATAACAAAGATGACCAATGTTATGTCAATGTCAACGGCACCTTAATGGGAAAATATTCATTTGCTTGGAACACCACCATTACTGAAAGCGAAAAATATGCATTTGGATACCGTAAGGATAAAGAATATTATGCCAACATCAACGGTAAAATAAAAGGAGCATATTCCGGTGTTTGGGATGTAACGATTACAGAAAGTGGAAAATATGCTTTTGGATATAATAAAAATGGAAAATCGTTTGGCAACATCAACGGTAACATCATAGGTCCTTATTCAGACGTTTTAAGCATTAGCATTACAGAAAGTGGGAAATATGCCTTTGGATATAATAAAAATGGGCAATATTATGTAAATATTAACGGCAATATTTTGGGACCTTATTCATCTATTTGGTATATAACCATCACAGACAACGGGAAATATGCTTTCAGGTACCGTAAAAACGGAGAATATTATGTAAATATAAATAATACAATTATTAAAGGTCCTTATTCAGAACTTAAAGATTTAACCGTCGCCAATGATGGGAAATATAGTTTTACGATCCTAAAAAATGGAAAATCGTTGATTGTAGATAATCAAGGGGAACATAGACCTACTAAAATTGACCAATATATTCGATGGTCTACAGAACCTTCTAATATTGAATTAGAAGAAGGCAAAAATTCTTTTTATTCTGACTATCAGTATTCTTATGTTGTAATTGATGGTTTGAAAGCAGGCAAATCTTCTGCAATAGACGCTTGGTGGAATGCTGAAAAAGAATCCTTTGTTTGGCATTGTGTTGAAGGAAATGAATTGATTTCTTACGAATATTTTCCAAGATAAATCAAAACAGAAAAAGAAAATATACCTTTGTATTTTGTTTTTAAATACACTCTTAATTTATAACATCTGGCTTTTACTGCAAAAAATATCAGTTATCATCTACGCTCCTATTTTTTCATATCTATAGGATTATTCATCTTTGCTTTTGGGTGGATAGCCTTTGTTATTCCCAATAATATTGTTGGTGGAGGTGTCAGTGGAATTAGTGCTTTAATACTTTATGCTTCCGATATTCCTTTTGAATATTCTTATTTTATCATTAACGTACTTCTGGTTGCTTTAGGCGTTATAATGATTAGCAAGCATTTTGGAATAAAGACTATTTATGCTATTGTTGTGGGTACACTCTTTTTTCATTATATACCCGACATGATTCCCGAGTGGTTAAAAAGTCAGGTAGCACAAGAAGGTAATATATTATTGTGGGTATTGGTCGGCGGTATTACGGAAGGTGTGGGTATTGCCATTACTTTTATGAATGGTGGAAATACTGGAGGAACAGATATTATTGCATTAATTATCAGCAAATATAAACATATTAATCCCGGCAGGGTATTGCTTTATTGTGATATTTTAGTTGTTGCCGGTGCACTATTCTTAAAAGATGCCAATATCATTTCTGTCTTATATGGATTAATTTTTGTTACAGTCTCAACCTATGTCATAGATTTGTTAATCTCAGGGTCAAAACGCTCACTACAGGTTATGATATTTTCTAAACATTATCTTCAAATTGCTCAAGAAATCAGTACATCTTTAGGTAGAGGAATTACTGTAATCCATGCTACAGGATGGTATACACAAACACAAAAAAATGTATTACTCATTATCGTACGACAGTATGAAGTCAATGAAATTTATCGTATTGTTAAAGAAATTGATAAAGATGCATTCCTCTCTACTGCCGCAGTAGTTGGGGTTTTTGGAGAAGGATTTGACCCTATCAAAGACGGAAAGTTTAAAGTTCCTAAAAAAAATAGCCAATAAAGATAATATTCATTTACAGTAATTTAAGTAAAAATTTATTTGGTTTTTAATAGTTCTTGCTTACCTTTGTCGCAATATTTCATTTCAGGTCTTTATATCATCATTATGTTTGTTTGTTGAATGTGTGAGGGAGTTAATAATAACTCTTGCATTTTATTGTGCTATCCGGTAATGACCAAAAATCAAATGTACTAAAACGGAAATCAAAAAATAATTTATATATGAAAAAGAGAAGTTTATATCAAACAGTCTTTATTATTTCAGTAACACTGGTTCTTTCCGGTTGTACTGGATTGGTTCCCGAAGATGCCCAGCAAGGAGGATTAAGTCCAAAAGGGGCTTTAGGAATATTAGGTTTTACCAAAGACAATGAAGGTAATTATATTATCTTAGTAAAACAAAACAATTTATATGACAATAGCGAGATGAGATTGTCTAAATGTGACGGTAGCGGAAAATTTGTGACTGATAACACACTATTAGGGGCTAATAGTAAGGATAATGGAGCAACAGCTAACGGAAATCCGGGTGGTGCAGGCTCCGGAAGATTGGCATACAATCCGGACAAAAATGAAATCGCAGTATTTACGTGCTACTCCGGTGCAGGGCATCAGTATTCTTATTATGGCATTGTAAGCAATGACAATGCTACTTTTGGAAAGAGCATAAAGGTACACGGAGGACAAACGTTTTCACACTGCTTTGACCAAAGAACAGTGTACCACCAACCAACTAAACAATTTTATCAATTATCTCACGGAGATGCTTATCCAAGAACAATGGGTATGTATACAGCCAATACTGATAATAACAATAGTTTTTTTTGGAGATATATCGTACGTCCACCCAAGGCGAATGCCGGCTATGGAGGGAACGTTACTCACAGTCGTATTGGAGATCTCGCGGTATTTAACGATGGTAATGTAGCGGCTACGGTTGTAACTCCTTTTTATGATAATGATTTTATCAATAGTTTTCTTCCTAATGCTAAAAAACCTTGCTATGAACACAGAAATGATGATGATGATATTAATCTTAAAATATGGAAAGCGGCCATTGATCAAAAGTATCCTAAAAATGTCTTACTCAACATTATTCCCTTTAAATCTCAAACCTTTGTTAAAGACGGCTCTATCGGAGTAACTCCCGATGCAATTAACTTATCCGGTTATCAGAAATCATCAAATATGGCTGCCGGTATTCCTAAGGTAGCAATCTTTGGCAATAAAGTATTGGTAGCGTGGTTGAGTTATCAAAACTACAATTATGATCACGCCGGAGATTTAGATTATACAGTTTTTTGTATTTATGATATTACAACAAGCACCATTACCAAAAGAGATTCCGTTCCGGGAGCAAAACTTTTCCACACAGTATCTATTTTAGCAGATCCTAATAATGCAGGTAAAGCAAAGTGGATTACACCCAATGAAACAGAATTAGTATATCATGAGTTAGATGTCAATACTTTTGAAGCAGCAGGCTTTGATGCAGCTTACAAAACAAAGCCGATTGCCTTAAATATTAACAATGCAAAAACGGCCAAGCCAACTGCCAACAAATCATCCGGGCAACTTGGTCCATTAGGTTGGTATGGCTCAAATCCTGAAATAGATTATGTTATCAACAGTGACGGCAGTATGGATATTTTGTGGTTGAATACTAATGATGCCAGTAAAATGTATGGTAAAAGTTTTTATCCTTTATTTGTAACCTCTATTGATGCTAAAGGAGATTTCAGCAAAATAACTAACATTCCTGTAAGAGCCTCCAAATAACAATTTGATTACATAATTTAATAAAAGTCTTATGAAAAAATTAGGTTTAACCTTCTTAATATTTTTGAGTTTTTATATTGCTCAAGCACAAATATCTAACTTCCTTCATCAAGAAATTAAAGGAATAAAAAGCGGACTTCAAAAAGAAGGAAAGCGCCAAATCGGATTACGTGGTGGCGGCGGTTTCACCGGATTTGGAGCCATCAATCTGACATTACCGACTTCTGATAACAAAAGAATAACCTTTGAGATAGAATTCAACTACCTTAACCAACTTGGAAATAAATATGCTGTAAAAAATTATAATCCATTCTCAATTGGTTCAACTGCGGGGTCTAGAGAATGGTTATACGTTTCTCCTACAATCATTAAAAATTGGGTATTTCCGTTTAGTATAGCAGCAATAAAAGGATTTAGTTGGTATGTCGGAGTAGGAGCAACATTAGCCTTAGGGTTTAATCTTAATTATGATATGAACAATTTTTACTTGGAAACAGATGGAAGACAATACAAAGGCGATGACTTTCGTTTGGGATTAGGAGTTGTTGGAGATGTTGGCGTAGAATATAACTTTGAATCATTGAACAAGCAGATACCGCTTATATTATCTTTAGATTTAAGACCAACCATCGGTTATAAAATTCCATTTACTTCAGGATATGGCTTTCATTTCACAGATGTATTTTGGGGAAATATCGGACTTGGAGCAAAATATTTATTTTAATACCTTAACAAAATTCACACCAGAGAACGACTACATATGCAATTGAATTTACAAAATCCTATCATTATTTTTGACATTGAAACCACAGGTTTAGATACTGCAAAAGACCGAATTGTAGAAATTTCTATTATTAAAATTCAGCCAAACCAAAAAGAAGAAGTTTACACTCAACGTATCAATCCTACGATTCCCATTTCTCCTGACGCACAAAGAATTCATCATATTTCAGATGCTGATGTAGCCAACATGCCCACATTTAAAGACGTTGCGCATAAAATCAAGCAATTTATTGAGGGGTGCGATGTGGCGGGATATAACTCATTAAAGTTTGACATTCCTTTATTAGTAGAAGAGTTTTTAAGGGTAGATATTGATATTGATTTCCGTAAACGAAAATTGATTGACGTGCAAAACATTTTCCACAAAATGGAGCAACGAACATTAGTTGCCGCTTATAAGTTTTATTGTAACAAAGACCTATCTGATGCACACCAAGCTGAAGCCGACACCCGAGCAACCTATGAAATTTTACAAGCACAATTAGACAAATATGCTAACCTGGAGAATGACATTAATTTTTTGTCTAAATTTTCTGAAACCAAAAAAACTGCTGATTATGCCGGACGTATTGCTTATGACGAAAACGGTGAAGAAGTATTTAATTTTGGAAAGTATAAAGGGAAAAAAGTGGCAGATATATTAAAGACAGATAGTGGATATTACGGATGGATGATGAATAGTGATTTTACTAATGATACTAAAAAAGTATTGACTCAAATCAAATTGAGAAATTCATTTGGGAAATAACCCTTAGCGATAATTTTGGTTATCCAAAAGATAAATGTCATAGAACAATACTTAATCAAATAATTACACTTTGTGGTAATCCTGATTAATCACTTCAATCATAACAAATCCATAAAAGCATTACAATACAAAAAAATATGCAATAATTCATTTGAAGATTAAGAATCAATGGTAGAATAAGTTGAATGTTCAAATTATGACATTGCTTATTTAACTTGTTTACACCTTAGAAAGCCTTAGTAAAATCTCTCAGTTGGCGGGAAACGTAATTGTTTCCCGCTTTTTTTGCCTCAAAACTTGTTATAATATTTATATAACACCTCCCTTCTACCATAACAAGACCGTATTCTTTTTTTACAAGTATACTAAGATTAAAGAAATCAATTTTTCAAGAAAAGAAAAATGAAATGAGCCATTGTCAACACAAATTGACACAATGTTTTTTTGATAAAATAATAGATATTAATACTTATATGACTTGATTAATGTAAAATAGTATATCATTTTTTCACAAAACGACACTTTTTGTCATGAAAAAG
>CAYVGO010000064.1:9729-11300 GCA_964450725.1 uncultured Muribaculaceae bacterium
CAGAGCAGTATTGTAATCGATACTGCTCTGCTTTGGGGTGATTTTTTATTTTAAATCATTCAATCTATTACTTTCGTATCATAGATTATTTTATATCATTATTGTAATAGTTTTCCTTTAAATTCTCCGGTCAAAGTATTTAAAAACGCTACTACTTTTTGTGTTTCATCGTCAGATAATGTTTTTCCTACCTGATACTTCATCATCTTATTGACTGCATCTGTCAAGTTTGCAACAGTTCCGTCATGAAAATAAGGAGGAGTTATAGCAACATTACGTAATGTAGGCACTTTTTGTTTATAAATATCTTGAGGTAATTTTGTAAAGTTGTAGCGACCGCTATCGGCTTGAGTTATATTTCCTCTATCGGCTAAATAATCTTCATGAATCCCTACGTGTTCAAAGGAAATTCCACCCATGTTAATTCCTCCGTGACAAGTGGCACATTTGTTTTCTTTAAACAATGCATAGCCTTGCAACTCATTCTCAGCAAGAGTATTTTCACCTTTTAAATACTTGTCGAATTTAGAATTAGGGGTTAATAGTGTTTTTTCATATTCAGCAATGGCTTCGGTAATACTACTACCTGAAAATCCGTTAGGATAAAGGGCTGTAAACTCTTTTGTAAATGCTTTATCAACAGCAAACTTAGCAATAATTTCATTCCAATCTTTACAAGCCATTTCAACAGGATTGAAAGGAGGTCCTCCGGCTTGTTCTTGCAAATCTTTAGCACGGCCATCCCAGAATTGCAATACATTGTAAACGGCGTTATAAACCGTTGGAGCATTAACTCCGCCTTTTAGATTATTAACCCCTACAGAATATTGCAATCTGTCCACTCCGCCTTTGTCTAAAAGATGGCAGGTAGCACAAGCTACGGTATTATCTGCCGATAAACGAGTATCGTTATAAAGTTTTTCTCCTAACTTTACTTTTTCTACATTAACGGGTATAGAATCTTCTATTGGTCTAACGGGTTCTAATTTAAAATCGCCGGAAGCTAAAGATTTTTGATTGTATGCAGCACGATATTGAGCCAATGCACTCTTCATAACCTCTAATTCTTCACTGTTTAAATAACTTGTCCAGTGAGTAAATTGGTATTGAATCAATGGCATTGTTTTGTATTCTGCCACAAATTCTAACTTTGCCAAATCTACTTCAGGAATAGGTTGATTGTTTTCTAAAGCCGAAAGAACATTTGCCAAATCAAAGGCACGTAATCCGATTTCAATATCTTTTTTCACTAAAGAGCCTCCGGGCAAGTTAGCATAAAAAGGGATGGGCGGATTTTGGGTATGACAACCTTTACAGCCGTTGTCTTCAAGCAAATAAGCCAATTGTAATGCGGGAGTATTTTCACTGTCGGGAACTCCTCCTACATGACGAATGGTGAAAAATAAAACAGGTAGTAAAATAATAATAACTACCACGGTAATGAATAGTTTCTTCATAGGTAAAAAATTAAAGTGATTAATATATTGAATTTTAAAATAGTAATTGTCTTATGGTTACTTTTTACTAAGATTACTTTGTACATTCTTTTGTCATCTCCACTAATATTCCCA
>CAYVGO010000065.1:0-5806 GCA_964450725.1 uncultured Muribaculaceae bacterium
CGGGTACAAATATTTACGTAAAAGCAGGTACTTATCAGTTAACTGATACTTTGACCGTGAAATATGGAATTAGGTTATATGGAGGATTTGCAGGCACAGAACGTAAGTTTACTGAAAGAGCGAAAGGAGTCGAAGCATGGTCATTTACCAATGTAACTATAATAAAGCCTGCACTAGATAAACCGGTCATTGACAATGTCAGTAAAAAACCGGTAACAACACCCATGCTTTTTGACGGTTTTACAGTTGACGGAGCAACCAATAGTGCTTTCAAACTCAAACCAAGTGTGTTTGTTTATAACAGCATCATTAAAAATGGCTATGCCAATACCAGTGGTGTGGGAGTTGTTATGGGTGCAGATGCCAGAGTGTGGAATAGTTTAATAGAAAACAACAAAGTTTGGTTAGATTCACTTTCTACCCGTGTATACTATATTCCGGAAGGAGTGTGTACACAAGACAATTATAAAGATTTTCATGCTACTAAACAAAACCAAGGTGCCGGAATAATGTTGACTCTACCTTCATCAGGAAGTACAGGTTACACCCCATTGAAAGGTAATTTGATTAAAGATAATTTTGGAGGAGAAGGCGGTGGTATTCGTCTTGGAGGGGGTATCGGATACACCGGTACCGTACAAATCACAGATTGTATTTTGGAAAACAATAAGTCTATAGGATTTGTTTTAGCGGGTACTGGTACGACACAACCGGGTAACAGTGGCGGTGGTGGATTACATATCAATAACGACGGTTCAAGTGTTGTTTTATTTGAAAATTGTTTATTCAAAGGGAATGAGAAGATTGTACCCGGAAGTGGAGAGGAACCGGGAACTCCGGGTGGTGGCGCTGTCCGTGTCGCAGGAAATTCAGGTATGAAAATTTTCAACCGCTGTACATTTACTGAAAATGCTTCTTCATCAGGATTAATCATTTCTGTGAACAATGCAAACTTTAATACTCATATTATCAATTCTCTGTTTTATAAAAATAAAAAAGGAACATTGATAGAAGGTAGAGTTGGTGTGAATGTGGTGAATAATACGATGATTGATAACAATGATATTCCAATTGCATTTAATGCCGGTGTTGTTATGAATAACATTAGCATGAGAAATGGTGAGCATGCATTTGAACCTCCAAAAGATGGAAATGTAAATGAAGTAACTTTTAAAAATGTTGAGAATTATGCAGATTTAAGATTGGCTCTTTTATCTCCCGGTGTAGATAAAGGTGTTACGATTACTCCCCAAAAAACATATGGATTAACATTACAGATTGCTGAATTATTACAAAAAGATTTTACAGGAACATCACGTCCTCAAGGAAGTGAGTTTGATCCGGGTGCTTTTGAATATGTTAAAGAGCCAATTGATAATATTACCATCAACTGGAATCAAGACTTAAGTAACTTAAATATTGATGATGAATCAATAATTCTGACAGCAGAAGTACAAGGAGCAACGCCTGAGCAGGAGCCATACGTATTACCAATGAAGTATATTTCCGGTGACGAGTTGACAGTATCAATAGAAGGTAGTTCCTTAGCATTTATGGGTGCCGGTACTACTACTGTTACAGCCCAAACCAATGACAATCCATACTATCTTACCAAAGAAGTTCAAAAAAGTGTTACTGTTACGGGTGAAAATTACTTAGCCGTAACTCCTAAAACACTTAGCGTTGGCATGGAAGTACAAGCTGATGTAGCATCCTTTAAATTGAATACAGATAAATCTTGGACTATATCAAATGTTCCCTCATGGCTATCGTTAGACAAAGTGTTAGGAGATGCCGGAAGACATGAAGTAAAGGTAAGTGTAACTGAAGATAATTCATTATCTGTTCCACGTTCGGCAACGCTAACCATTACTTCTTCAACAGGAAAAGAGCGTACTGTTGTAATTTCTCAAGACGGATTGTTATTCTCAGTTTCTCCCACAGAATTGGCATTTTCGGCTATAGGTGAAGAAAAAACGTTTGATGTTGCAGCCAATTTAACATGGTTAATTGATGACTCTCAGGTATCAGAATGGGTAACTGTTACTCCACTTTCAGGAACCGAAAATGCAACAATTTATCTTATGGCATTAGAAAATAGTGCAACAGAACAGCGCACAGGAGTTTTAACAATCTATGCAGATAGAAATGGTGTAGAACCGATACCGGTTACCATAGTTCAGGCTGCGAAGAAAGTACCTCCAACTTCTGTAGATAAGTCAAGTGTAGTGATAGTGGTTTATCCGAATCCTGTACAAAATACTATGACTCTCTCTTTATCAGAAAAAGTATCACACGGAACGCTGAAGTTATTTAATAGCGTAGGAGTGAAAGTATATGACAAATCTTTTGAAGGTAGCCGGCAAGTGATTGATGTGGCGCATTTACCACAAGGTATTTACATGCTTACGGTTACCAATGATGCAGGAGAAGATGTTCAGATGAAAATCATTAAACAATAAAACTCAGGAGCGGCGAAATCTATAATTTTATGGGATTCACAAAAGATTTCGTCGCTTTTTTATTTGAACTGTTTTAACCGCAGAGTTTCCCTTTATTTCTTATTTAATTACATATTTTCTGATGCTCAAAAGCAGTAGGAAGGGAGTTTATATGCCTTTTGTGCTTTCAACTTGTTCAATCTATAAGACAATGAAACGGTTTTTTTTGATGACAATATTATGCTTATCTGTGTGGTGTGCTTTTGCTCAGCAAGAGTTTACACACGCTGAATTATTGTCATTTGAAGATAATCAAGTATTGTTTAAAGCACAGCCGGACGCTCTGTTGACCCTCTCAGACCAACACTACAAACACGGTCAACAGAGTTTGTGCTGGCAGTGGAATAAAGACAGTACTTCTATTGTTTTAGATCGCCCGATTGCCTGGTTTCCTAATCCTAAAGATGCTCCAGACCCATCGACTTATACTTTTGTTTTTTGGGTTTACGGACAAACACCACAGCCGCAGGCAACATTGCGATTTGAATTTTTAAAGCAGAGCCGTGTTTGCTCTTGGTTTGATTATGGATTGAATTTTAAAGGTTGGAGAGGAGCATGGGTTGCCTTTGAAAGAGATATGCAGGGCAAGCCGGAACAGGATATGGAGCAGTTGAAAATTACGGTAACAGGAAGTGATAAAGGAACTCTCTATTTTGATTTAATCATTCCTTCTTCTTTACAAGACCTCAGACAGCACACCGCAGATACGCAAGCTCCCTACATCAACAAAAATACTGATTCTCATTGGTTAATTAATGAAAAGTGTTTGCATTACGGGTTTGATTTACCAACACAGCCGCTCACATCAAAAGATATTCAAGAAATATCGAAAATAGAGAAGAAATACACCGATTTTTACCTTGGAGAAGGGAAACGGATTATATCAACAGATGTTTTACGGGAACGTCTCAGTAAATTTTCCATAAAACAAAACCCCGACGGGACATTACAAGGTAAGCCATTGTTTTTTTCTCGATGGGGAGAAACCTACTTTTCATTGGGACATCCGCGTAATACAAAAATGTTTGCTCAAACCGTAGCCGATTTAGATGATGTTAACAGGTTAATGTTAGACATGGCGGTCAATTATCGAATTTCCAAAGATACGTCGGAGCAGGAAGAGATAAGGTTGATGTACTTACTACTGGTTCGCTACCTTTTTGACCAGGGCTTTGTACATGGTTCTTCATTAGGAACTATCCACCACATAGGTTACTCTATGCGTAATTTCTACACGGCATTCTTTTTAATGAAAGATGTATTGTATAAAGAGAACTTGGGAGAAGAGGCACAGCAAGCCATGGCGTGGTTCTCTAATCTTGCCGAAGTCAAGCGTAATCCGCAGGTGAAGGGAATGGATATCGATATTTTCAATACTACCTTGATGGCTCGCTTGGGAGCACTGTTGATGCTACAGGACAGTCCGGAAAAAGTAACTTACTTACGTTCATTTGTTCGCTGGTTGAATAACGGCTTTGCTCCTTCTCCGGGGTTGACGGCAACTTTCAAAGTTGACGGCACAGTTTTTCACCATTGTAATAACTATCCTGCTTATGCTCGTGATGGTATTCGAGGAGCCGTAGAGGCGGTGTATGTGTTGTCTCAAAGTGATTTTGCGGTATCACAAGTTGCCCACCAACAGTTGAAAGATGCTTTATTGACCATGAGGTTTTACTGTAATCTCAGAGACTGGCCTCTTTCTATGGCCGGAAGACATCCTAAAGGTACAGAAGGCTTGCAGTCGGAGCAGTTCGGACTGCTGGCACTGGCTGGTACTCCTGATGGTAAGTTTGCCATAGACTCTGCCATGGCTTCGGCTTACCTGCGACTTATTCAGGATAAGGAATCTTTAATCAAGAACAATTACGGTTCGCTTCTTCAAGAAAAAGGTATAAAAGCCGAATCTTCCCCTGTTGGAAACCGAAGTTTGCCTTACGCTAGTGTCATGATACAGCGACGCGATAACTGGTCGGCCACCGTCAGAGGACACAGTCGTTATTTGTGGGCTGCCGAAACTTATGAAAGCGCCAATCTTTACGGCCGTTATCTGGCTCACGGCAACTTACAGATTGTTGCCAAAGGAAATCCTGTGAGTAATGAAGGGTCGGGCTATCAACAAAAAGGTTGGGACTGGAATTATTGGTGGGGAACAACGGTGACGGTGTTACCCATAGAAGAATTAAAGGCTGATGTGAGAAATGTTGACCCATTTTCAGGCAACGAGGAAATGTTATACTCTGATGAGGCTTTTGCCGGAAGTGTAAGTATCAATAATCAAAACGGGGTATATGCTTTTAAACTTCATGAGCATGATAAATATAACGGTTCTTTGAGAGCCCGTAAATCTTACTTTTTCTTTGACAACAGAATTATTTGCTTGGGAACCGATATTGAAAGTAAAATAGAACAACACCCTACGGTAACTACGCTCTTTCAGGAAGTCATAAAACCGCAGGAAAGCAATATTGTTCTTAACAAGAAAAGTATTTCCGAGTTCCCATATTATAAAGAAATGACGGGTAATCATTGTGTTGAAGATGCACAGGGAAACGCTTACTTTACTCACAACGCTCTACTCTCACTTCGTCGCAGCAAACAACAATCTTTTGACCAAGCGACAGCACAACCAACAGAAGGTGATTTTACGGTAGCCACCATTTCTCACGGTAAAGCACCCTCCAGTCAACAATACCGCTACGCCATACTTGTTCAGCCCGATAAACAACAGAAAGAACTGTGGATAAAAAATCATCCGTCAGACAAATTATATACGGTAGTACAACAAAACCGGCAAGCCCACATTGTGAAAGACAAGGTTACAAACATCACCGGATATGTTCTTTTTGAAGCAGGTAAACTGTCGTCAGACTTATTGATTACAGAAAATTCCGTGCCTTGTATGGCTGTGGTTTCAGAGAAGAATAAGAAGGAAGTTACACTGAGTGTAGCAGACCCGGATTTGAGATTCTATGAAGGAGCGGCAGACGAAGTGTATGACCAACAGGGAAAGCGGATAGAACGCAGTATTTATAGCAGACCTTGGATACACAATGAATCGAAAATCTCAAATCCACAAATAACCTTGAAGGGGAATTGGCAATTGCTTACACCACACAACAACTGTAAAGTAATTACTGCAGACAAAGAAAAAACAGTATTAGAATTTACTTGCCAGCACGGACTTTCTCAACAGGTAAAGCTTGAGAAATGTAAGATGAAAAAATGAAAGAATGAAGGAATGAAAGAATGAAGGCGGGAAGTTGATACAACACCAAAATCAGAGAACAAGAACAACTTGTGAAACT
>CAYVGO010000065.1:5906-11192 GCA_964450725.1 uncultured Muribaculaceae bacterium
GTTCCTTGTGTTGTTTTCAACTTGTGAAACTTGTGTTTCATAGCCTTTACCACTTGTGGAACTTTTTATTGTGTTAGCAATATCTCGTGTTCCTTGTGTTGTTTTCAACTTGTGAAACTTGTGTTTAAGAATAAAGAAAAAAGGGGCGCAGCCCTAATATTTTTATAGCAATAAAAAAACCACTTGTGGTTTGGAATAAAACCACAAGTACTTTTAGGCAAAACCTGAAGTGGTTTTGTGTAAAACCTGAAGTGGTTTTGTGTAAAACCTGAAGTGGTTTTGTGTAAAACCTGAAGTGGTTTTAAGTAAAAGGTAAAGTGCAGTGTGGTAAAGGAAAGTGAGCAGTGGGTGCAAACACTGAAATCTTTGTAGAGAGTGGCAATGTAGAGATGTTGCGTGCAACGTCTGAAAGCGGGAAGTAAGAAATTGTAACTCGTCAATAGTTCAATTGTAAATTATATCATTTTTAAATTATTTATATATGAAAAACCATGTCTTATTTTATTTAGTCTTTTTATTGTTTACCCTGCCGGGAATTGCTTTGGCACAAGGTGAAACAATCTCGGTTTCCGGTCAAGTGTTTGACGACCAAGGAGAACCGTTACCCGGAGCCAATGTTGTTCTAAAGGGAACCAGCAGAGGTGTTGTTACAGGTATTGACGGTACGTTTTCTATCAATGCCCCCGCCAATGGAACATTAGTATTTTCAGCGGTAGGCTTGGGCACAGTAGAAGAATTGATTAGTAATCGGAGAACAATTGATGTAACATTATCGCAGGTTGCCAGTCAGATTGATGACGTAGTGGTAGTAGGTTATGGTGTACAAAGACGTTCTGACCTTACCGGTGCGGTGGCTTCCGTAAAAATGGAAGATGCTTTGAAAGCCATGCCTGTAGCACGGGTTACCGACGCTTTGCAGGGACGTTTGGCAGGGGTATCTATTGTACAACAAAGTGGTGCACCAGGTAGTGAAAATACCATTCGGGTGAGAGGAGTAAATGCCATTGAAGGAGATGGTGCTCCTTTAGTGGTGATTGACGGATTTATTGGTGGAAGTTTAGCTTCGCTCAATCCTTCTGATATTCAGTCTATAGAGGTACTCAAAGATGCTTCTTCAACAGCCATTTACGGTTCTCGTGGAGCCAATGGTGTATTGTTGGTAACCACCAAGCGTGGCGAGAAAGGGGCACCGCGTGTAACCTATAACGGGTATGTCAATTTTAAAACCCCCGCAACATTACCAACACAATTATCGGCAGCAGATAATGCCCGTTTGCAAAATGAGTATATCAGAGAATCGACCGCTAATGGTATTATAGTGCCTGGCCCTACATTTACTGATGCACAAATTGCAGAGTTGGAAAGTACAGGAGGATTAAATTTTTTAAATGCAGTCTTCAAACCGATGGCTATTGAGCACATGCACGAATTGTCTATCTCCGGACGGGGAGATAAAAGTAATTATTTAATTTCAGGAAGTATTAATTCCAATGATGGTATTGTGAGAAATTCCAATGCTTTGCGTGCCAACTACAGAGCCAAAATTGATACAGAAATAAAATCATGGTTGAAAGTAGGTGCCAATTTGTGGGGAACTTACAGCAAAAGCCAAGGACCGGGCTTTGGACAATATCAAAACTTGTTGAACCGGGCATTGATGTTTCCCCGATTTTTAACCTCAGATCCGACAGTTGCTCCTACAGATAAGGGGTATTACGATTTAAGTCGTGAACCCGACCCTCGTCGTAAAGTCAATGAAGTCAATACCGACGGATATACCTATACTTCATGGTTACAGGGATATGTAGATGTTACCATTATCAAAGGGTTAACCTTTCGGTCATCGGGAGCATTTACATTAGGAAATACCAATACTCAAACCTATCGTTCCCGTGATGCTTATGAATCGCATCCTTCCTTTAACCAAGGAGTCTTGACTCAAGCAAAAGTAAATAGCAGTAATACATTTGCATGGCTCAATACCAATACCTTGTCTTATGTCAAAGAGTTTAATAAATACCACCGTATTAATGCAACGGCTGTATTTGAACAATCTTACAGTAATGCTTATTCTCATGGCGGTACTGCCGATAACTTTTTACCCGAATTTGAATACATCGGATACAACAACTTAGGACTGGCTAAAAATAGAGATGCTTCATCTTCACGGACAATTATTACGATGATGTCTGCTTTGGCAAGGGTTAACTACGTAGCCTTAGACCGCTATATGATTACTGCTTCTTACCGTTACGATGGTTCATCAAGATTGGCAGTAGGAAAACAGTGGTTCGGCTTTCCATCGGTAGCCTTGGGTTGGGAGGCAAAAAAAGAGTCATTTCTTCAAGATGTGAATTGGTTAAATCAAGCAAAATTACGTTTGCAGTATGGTATTACCGGTAATCAAGCGGTGCCAGCTTATTCAGCGTATTCTACAGTGAATGTTACAGTGAATGAAGCCACCGGTCAACCGAGTTATGGTGTCCAAGAACGTGCCAATCCTAACTTAGGATGGGAAAATACGACCGAATATAATATCGGGCTTGATTTCGGATTCTTGTCTAACCGTATTACATTGACCGTTGACGGATACTATAAAACCAGTAAAGATGTTATTTTACGGGTGGCTTTACCACCTACCACAGGATTCAGTACAGAGTTGATTAATGCCGCAACCATCTTAAATCAGGGAGTTGAAGTAACCATTGGTGCAGACCCTATAGCCAATGAAAAAGTAAGATGGCATACAGACCTTACATTAACTTATAATAAAGGTACAATGGAGAGGATTGATGGTATACAAAATTCTATGAAACTTTCCGGAGGATATGAAAAAGAGTTGTATCGCTATATTGTGGGTGAAAGAATCGGAACCATGTGGGGATATACCATTGACGGCGTATGGAAAACTACTGATGCCAACAGAGGAACTAATGCTCCCGGCTCTTATAAATACAAAGACCTTAACGGAGACGGAGTGATTAATGATAAAGATCAAAGTGTGATTGGTAATGGACAACCTATCTTCAGTTGGGGATGGAATAATACGGTTAATTATGCAGGGTTTGATTTGTCATTGTTTTTGATAGGTTTTCATGGTTTTGATATTTATAACAACAATAATTGGCGAGGAGTGGTAGATAATCGTATTGCACCCAATCCTGAATTCTTAGACCGATGGACACCGGAAAATGAAAATACTAAAATTCCCGGATTTGTATTAGACAACGGTCCCGGAGGATTTCTTTCAGATAAGGTAGAAAAAGGAGATTTTGTGAAGATCAAAAATATCACCTTAGGTTATACTCTGCCGAATACCTTATTAGAAAAAGCCCATATTCATAATTTTAGAGTCTATGTATCTCTTCAAAATCCCTTTATTTTCACGAAATATTCAGGGCTTGATCCTGAAATTACTTTAAAGAGTCCACTTACTCCGGGTGCAGATTGGGGATATTATCCTAATGGACGGAATTACTTGTTAGGAGTCAACTTTACTTTTTAATAATAACTATTAAATGATTTACATTATGAAAGCAAATATTCGTTATAAAAAAATTTTCTTACGACTTGGTGTCATATTGTTGACGTTGCAAGGGTGTGTAGATTTGGAACAACCACCCATTAGTGTTCCTGTGCAGGAGGAAAAGGCTCCCGGTCAAACATTGACGACCGATGAATTAAAGGCAAGAGCCAATCAATTGTATATAGATCTTTGGGGAGGTGGTACTGTATTTAATGATGGTAATTATGGTTACAATACTCGTATCATGCAATGGAATATTGCTTCAGACGAAACAGTTACCGGTAAACCTGCCACCAATAGGTTAGGTAAACTTGACCGAATAGATCTGGATCTTCCGCCATTAAGTACTAAAGATGATGGAATGCCGTGGGCTTATTTCTATAAGACAATCAATACCGCAAGTACTTTAATCATGGAATCTTTACGAACCTCCGGTATTGCTAAAGCACAATATGCTGACTCTATAAAAGCGACCGCTGAATTTGACAAAGTGAAATATGAAGAGTTGAGGAATGCCGGTGCTATAACAGAAGATGATGAAGTAATGCAACTCATGGGAGAAGGATATTTTATGCGGGCATTGAGTTATTTTCATTTGGTACGCTATTATGGCGATGTTCCCTGCTATGCCGACCATACCAACAAGACAGGGATTAATGGAGAAGTTGGGGTGAAAGAACAAACACCACGATCTCCGGTCAAAGATATTTATGAAAAAATGATTATCCGCGATTTAGAATTAGCCGCTTTACTTTTACCGAAAAACAGTAGAATCGTCAGAAATGGAAAGTCAAGCAGTGAACGACCAAGTTCATGGGCTGCCAAAGCCATGTTGGCAGATGTTTATTTAACCATGGCAGGTTGGCCTCTTAAGCAAGTCGATAAATATAGTATGGCGGCAAATGTAGCCAAAGATATAATGACGAATAGCGGGCTATCCCTAACTCCTGATTATAAAGATTTATGGAAAGAAGCGAAAAAAGAGGAGGCCAATGAACATATTTTTGCTCTGCATCATTATGGAGATTCCGAAAAAACATTTAGTAATTATGGGAAGTCTTATTACGCCGAAGATGAGAAAACAGGTGGAAATACCGGATGGGCAGATGTGTTGATGGATTCCTCTTTTTTTGAAAGATGGCCATCAGACTTGAGAAGAAACTTTGTAGCCATTACTCAATTAGACAAAGATGGAGTTAAAACTCCGTGGCGACAGTCTTTAATGCAATGTCCACCCATCAATAAATATCGAGATTACAATCAGGGAGGTAATACATTAACTACTCCCGCGTCTGCACAATCATTGGGTATAACACCGATATATCGTTATGCTCAAGTTTTGTTGATATATGCAGAAGCCGCTAATCAAGCCGCCGGAGGACCTAATACAGATATTTTAAATGCTATCAATTTAATCAGAACAAGAGGTGGAGCAGAACCAATTGAATCGGGATTGACTAAAGAAGAGTTTGACGAAGTGGTGTTTAAAGAAAATAGTTATGAATTGTTTGCCGAAGGGAAACGCTGGTTTCAGTTAGTACGTAAAGAAAGGGTGGTTAAAGAAAATCAATATAACTACCGTGTGAAAAAATCTTTACAAGAAAGAGGTATTACAACAGAGATGGCTGCACAAAGCAATAAAGGATATTTGTGGCCTATTCCATCTGATGTGATCACTACGGCTGCGGCTTCTGGGGTAACCATTACTCAAAATCCCGGATACTAAATTTAATGATTAGTGGTTAACGGTTAGTGATTAA
>CAYVGO010000066.1:0-5922 GCA_964450725.1 uncultured Muribaculaceae bacterium
GTGGGAAGAATTTCTAATGATTGAAAGTTCGGTTTTCATCATTTGTTCTACTTGCTCGGAAAGAATACCTACTTTTTCCGTTTTATATTCTTCGTAACTTATGGGTGGTAAAATGTGAACAAAAAAAGTTTGTTTGTAGGGGAGAAAAGAAGAAGACATCACTTTTCCTGTACCATCAATAACTACAGGCAAAATATCGGCTTTAGCCATTTTTGCGGTTAGAAAAGCCCCTTCTTTAAACTTTCCTATACTTCCGGTTTTACTTCGTGTTCCTTCAGGAAAAATCATGACAGATATTCCCTTTTTCAAGCAAGCAATACAGTCGTTAATCATTTTCTTTGTACTTGAGGTACTGCCTCTGTCAATAGTGATGTCTTGATGGAAAAACAGTAGCCATCCGAACATCGGAATTTTATAAACTTCCTTTTTAGAGACCCACTTAAAAAGTGCCGGAACGGCATAAAGCAATGCTATATCTAACATTGCCTGATGATTGGAAGCAATAAGATAAGATTGATTATGCACTAAATTCTCTTTACCTTTCACTTTTATTTTCCAACCCGGGCTCACCACAAAATAACTCATAGCAATAAAGTAGGAAAATTGATGGACTGCCCGTAACTTGCGATCAAACAACATTCCCCAACAAAATAGCAAAGCGATGATGGGCAAGTATATAAATCCGGAAAGTGCCACAAAGGCAATAAAGTAAACAGAAAAAATAATATTGATAATCATCATTAGGATTTAAAGGACTTTACAAAAGTGTAGATTATTTTACAAAGTTCGACAATTTTTCCGAACAATCGACAGATTTGAAAAATAATTCCCCAATAATTTTCAACCACAAAATTGCCGAAAATATCATAAAAATGTACGAAGTTGTTTTGAAAATATGCCCGCAAGAACTTTTTAATTACATAATTTATGTTCTACAGAATAAAGAACTGTAAACATCTGAACTACTACTACTTAGAAATTACACTTTACTAAAATAAGTACATCAAAAATAGTGTTACAAAAGGTTAAATTGAAAAATTTAACTTTTTTTTTTTTTGGAACGCTACAATTGTCAGATAAATATTTATCTTTGTCTTTACATCGTTGCAACATGCTCTATTTTTTTATCTCATTTAATTATTCTTATTTATGAAGTACAAACAAGTTTTATTTCAGAGGTTTTTTCTAACCTCAATCACTTTTTTTACTCTGACAGCGTTTTCTTTCGCTCAAATTTCCGGAACAGTAAAAGATATTTCCGGAGAGCCGTTGGTCGGAGTTTCTGTGATACTCAAAGGCTCTACACGCGGTGTAATAACAGATATTGATGGTAATTTTAATATTGATGCTACGCCCGGTGTAATTTTAAAATTTACGTCTATAGGATACAAAGATGTTGAACTTCCTGCTCAAAGCAACATGTCTGTTGTTTTAGAAGAAGGAGCACAAATGATTGACGATGTGGTAGTGGTGGGTTACGGAACAATGCGTAAATCTGATGTAACAGGATCTATTTCCGTAGCAAAAGGTGAAGAGTTAACTAAAAATCAAAACTTTAGTGCACTTGACAACTTGCGAGGTAAAGCATCGGGAGTAAACATTTTCTCCAACTCAAGTCAACCCGGAGCATACAACAATCGGGTCATCATTCGTGGAATGGCAACTATCAATGCTTCCTCAAGTCCATTATATGTGGTAGATGGTGTTGTAATGGAAGATTTTGCTTTAGTCAACCCCAATGATATTGAGTCAATTGAGGTTTTGAAAGATGCTTCGGCGACAGCCATTTACGGTGCTCGAGGAGCCAATGGGGTCATTATGGTAACAACAAAGCGGGGGAAAAAAGGTGGGGAAGGTTATTTAGTAAGTTATCAAGGCTCTGTAAGTATCAGTGAAGTGGCTCGTTACATGGATGTTTTAGATGCTAATGAATGGGTTGAGGCTTTTATGATCGGTTTGAAAAACGAAGAGACATATCAAGGAATAACTTGGCCATCATTGAATAAAGCAGATTGGTTTCACGACCGAAACTATTTTGATGCTCAAGGAAATCCTTTGTATAACACCAACTGGCAAAAAGAAGCCACCCGTACAGCAGTATCTCACAATCATCAAATAAATATTCAACAAGCCGGTAAGAATTCCTCTGTCGGAGCATTCTTAAACTATACAGACCAGCAGGGAGTTGTAAACAACACATACAACAAGCGACTGAATGCAAAAATGGCTTACGATGCAAAACCCACCAGTTGGTTAAGCACCGGAGTTAATTTGCTGGTCAATCACACGTGGGGAAGATATACGCCCGAAGATGGTGGCGGACAAGATGCCCGTCGAACAATGATTGAGATGATACCTTGGTTTCCTGTTCGAGACCAAAATAAAGAATATACAACATCAAGTTCTTCTGCTCTTGATTTGGGATTTGAAGGAATGTCTAACCCTGTGATGATTTTAGATTTACAAAAACGCATGCGTTATAATACCCAGATTTTTGGAAATGCAGCATTAACATTTCATATCATCGACGGTTTGGATTTAAAAACACAATTTGGAGTTGACGCACACAATAAAACCTACAGAGGTTATTCTTCTATCAATCTTAACAACATCTCAAGCCCTAACGGATGGGCAGAGTTTGAGCAGTGGAATACATTATATTGGCAAGAAGAAACATACTTGACCTATAACAAAGTATTGGATGACCATCGAATCAATGCCATGGCGGGTTTATCATGGCAAGAGCGTACTGAGCGATGGAACAAAGCCCGTACAGAAGGTTTTGCTGACGATTTCTATGAGGATAACAATATGATTATCGGAACAACACCTAACGCTCCTGAGTCAAGTTATACTCGCTGGGCAATGAACTCTTACTTTTTACGGCTTGCTTATACTTATAAAAACCGATATTCGGCTACTGTAACAGGACGTGTTGACGGTTCTTCAAAGTTCGGAAAAAATAACAAGTATGCCTTTTTCCCTTCCGCAGGTTTGGCGTGGATTGTTTCACAGGAAAATTTCTTGAAAGATAATAGCGTTATCAATAACTTAAAACTACATACAAGTTATGGTTTGACCGGAAACTCGGAAATAGATCCGTATCAATCTTTGGCACGAACAGGGTCAGGCACTGTATTGTTAGATAACAACCGCCAACCTTATACGTATGTTAACAGAATGGCCAACCCTGATTTAAAATGGGAAAAAACTGCGCAATTTGATGTCGGAGTAAATTTAGGACTGTTCAAAAACCGTTTGACCTTTGATGCTTCTTACTATCTAAAAAGAACGACAGACTTACTGTTAAATGCACCGGTTCCTCACGCTTCAGGATTTGAAAATATTTATAGAAACATAGGTTCTGTAGAAAATCAGGGAATGGATTTAATGGTTACGGCAATACCGATTGATTATAAAGATTTCAGTTGGAATATTACCGTAAACTTGAATTACAATAAAAACAAAATATTATCCTTGAGTACAAACAATGCAGACGTTTACCTGTATGACTGGGTAGGTGGCGGCAGTATTTTACGCGTAGGTGAAAGCATGGGCAGTTTCTATGGATATGTTCGTGAAGGAGTATATACCATTCAAGACTTTGAAGCCGGAAGATGTAAGAAAAAGCAGGTGGGTCGTGCAAAACGTTCTACCAATAAAGAGATTATTGGCAAAGGATTGCCCGACTGGACAGGCAGTTTTATCAACAACTTTAAGTATAAAGGTTTTGACCTTACCATAGACTTTCAATATGTTTGGGGAGTAGATACTTGGCAGCGGTTTTTCCATTCAACGTACGACCGCTTTGGAATTACCAACGGTTTAAGCAATATTTTGACAGACGCATACAACGGAACAAACCCCGGCACAATGGAACAAATGATTTATTTAGCGAACGGAGGACATGCCGGTCAAGATTCTCAATCAGACAATTCTTGGGTTGCCGATGGTTCTTATTTACGATTGAATTTAGTACAATTAGGATATAACCTTCCGGCTAAAGCATGCCAAGCCATTAAATTATCGGGCTTACGAATTTACGGCAGTGTTAATAATGCTTTTGTCGTTACTTCTGACGGCTTTAAGGGATATGACCCTGAAAGTAGTTCGGGTTCAGGACAATTTGAACAAAACATTACCTTTTTCTCTTACCCAAGAGCAAGAACCTATACTTTAGGGATTAATTTAACTTTCTAATAAAATTAAAACAATGAACAGCATGAAAAAAATATTGACAACGGTTTTTGTATGTACAATTCTTTTGGGAATAGCCTCTTGCAATGACTTTTTGGAAGAAACCCCCAAAACAACGCTTACCTATCAGGATTTTTACAAAACCCAAGCACATATTGAAGGTAATGTAAACTATATGTACCGAAACGGAGCAACCATCAGTCTTGCAAATTTTGGAAGCGGATATCTTGGTTCTTTTGGTATGGTACAGGGAATGCTTACAGGATATTTTTCCAACAATTATGAAGGGCAGGAACAAGTCTGTAAATATTCCAGAGAATTGACCCGTCAGACCAATACGGTAACTACCTCCGCAACAGTGGACAATGTTTGGAAAGATTGTTATAAAATCATTAATGTTGCCAACGGTTCTATTTTGGCAATCCCCAATATTCCCATGAGCGATGACTCTAAAAATCAGTATTTGGCAGAATCCAAGTTCTTCAGGGCATTCAACTACTTTTTTTTGGTAAAAACATTTGGAGACATACCATTTTACACTACATTTAATTCATCTTCAGAAGGTGCTTTATATTTGGAACGCACTGCGGCATCAGAGGTATATAAGTTGATTGAACAAGATTTAACTGAGGCTCTTCCGCATTTACCTGAAAAAACATTTGCAGATAACGGACATCGTATCACACGCTATGTGGCTGCCATGTTATTGACAGATGTTTACATGAGACAGCGAAAATACTCGGAGGCTGCAGAACAGGCCAGAGTAGTGATCAATTCACCTCACCGGTTAACTGACAATGAGGATATGGGAGCAAACAGTGCGTATAATAAACTACGTACTACCGATGATTTGCCGGAAGTGATTTATGCTCGTGAATATAATGCAAGTATCAGCACCAGCGAATGGCTTCCGTCTTACGCATTTAATGCTTCTGCCTCCTCTTTAAAATTGAAATACGACATTACCGAACGTGTTTATGGACCTTCAAGCCAGTTTTTGAATATCTATAAATCCGATGATTTACGGCTTCAACCCAATCAGTTTTTTCACTGGAGATACACCAATCCAAAAAATGGAACGACGTGGTCATCTGAAGAACCCGGATGCTGGTATTACTTTGATGAAGCAGCGTGCTTAGAAACCCGTCAGGGAACTAAAGACTGGAACTTTTATCGCTATGCAGAAGCATTATTGTATGGCGCAGAAGCCATTGTTCAAGCCGGTAATGCTGTTACATCTGAGGCCGCAAGATATTTGGCACAAGTGCAGGCTCGTGCCGATATGAACAGTAGAACGGTAGATGAAATCACCACTGAATTACAGTTATTATCTAAGGAAAAGTTCCTTGAGACTTGCTGGACGGAAAAATTGCGTGAGTTTCCTTTAGAATTTAAAATTTGGGACGACTGTGTACGTACCGGCAAATTTCCGATGATCAGTACCGATACTCCGGGTCAAGTTACTTATGTAGATTTGATAGGAGCAACCAATGGTTCTGGGGCTACCATTAAGGCATCTGACTTATTGTGGCCTATATCGGTCAATGAAATTCAGCGTAACCCCAACTTAAGTCAAAATGAGGGATACTCTCGGCAATAAATAAAGGAAAGAAGGAAATTATCAGCCGGAAATTCCGTATTGTACAATATTGGTTTTTCCGGTTGATATTTTTATTGCTAAAATTAGGTGCAGACTCTCTGTGATGCTTTTGTAGGGCTACAAAA
>CAYVGO010000066.1:6022-7726 GCA_964450725.1 uncultured Muribaculaceae bacterium
CTACAAAAATTGTAACTTGTAAATCTGTATTACGTAATATAAATAAATTTGTAATTTTGTCATTGATAATTCTTTTATAATTAAACCTAATCTTTATGACCACTCGCCGACAATTCTTGAAATCAACCGCTAAACTTGCCGCTGGAGCGGCTGTTGCATCAGCAGTCCCCAATTATTTATTCGGAACCACCATGAAAAATAATGAATACGTTTCTCAAAGACCCCCCGTAAATCTTCGTAAATTTACATCAACAGCAGTAGAACAAGCCTTAAAAACAACTTCTGCAAAAATTAAGGATAAAAAGTTAGCATGGATGTTTAATAACTGCTTTCCCAACACCTTAGATACTACGGTAAATTACACGACAAACAATCAACAGCCCGATACCTTTGTTATCACCGGAGACATTAACGCCATGTGGCTTCGAGACTCTACGGCACAAGTCTGGCCTTATTTGCCTTTGATGGCAGAAGACAAACACTTGCAAGATATGGTCAAAGGTTTAGTATTTCGTCAAACGCGCTGCATTTTGATTGACCCTTATGCCAATGCTTTTAATCCTAATCAAGAAGGTGGACAGTGGCAAACAGACTACACCGAGATGAAGCCTGAATTGCATGAACGGAAGTGGGAAATCGACAGTTTATGTTATCCAGTCAGACTAGCGTATCACTACTGGAAAAAAACCGGAGACACCTCCATCTTTACCACAGAGTGGCAAAAAGCAATGCAATCTATCATTGCCACATTTAAAGAACAGCAGCGCAAAGAAAACAGAGGCAGTTACTATTTCTTACGAGTTACAGACCGACAAGGAGATACTTTGCTAAACAAGGGCTGGGGAAGTCCGGTGAAACCTGTAGGGCTAATTTTTTCGGCCTTCAGACCTTCTGACGATGCTACAATGTTTGGATTTTTAATTCCGTCAAACATGTTTGCGGTAACCTCTTTAGAACAATTGTCAGAAATTTATACCACCGTTTTAAAAGACATAACCTTTGCAAATACTTGTAAGAATTTGGCGGATGAGGTCAACCAAGCCATTCAACAATATGGTGTTGTAACTCATGAAAAATATGGTAAAATCTATGCTTTTGAAGTTGACGGATACGGAAATCACAACTGTATGGACGATTCCAATATACCAAGTTTATTGGCAATTCCTTATTTAGATTACTGTAAAGCGGACGACGCACTCTATCAAAATACCCGAAAATTTATCTGGAGTTTAGATAATCCTTATTTCTTTAAGGGAAGTGCGGGAGAAGGTATTGGTGGTCCCCATCAAGGAATTGATAACATTTGGCCTATGAGCCTCATTATGAAAGCCATGACTTCTGACAACCCTCAAGAAATGGAAACATGTCTTAAGACTTTAGTCAATACAGATGCAGACACAGGATTCATACATGAAACATTTCATAAAGACAACCCTAAACACTTTACGCGAGACTGGTTTGCATGGGTAAATACATTATTCGGAGAACTTGTTCTCAAAATGAGTAATCATTACCCCGAGGTTTTGCAAAAAATATATTCAGTATAATCCCTATCTTCTTGAAAAATTATATAGTTTTGCAAAATCAAATCTACCCATAATCTCATTTTTATGAATACACAGGATCGTTACATACGTTTTGATTGGGCTGCCAAAAGATTACTGCGACAAAAAAGTAATTTTGACGTATTAGAGGGATTCCTCT
>CAYVGO010000066.1:7826-10389 GCA_964450725.1 uncultured Muribaculaceae bacterium
AGAAGAAGGAATTGCTATCGGATTGAAAAGAACGGCACAAGCGGCAAAAAATATGGGTATTCCGATAGAACAAATTATATTATTGACCGGGCTGTCTGAAGAGGAAATCAAAAAAATGTAGTTTTAAAACTATCATACTAAATTATTACAATATGAATAACTCATTTACGAATCTAACTTTTACAAGAAAACCCTTATTGATCATTCTGCATTTTGTCTTTTGCAGTTTATTCTCATTGTCTTTATCTGCCAAAGATTATGTAGAATATGTCAATCCGCTGATGGGTACACTCTCAGAACATTTATTATCTACCGGCAATACTTATCCGGCAATAGCACGTCCTTGGGGAATGAATTTTTGGACTCCTCAAACAGGGAAAATGGGAGACGGATGGGCATATCGGTACGACAGATATCAGATTTGCGGTATTAAACAAACACATCAGCCAAGTCCTTGGATTAACGATTACGGACAATTTTCAATTATGCCCGTCGTAGGAATGAAACTTACTGAAGATGCCCGTAAGTCTTGGTACTCACATAAAGCAGAAGTTGCAAAACCACACTATTACAAAGTCTATTTTGCAGATCATGATATTGTAACCGAACTTACACCTACAGAAAGAGCAGCATATTTTAAGTTTACGTTTCCTCAATCAGACAGTTCAGCTGTTGTGATTGATGCTTTTGACAAAGGGTCGCACATTAAAATTATTCCGTCTGAAAACAAGGTGGTAGGGTATAGTACAAAAAACAGCGGCGGGGTTCCCGACAATTTCAAAAACTACTTTGTCATCGTCTTTGACAAACCGTTTGACTTTAAGACTGCTTGGGATAACTTTACTCCCCTACAATCTTTGGAAAATACCTCTCATCACGCCGGAGCCATCATTGGATTCCGTACAAAAAGAGGAGAAGCAGTACATGCCAAAGTCGCATCATCATTTATTTCCATAGAGCAAGCCGAACTGAATTTGAAAGAATTAGATAATAAAAACTTTAGCCAAACAGTAGAAGAAGGTAGAAATGTTTGGAACAAAACTTTGAGTGTTATTGATATTGATGCGAACATTGACCAAATGCGGACATTCTACAGTTGCTTATACCGATCGTTACTTTTCCCCAGAATGTTTTATGAGTATGACAATACAGGAAAAGTAGTACACTACAGCCCTTATAATGGAAAAATTGAAGCCGGATACTTATTTACAGACACAGGGTTTTGGGATACTTTTCGGGCACTGTTTCCGCTGTTAAATCTATTATATCCTTCGATGAATGTAAAAATGCAGGAAGGTCTGCTGAATACATTTAAAGAAAGTGGTTTTTTACCTGAATGGGCTTCTCCCGGACACCGAGACTGCATGGTAGGAACCAATTCTGTATCTGTTGTTGCCGATGCTATCCTAAAAGACATTACTCCTAAAAATTTACAGCTTCCACTCTATGAAGCCATGATAAAAACTGTAAACAGTAACCACCCGACAGTCAAATCTACAGGAAGGTTGGGTTTTGAAGAGTATAACAAGTTAGGTTATGTACCCTGTGATATCGGGATTCGAGAGAGTGCCGCAAGAACATTAGAATATGCTTACAATGACTGGTGTATTTATCGGGTAGCACAAAAATTAAATCGTCCGAAAAATGAAATAGAACTCTACAAAAAAAGAAGTGCAAACTATCGCAACTTATTCGACAAAGAGCATTTATTGATGAGAGGTAAAAAGAAAGACGGAAGTTTTCAAACACCATTTAATCCATTAAAATGGGGAGATGCTTTTACAGAAGGTAACAGTTGGCACTACTCTTGGTCTGTTTTTCATGACATTCCCGACTTAATGAAGTTGATGGGCGGTACTCCAAAGTTCACCCAAATGTTAGATTCAATATTTATATTACCTCCTGTTTTTGATGAAAGTTATTATGGCTTTGTCATTCACGAAATCCGAGAAATGCAAATTATGAATATGGGAAATTATGCACACGGAAATCAACCGGCACAACATATTTTATACTTGTATGACTATACTCCCGAGCCATGGAAAGGGCAATATTGGATAAGAGAAACTATGGACAAGTTATACACTCCCACCCCTGACGGTTACTGCGGAGATGAAGATAACGGACAAACGTCGGCGTGGTATGTATTTTCAGCATTAGGATTCTATCCTGTATGTCCCGGAAGTAGCGAATATCTGATTGGTTCACCATTAGTAAAAAAGGCAACTTTAACACTTGAAAACGGAAAAAGTATCAACATTACGGCATCAAACAATACCACAGAAAACAGATATATTGAAACAATGACCGTCAATCAAAAAAATTACACTGCCAATTATTTACGTTATCCTGAAATAACACAAGGTACAACCATTGATTTCACCATGAGTAAAGAACCTAATAAAAATCGAGGTACGCAACCGCAGGATTTCCCAAAAGCAGAGTAGAAAAAAGCAATATTACAGCAGGTTCTACTTGATGTTCTTTGCGTAAAGAACATTCTCCGACAAACATTCTACAGCCTCCATTTTTATTTCCCCGACATCCTGCCTTGAGAAGAAAA
>CAYVGO010000067.1:0-9297 GCA_964450725.1 uncultured Muribaculaceae bacterium
GTGCTTCAAATTTCAAATAAATAAAAATTCAATGGCTACAACAGCAGACTTCAGAAACGGACTTTGTTTTAATTACAACGGAAAACCCTGCTCTATCGTATGGTTTCAACATGTAAAACCCGGAAAGGGGGGAGCATTTGTAAAAGTGAAAATGCGTAACTTAGAAAATGGTCGTATTTTAGAAAATACTTTTACGGCAGGAGAAAAGATAGATGTATTACGGATAGAAAGACACCCATATCAGTTTTTATATAAAGACGAAAGCGGATATCACTTTATGCACAATGAAACGTTTGAACAAATTGACCTGCAAGAAGAACTGGTAGATAGCCCGGATTTAATGAAAGACGGACAAATGGTAGAAATGGTGATTCTGACAGATGAAGACAGAGTGTTATCTTGCGAATTGCCGCCGTTTGTGGAGTTGGAGGTAACCTATACAGAGCCGGGTGTAAGAGGAGATACTGCATCTTCAACCGTAATGAAACAAGGAACATTAGAAACGGGAGCCGTTATCAATATTCCAAACTTTATTGAACAAGGGGAAAAGATTAAAGTCGATACAAGGGAAAGAAGTTATTCGGAAAGGGTGAAATAAGAATGTAAAATTGAAAATGTAGAATGTAAAATGAACGGCGTTTCTCATAAACTCAGGTAGTTTTACGGATTATATTTATAATTAAAGTCATTTATAACCAATCAATCGTGTCGGAGTTTTGTTTCGTTAAACCCAAATTGCGTATTAAAAAAAGGAAGCATAACTTAATAGGTAGTAGAGACGTTGCACGCAACGTCTCCATAATAAATGGCCACAAGCAGTTTCGCCGATTAGATGTTGCACGCAACGTTTCTACTTAGTTATCAGAAAACTTTTGTAAACCAATTTTGGTTGAGGCCAATGCCTACTTTAGATTAAACGACTATCATTACAGGTCAAACTCACAATGACAGCCGGTCAAGAGAACAAAATTTTGTTCTATAGGAATAGTTAAAAATTTGGATCATGAGATATTCTATCCTCAGTATTGTACATTTTACTTTCTTCATTCTACATTTTTTTGTAGCAGCAGCCGGAGATTATATCCCTCCGGTCAAAAGCAAAAGAGGCTTTTCGGGAATGTTTGGCGAAATACGTTCTAATCATCTTCATTCAGGTTTAGATTATAGAATCGAGAAACTTGGAGAACCGGTATATGCTATTGCCAATGGTTACATAGAACGTATCAATGTTCGTCCTAATGGTTTTGGACTAGCGATTTACGTTAATCATCCGACCACCGGCATTTCTTCCGTATATGCTCACTTAGACGGTTTACCTCAAGAAATGGCAAAATATGTAAAACAATTACAATATGAACGTAAAAGTTTTTCGGTTGATATTTCTCTTCCTCCGACTACATTTAAAGTTACGCAAGGAATGATTATCGGTTATGCCGGCAATAGCGGTTCTTCCGGTGGTCCTCATTTGCACTTTGAAGCCAGAAACAGTAAAACTCAAGTCCCATTGAATCCTTTTACTTATAATATTGTAGATAAACCTCAAGATAATGTTTTTCCTCTCTTTAGAAAGGTTTTTGTTTATTCTCAAGTTCCTTTTGAAGATATATATACCACAAAAAAGCGACAGGTTGCTACAGCGATATCTTTAGGGAAAGGTAAGTTTAAACTCTCTAAAGATACTATAGAAATAGAACCTCGCTCATATTTTGGATTTGATGTTTTAGATTATACAGAAACCGGAGGATTAAGAACAGGAATTCACGGATTGCGGCTTTCTTTAAACGGTAAAAAGATGTTTGAATATGAAGTGAATGCGTTTGCTTTTGACAAAACACGTTATTGTAATTATCTGATTGATTTTGATGAGAAACAGAAGCACAATATTAATGTCATCCAAACCTACAGGTTACCCAATAATTTACTTCCGGTTTATCATACCACAGATGACGGCATTATCACATTGCCTTTCGGTCAAAAAGCCAAAGTTGATTTGGAACTTTGGGACCATGCCAACAATATCAGTAAGTTATCATTTTGGGTAAAATCAATAGTCTCGCAACAACACAATACAGTTGCGGGGAACTATGTGAAAATATATCCTGCAGTCGGCGGAATGTTCAAAAGCGAAGGACTTTTGGTAGATATTCCTGCCAATGCTTTATATGAACCCGTATTGTTGACGGTCAGCAAACTTCCTAAAACATCACAATCTATCTCAGATGTCTATGAAGTTCATACAACAGATGTCCCTTTACAGAAAAATATCAAACTAACATTTACTCATCCGCAATATAAAGGGGATTTTAATAAAATCACCGTTTACAAACAAACTCCTGATGGAAAAATATTCAGTTTGTCAACAACTCGAACACCTTATAGCATTACCGCTTATACAACAACTTTCGGGACGTATTTTGTTGGGTTAGATACAGTTGCACCTACAGTTTACAGTGTCAATTGTAAGCCTAATGAAAACATGAAAGCCAAATTTTCAGTTATGCTTAAAGCCAAAGATGATGTCGGCTCTATAGGATATTATGGTACTGTTGACGGAAAGTGGGCATTGTTTGAATATGACCAGAAAAATGATTTGTTTATCTATAAGTTTGACCCGAATTATCTAACACGCAATAAAAAGCACAAATTGGTTTTTACAGCAACAGACAGTAATAAAAACTCAAAAACTTTCATTACTGATTTTTATTGGTAAGGAAGAATGGGGGGATGTAAAAACGCCATAAAATATTATTTACGTATGAATACAACAAATGTAGAAAATGAATCACTGAATTTCTTGGAAGAAATCATTGAAAAAGATTTAAAAGAAGGTCTCCACCAAAGCATACTTACTCGCTTTCCTCCGGAGCCTAACGGGTATTTACACATTGGTCATGCCAAAAGTATATGCCTCAACTTCGGATTGGCTTTAAAATATGGCGGTGCTACAAACTTACGTTTTGATGACACCAACCCGACCAAAGAAGATGTAGAATACGTAGAAGCAATAAAAGATGACATTCGGTGGTTAGGGTTTCAGTGGAAAGAGGAACGCTATGCTTCAGATTACTTTGAGCAACTCTATCAATGGGCTGTTGAGTTAATCAAGAAAGGATTAGCTTATGTTGATGACCAAAATCAGGAAGAGATTCGTAAAGGAAGGGGTACGGTAACACAACCCGGAACAAACAGTCCTTTCAGAGATAGGGCTGTAAAGGAAAATCTGGAACTTTTTGAGCAAATGCGTAATGGGAAATTTAACGACGGAGAAAAAGTATTACGGGCAAAGATAGATATGGCACATCCTAACATGCTGATGCGTGACCCTATTCTATACCGTATTATTCATGCACACCATCACAGAACCGGTAATCAATGGTGTATTTATCCCATGTATGACTATGCGCACGGACAAAGCGACAGTATAGAAAAAATTACTCACTCTATCTGTACTCTTGAATTTGATATTCACCGACCGCTTTACGATTGGTTTATCGAAAAACTTGAAATATTTCCCTCACATCAATACGAATTTGCCCGTCTCAATGTCACTCACACGGTGATGAGTAAACGCAGATTGTTAGAACTTGTACAAGAAAAAATCGTTGATGGCTGGGATGACCCTCGAATGCCCACCATATCAGGATTGAGAAGAAAAGGATATACTCCCGAAAGTATCCGATTTTTTGCAGAAAAAGTCGGCGTGGCACGTAGAGATAATTTGATTGATGTTTCATTGTTAGACTGGTGCTTGCGAGAACAGCAAAATAAAACGGCATTTCGCCGTATGGCAGTTTTAAAGCCATTATTGGTAACAATAACTAATTGGGATGATAGTAAAGTTGAAGAATTATCGGCACTTAACAATCCTGAAAACCCTGATGACGGATGTCGTATTGTTCCACTCACCAAACAAGTATGGATAGAGCAAGACGATTTTATGCTTGAACCTCCGAAAAAGTACTTTAGACTATCTCCCGGCAGTGAAGTGAGATTAAAATATGGTTATATTATCTGCTGTGAACAAGTAGTTAGAGATAATGAAGGTAATGTTGTTGAATTGTTATGTAAGTATGACCCTCAAACCAAAAGCGGTACAGGTGGTCGTCAAGTAAAAAGTACCATTCATTGGGTATCTGTTCAACAGGCTAAGAAAGTTACCGTAAACCTTTTTGAGCCTCTGTTTACGGAAGCCGACATGGGAAATATTGACCCCGATAAATCATACAAAGATTACATTAATCCGCAATCGAAAATTGTGGTAGAGGCTGTTGCAGAGCCTTGTATTACAGACGTAGAGCGATGTCAGTTTGAAAGATTAGGGTATTTCTATAGAGACATAACAAGCACGGACAAGCATCTTGTTTTCAATCGTATTACAACCTTAAAAAAGTAAGAGATAATATCTTTTTACTCACGGCACCAGAGGTAAAACATTGTTACATCTTTTCAGGAACGTCAATACCTAATAGTGATAACGAACGTTTTAGAATCTCAAAAACCGTAACCGATAAAACTAATCGAAAGTTTCTTACTGCTTCATCTTTTTCACTTAATATCGGACAGTCGTGGTAAAATCGATTATATTCCTTGGCCGTTTCATACAGATAATTGGCAACCATTGCCGGAGATAAATTTTCTGCCGAATCTGTAATAATCTGAGGAAAAGCGGCAATTTGCCAAAGTAAAGACCGCTCTTGTTCTTGTAATGTGAGTTTTTGATGAATTTGTAAATCTTCAATATTTACCGATGCTTTTTTGATAATAGAAGTAATTCGAGTGCAGGTGTATTGGATAAACGGACCTGTATTGCCATTAAAATCTATGCTTTCTTTGGGGTCAAATAGCATTGTTTTCTTAGGGTCAACCTTTAATATGAAATATTTTAATGCTGCTAAGCCGATTTGTTCTCTGATTTTATCTTGCTGCGGCTGCGATAAATCATTTAACTTACCCTGCTCCTGAGAAATCTCTACGGCTTGCTTATACATTTCTACCAATAAATCATCTGCATCAACAACCGTACCCTCGCGGGATTTCATTTTTCCTTCCGGCAATTCTACCATGCCATACGAAAGGTGATAAATGTTTTTCTCCCAAGATAATCCTAATGCCGCCAAAATCAATTTCAATACATTGAAATGATAGTTTTGTTCATTTCCTACCACATAAATATGTTTATCTAAGGTAAACTTTTGAAAACGTTCAAAAGCCGTTCCTAAGTCTTGTGTAATATAGACAGAAGTTCCGTCTGACCGTTGTACTAACTTGTGGTCTAATCCTTTTTCCGTTAAATCAATCCATATTGACTGGTCATCTTTTTGATAAAATACTCCTTTTTCTAATCCCATTTCCACCATCTGTTTTCCCAACAAGTAAGTTTTACTTTCATAGTAAACATGGTCAAATGTAATACCAAGTTTTTTGTAAGTAACCTCAAATCCGTCATATACCCAACCATTCATCAATTTCCAAAGTCCAATAACTTCCGGGTCATTCTTTTCCCACAACACAAGCATGTTTTTTACTTTCTGCATAAGTTCAGACAATTGTTCTGCTTCTTCTGTAGTGCAATTTTTTTCTTTCTGTAGTTTTTTTAGTTCTGCTTTGTATTCCTTGTCAAATTTCACATAATAATCTCCGACCAAATGATCTCCTTTTTTACCGCTTTTTTCCGGAGTTTCACCGTTACCGAATAATTGCCAAGCCACCATAGATTTACAAATGTGCACTCCTCTGTCATTGACTAAAGTAACTTTGATAACCTTATTTCCTGCTGCTTTTAAAATCTCTGAAACAGAATTACCCAGCAAATTATTTCTGATATGTCCTAAATGTAGAGGTTTATTGGTGTTGGGTGAAGAAAATTCAACCATCACCGTAGGAGAACTTTCGGTTATGGGTGTAAATCCGTAGTTTTTGACCTTGAATGTGGTAGATAAAAAGTCAATCCACACGGTATCTGACAATGTAATATTTAAAAAACCTTTGACAACATTATATTTGTTGATAATATTTTCGCCGACTTGTATCAACATTTTTCCTATGGCTTCTGCGGTTTGTTGCGGATTCTGTTTGCTGATATTTAAAATCGGAAATACAACAAAAGTAAAATCACCTTCAAATTCTTTACGGGTACGTTGTAGTGTAATTTGTTCAAGGGAAATATTTTGTCCGTAAAGAGTAGTGATTGTTTGATGCAGTAATGTTTGTAAAGATTTTTCTATCATAATTTTTAAAATTTAATTGAGTGGAAATAGAATGCAGATTACACGAACACTTCCATAATGTTGAAAAATATTTTATCGCCGTAGCGGTTAATTTTAGAATCCTATCGACTTCAGAGCCAAACCTTCGGCTTGTGGCAGGTCAAACATCAGGTTTAAATTTTCTACCGCTTGTCCGGAGGCTCCTTTCACCAAATTGTCAATACAACTTGTGATGAGTACTAAATCGTCATGCTTTTCTATAGAAAGTAAACATTTATTGGTGTTAATAACATCCTTCAAATTGATATTTTGATTGACCACATGTGTAAATGGTGACGTTTCATAGAATTGTCGATAGATTTTTTGAATACTGTCAACAGTTTTATCGGATGTAAAGTATAAAGTCGCAAAAATTCCGCGTGTAAATGCTCCTCGAACAGGAATGAATCTTAATGTCGGCAAATTATTTTGTAAAGTAGAAAGAGTTTTGTTGATTTCTCCCAAATGTTGATGAGTAAAAGGTTTGTAAATAGCAACATTGTTTTGCCTGTAACTGAAATGTGATGTTTCACTCAATCCTCTGCCGGCTCCGGTACTTCCTGTGATAGCATTAATATGAATTTCGGAAGGTAACAAGTTTTTTGCAGCCATTGGAAGTAAAGCTAATTGTATTGCCGTAGCAAAGCACCCGGGATTGGCAATATAATTTGCTTTCTTTATCTCTTGTAGATTCAAATCTGTTAATCCGTAAATAAACTGACGTTGCTCAAATTGTGTATCTACTCTAAAATCATTTCCCAAGTCTATAATTTTTGTATGGCTTGGAAGTTGAGTGTTTTTCAAAAAATCTCTGGAAAGCCCGTGTCCCAAACATAAAAACAATACATCTACAGGTTCTGTTTCGCTCGCAAAAACTAAATCAGTATCTCCCGTAAGGTCTGTATGGATTGTGCACACCGGCTTTCCGGCAAAATTAGTACTGTGAACAAATGTCAGATTTACATGTTGATGATGTAATAAAATTCTGATAAGTTCTCCTGCCGTATATCCGGCGCCTCCGATAATTCCTGCTTTTATTTTTTTCATAAAGTTAAATAATAGTTAATGGTTATCATAACACTGTAGCCACACATGATTCTTTACATTCTACATCTTTAATTTTACATTTCACAAGTTCTCTTTTCTTCCAGTTCCAACCACCGCAATTCTTTAGTATCCAATTGTTGTAAAATCTGACCGATTTCTTCCGAAAATTGCGTCAAATCATCGTGAGATAAATCTTGACGCAACAGTAAATCTTCTAAGATTTTTTTTCTTTCAGATAATTGTTCTATTTCACTACTCAAGAGCGTTAATTCCCGTTGTTCTGCAAATGTAAACTTTGCTTTTCTTTGCGGACGTTCTGTAATTTTGGGAGAATCTGTACGCTGTTTGGAAGTTGAACGCTGCTGTTGATTATTATAGATTTTGTAATCACTATAATTGCCATAAAAATCCTTGATAGTACCGTCTTCTTGCATGACAAACAGGTGATCAACAATTTTATCTAAAAAATAACGATCGTGAGAAATAATCAGTAGCGACCCTTGATAATTACACAAATATTCTTCTAAAACTGCCAATGTCATAAGGTCTAAGTCATTGGTCGGCTCATCTAAAATCAAAAAATTAGGTTGCTTGATTAAAATTGTCAATAAATATAATCGCCGTAATTCGCCGCCGCTTAATTTTCTTACCAACACTTGTTGCATGGGTGGTGGAAATAAAAATTGAGTCAGAAATTGTGATGCTGAAAGGCTTTCCTGATTGTTTAACTTGATATATTCTGCAATATCTGTAATAATATCAATAACTCGTTTTTCCGGATTAAAAGTTAATCCGCTTTGCTGATAGTAACCGATTTTTACAGTCTCTCCGCGTGAAACATGACCCGTATCCGGAAGAATTTCACCCGACAAAAGGTTCGTTAACGTACTTTTTCCCCGTCCGTTATTTCCGATAATGCCAATTTTTTCTCCGGCAACAAATTCGTAAGAAAATTTATCGATGATTTTCTTTTCACCATAAGATTTACATAAATTTTTGGCTACAATTACCTTTTTCCCCAATCTTTGAATTCCTGCAGTGATGGCAATTTTTCCGTCTTTTCTTGTTGCTTTTGCGGCTTGTTCAATATCATCAAATGCTTTGACTCTTGCCGTTGCCTTGGTTGTTCTTGCCGAAGGGGTACTTCGTATCCACTCCAACTCACGACGATAAATGTTTTGTGCGCGTTCTACTTCGGCATTAAATTGAGCAATTCGCTCTTCTCTCTTCTCCAAAAAGTAGGAAAAGTTACCGTTATATTTGTAAAGATTATGCTGATCTATTTCTAAAATTCGATTACAAATTCGGTCTAAAAAATACCGGTCATGGGTAACCATCAGCAGGGTGATATTAATTCTTCTTAAATAATCTTCTAACCACTCTACAATATCAATATCTAAATGATTGGTTGGTTCGTCTAAGATTAAAAAGTTAGGCTGTAAACTTAAAATGTGTGCAATGGCCACACGTTTACGCTCTCCGCCACTCAAAGTCTTTACAGGTTGTGTAAAATCTGTAATATTTAATTGTGTCAGAAACTGCTTCGCCAACAGTTGTTGCTCTTCTGACGACTGCCCTGAACATGCTGCTTCCAATACACTTTGACTATCTGTAAATCCATCTTTTTGTTCTAAAAATCCAACAATACTGTTATTTTTAAAAGTAACCTTACCCTGATCTGCACTCTCTTTTTGGGCAATAATATTTAACAGAGTTGTTTTTCCTGACCCATTTCTTGCTACCAATGCCACGCGTTCGCTTTCACCAATGCCAAAAGTTGCATTGTCAAATAACAACAAATCACCATAAGACTTACATATATTTTCTACTTGCAGAAAGGGTTTCATCAATTCATTTCATTATTTAGGGAGACAAAGGTACTATTTTTTACCCACTTGTTGATGTTATTTCCTTTTTACACAAAAGAATACTTTTTAATCCGATGGATAACATTATCCATTGATTGATATTCAACTTTTCATCAAAAAATACTTTAAAATATCCT
>CAYVGO010000068.1:0-9241 GCA_964450725.1 uncultured Muribaculaceae bacterium
ACTCGATACTTATAAGTGGTTACTTAATGGAGTGAACGCAGAGACGCGGCGTAACATATCTCTACAATGAATGGATTCCTTACTGTGGGTGGTTGTTGGTTACTTGCAAGAACTTGCCGGAAGAGTAACAGTCTTGAATGTTTTACTTTTTAAGGTAGTGTAGTATTGTTGGACATTGACCTTCAATAAAGAGTCAAGAGAAAGGTGCTGAGGATTGTTAGAGTCAAAAATATTGTACTGCAACTCTGCGTCTTGATAATATTGGTACATTTGCGGAGACTTTTTAAAGTTATTGACCATCAACAGAGAATCCGTTATCATCTTGTAGCCCTCACCGGTATAACCAATGCTTACCGGTAACCGATTGGGTTCGTTAAAAATATCTCTGCCAAACCCGAAGTAAGGCTCTTTGTAGTGCAATAGTCCCAAGAGTGTCGGCATAATATCGGTCTGTTGTACCGTGTGGTGGTTGACCCCTTTCAATGTTTCATCTCCTGTAACAATACTCATGATAATAGCCCCTTGCCCCACAGGGGTGTAACTCTTCGGGTCAAACCGCTCTGAACTGGGATGATCTGCCACCACTACAAAGATGGTATTCTTATACCACGGCTTCTGCTGTGCGCTATGAAAAAAGTGCTGTAATGCTTTGTCGGTATATCTTACAGGTTGGTGGGCTTTGGTTTCTCCTTTCGGAAGATATCGGTAATGCTCCGGAACATTGAACGGGTGATGAGAAGTGGTCGTAAATGCCATGGAGAAAAAGGGTTCAGGGAAAGTGGTCAGTTGACCTGCCATGTAGTCTAAGAAAGGTATATCCCATATCCCCCAGAAACCGTCGAAGTCATTGCTTCCCTTCAGTTTCTCATAGTCTTCTTTGGCAAAGTAATGTTCTGTTCCCAATTGCTTGGCAAAAGCCCAAAACCCCATTGACCCTTTTGCCGACCCGCAGAAAAAAGAAGTATGATAGTGATTGCGTCGTAAGATTTGAGGTAGAGCGTCGTAATCTCCTACAGCCTCCGGCATTAATACGAATGGAGTTTCATAACTTGGAATAGAGGCTAACACTGCCGGTATGGCATCAATAGATTTTCCTGCTACCGCAAAAGCATGTGTAAAGTAATAATGTTGCTGCATCAAAGAGTCTAAGAAGGGAGTCGTAGAGGACTTGTCTTTGTAAAGTTCCGGGCATAAGAGCTTGGAATGGTCTTTACTGAAACTTTCTACAATGAGGATGACTATGTTCTTCCTTGTAAATGAGTGAGTGGTTGACGGCAAATGTGTGGGAGTATAGACTTTTGCAGCAGTGGAGTCCGAAAAAAAATGATATTGAGGTAAAACCTTACTACCAATGGTTCTGATGATACAAAAGGGATTGCTCAGGATTAAATGTGCTTTATAGGAAGAGTTGACATATTCTCCCGCATTGGATAGTGTAATAGGACGTGTCATCCGAGTGAAGCCTCCGCGTATTCCGCCGATAACCAAAATGATGGTCAGAACCAATAAGGTTGTATTGATAAGATAAAACTTTACGCTGCTTTTCTCTACTCTAATGCGCAACTTGACCTTCGTATAAGCAAAGTATAGTCCTACGATTAAACCGATGAGTAAGAATAACAACAACAGGTTTTCTCCAATAAATCGCAACATCAATACCAAATTGTTGTCGTTGTTTACCAAAAAGTAGATATCATGAGCCGTGATGCGTTGTTGGGGCTGGGTGAAGAATAGAATATCGGTCAGGTTCAGCAAGATAACTGTACTGACAATGACCATGTAGAGGATTAGTAATACTTTTTGATATACTTTATTGTTACGAAAAGGGAAAGGAAGGAGAGCAAAAACCAGAAAAACCGATAACGCATAACCCATCGAAGCAGTATCAAAAACCAGAGAACCTAACAATAAATCAGGAAGTTCTGACAGTGTAATAGATCCTAATACCTGATGATGATAAATGTAAAAAGCAACCTTTGTAATCAGCAATACAATATAAAACAATCCGACTCGGTAAGCCGTAAGAACAAAGTTTTTCATTGGTATTGATGGGTTTGAGAGGTCTAAGGTAAAATGACTGTAGTATCTCGCTCTCCTATACTGACCGTCATTGTTTTACCTTCCCCGTACTTTAGAGTGTAGGTTTGAGACTTGGGAACTAAAACAAAAAACTTGTCATTGGCATCTTGAGTATGACTTGCAGTTTTACCTCCTCCTTGCTGGGTTTTATCCAAAAATACGTCAACACTGACTGCAATACGGTTCTCTGTCGTAGGATTACAGTCTGCCGAGTAGGCTGAAATGAATAACTTTACATGGTTTCCTAATGCCGCTTTTGCCATGTCTGATTGACGGTAGATATTCAGATAACGCTGGGTTACATTATAAGCATGTACATTTTTATTGATAGAATCCCACGCTATCGGAAAATGGGTTTGTGCCGGAGCATAAGAAACAGCATAAATAGCCGTTTGAGTATTGTTTGGGTCTGCTTTTCCGGCATCAGCCAAAAACCAAGCTTGATTTAATTTCTCAGGGTAATACTCAGTAAAGTACCACTCTCCGTCAATCCACACTTCACACCAATTATGATTTCCTCGCAAGTCATGCCAGTTTGGAGTTCCTGCTAATCTTGACGGGATACCCACAGATCGAAAAGCGTCAACCAATAAAATAGAAAGACCGGTACAAGAAGCTATTCCACGTTGAATAGACTCTGCTGTAGGTTGGTCTGCACAACGTGGTCTGGCATTATAGACAACGCCGATTTCTTTCATGATATTACGGTTGATAGAGTCAATCGCCGCTCGAAGGTCAGTAGTACCGGCAACATACTTTTTAAATCTTTCATAGAATCCTTTTCTCCACATTTCCCGCGGCTCGGTATAAACATAATAAGGTAAAACTTCATTATAAAACAAACTGTCCGGTAAGTTTTTACACCATGCAAATTCACTACGTGCTTTGTAAGCATACTCCAAATTCTCAAGAATAAGTTCTGCTTTGAGTGTATCTAAATCGTTTTGAGGCATGTATTTGATTAAAAAATCAAGCCCAGCGCGTTGTTCTTGAGGAACAAGGTCAAACATTTTTTGTACTTCTTTGCTGTATTGGGTACAGGAATAGAAGTTGAAGAGTGCTGTTGCAAAGAGTAATACTGTAACAATCTTGGTACGTAACATAAGATGAAGGGATTATATTTATGAATGTGTGAAAGAAGCAGAAGTGAGTAAAAAAGGCCAATTAAAGTGTTGCTAAAATCGTTTGTGTACCTACGACTTTGTCTCCAACTTTAACTACGGATTTAGCTGATAAAGGTAGGAAAATATCCATCCGCGAACCAAATTTTATAAATCCAAGTTCGCTGTTTTGTTCAGCAGTGTCATGATTCTTGGCATAGCAAACAATACGTCGGGCAACAGCTCCTGCAATTTGTCTTACCAATATTTTTTCTTGTCCTGTATTAATTACGATAGTTGTTCTTTCATTTTTAGTAGAAGATTTAGGATGCCATGCCACCAAATATTTTCCCGGATGATACTTGTAATAATCAATTTTCCCGCTAATGGGATACCAATTGATATGTACATTAAACGGAGACATAAAAACGGCAATTTGTAAACATTTACTTTTAAAATATTCCGGCTCATCAACCTCTCCAACAATCACTACTTTTCCATCACAAGGAGCATATATTACGTTTTCTTGCTTTTCAGGTAATACTCTTAAAGGTTTGCGGAAGAAAAAGCCGATAAATAGTAGTAGTCCGAATGCAAAAATACTTGCTGACAATAGCACTACAATTGGTGCTTTTAAGAAATACATTACAATAAGCATCAAAAAAAGAACCATTGACAGGGTAATTAATGTTCCTTTACTTTCGTGATGAATGATCATGTCTATAAATTGTTATATAAATAATTTGATATATGCAAATACAAAAGGGAATGAAATAAGAAGTGCATCTGTACGGTCTAAAATTCCTCCATGACCTGGCATACATTTTCCTGAATCTTTTACTCCAATTTTCCGTTTAAACATTGACTCTACTAAATCTCCGAAAATTGCAGTCCCACTAATCACTAACGCCAAACCTAACCAATGTATAATAGAAATTTGAGGTTCATAGTATGCAAAGATGATTGCTACTATCATTACAGACAATATACCGCCAATTAATCCTTCCCACGTTTTCTTAGGAGATATAGAAGGAAAAAACTTATGTTTTCCTAAAGTTATTCCAACCAAGTAAGCAAAAGTATCATTTGCCCAAAGCATGGTAAAATAACTTACTAATAATAATTTGCCATGAACATGGTAACCGGTTAAAATTAATAACGAGAAAGGTAGAACAATATAAAGCAATGGTAATATTGAGTAGGCAATAGAATGAATAGGCTCCGGCTGTTTTCTGAAAAGTTCAACGACAAATATGGAGAAAACTCCTAATAAGGCTACGAATAAAAAAATACTATGATTTGGCGTAAATAAAGCATCTATGCACCATGCTACTGCAATGATAAAAACAGAAATGATTTGAGGACGTATCGCGATTTTTCGGACTAACATAAAATATTCCGACAGGCATAAAAACGTAAATAATACCACTACTGAACCGAAAAATAATGGATTATTTAACCATAAAGAACCTATGATAGAAAGAACGTAAACAGATCCTGACAAAATTCTTAATCCAAAACTTTTCATACGTAAATAATTGATTATTCTGTTGAGGCATTATCACTTTCTGTTGACTTTTTGGTTCTACGTACCGATTTTTTCTTGGCAGGTTGCTGTTCTTCTTCTGTGGCATGCTCGGAACTGCCCGGTCGTTTTCCGAAAATACGTTCTAAATCTTCACTGAAAATAACTTCTTTTTCTAATAATAAATCTGCCAGTTCTTGTAATCCTTTTTGATTATTTACAAGTACTTGTCTTGCCCTTTGGTATGCCTGTTCTACCAATAGTTTGACTTCATTATCAATAAGTTCGGCTGTTTTTTCGCTATATGGTTTTGAAAAATTATAGTTTTGTCCGGAGGAATCAAAGTAACTGATGTTTTTGATCTTATCACTCATGCCGTAATAAGCAATCATGGCATAAGCTTGCTTGGTTACTCTTTCCAAATCATTTAATGCTCCGGTAGAAATTCTTCCGAAGTTTAACTCCTCAGACGCTCGTCCTCCCAGAATTGATGACATTTCGTCTAACAATTG
This sequence comes from uncultured Muribaculaceae bacterium, assembly GCA_964450725.1. Taxonomy (GTDB): domain Bacteria; phylum Bacteroidota; class Bacteroidia; order Bacteroidales; family UBA932; genus CAYVGO01. Next base: position 5,217 of record CAYVGO010000068.1, read on the forward strand.
CTCTGTAGTAGTAATTTGTCTTTCTTCAGGTAAATACCAGGCAGCACCAAGTGCATTACCACGTGGAATGATGGTAACTTTTACTAAAGGATTGGCGTATTGGAGCATCCAACTTACAGTCGCATGTCCTGCTTCATGGTAAGCAATGGTTGTCTTTTCTGTACGCGAAATAATTTTATTCTTCTTTTCCAGCCCTCCGACAATACGGTCAATAGCATCTAAGAAGTCAGACTTTTCGATGACATTTTTACCTTTACGTGCCGCATAGAGTGCTGCTTCATTGCAAACATTGGCAATGTCTGCACCTGAGAATCCGGGGGTTTGTTTGGCTAAAAAGTCAAGATTAAAACCTTCTTCCAACCGAAGGTTTTTGACATGTACTTTAAAAATGGAAAGCCGTTCTTTCATGTCTGGCAAGTCCACGTGTATCTGGCGATCAAACCTTCCGGCACGTAATAATGCTTTATCTAATATTTCTGCACGGTTGGTAGCTGCTAAAACAATTACTCCTGAGTTTGTACCAAAGCCATCCATTTCTGTAAGCAGTTGGTTGAGCGTATTTTCTCTTTCGTCATTGGCATTGAAGCTTGCTGCTTTTCCACGTGCTCTGCCAATGGCATCAATTTCATCAATAAAGATAATACATGGAGCTTTTTCTTTGGCTTGTCTGAATAAATCCCTTACGCGTGAAGCCCCGACACCGACAAACATTTCTACAAAGTCTGAGCCTGATAAAGAAAAGAAGGGTACATTGGCTTCACCTGCTACGGCTTTTGCCAATAATGTTTTACCTGTTCCGGGAGGGCCTACCAGCAATGCTCCCTTAGGAATTTTGCCTCCTAATGCAGTATATTTATTAGGATTTCGTAAGAAGTCAACAATTTCTACTACTTCTACTTTGGCTTCCTCTAATCCGGCAACATCTTCAAATGTTATTTTACTTTTACTGTCTTTATCAAATAGTTGTGCTTTTGACTTTCCTACGGAAAAAATACCGCCCGCTCCACCGGCACCACCCATTCTGCGGATAAAAAACATAAATAAAAAGACCAGCATCAGAATCGGGAATAGCCAATTTAAAAGTGTTCCCCAATAGTTATGACGTTCAACATATTCTACTTCTATTTTCTTGTCGGCAGGTGTATCTATTTGTGCCTCTTTCAACTGTTCTACAAATGTTTTGTCGTCTCCGACTTTAAAGTAGCATTGCGGACCTGCTGAGGGTACATTCTGGCTTTTAAACTTTTCTTGATATGCGGCAATCTGATCTTTTTTAAGATAGACTTCGACGCTGTTTTGCCCTAAAACAAGGATTAACTTTTCTACATGGCCGGGTTTTACCCATTCATCTCTTACGGCTCGCCATGTTGTTTCTACAGGGCTGCTGCTGTTGAATAAGTATGAAAAAGCAGCAATGCCGGCAATGACAATGAAATAAATAAAGAAAACGTAATAATTAGACTTCGGCTTATTGTTTTGCGGGGAGCCCGACAACGGACTTTTGGGCTTATTACGAGGATTTTTAGTATTATCAGGGTTACTCATAGTTGTAAATAAAATATAGAATTAAGAATGCTAAGTATGGTGAACCCTTTTACTGTTCTGATTTTGATGCTCATCTTCAAATCTTTGTATGGGAGCATCTGCCCACAAACGTTCTAACTGATAAAACTCACGGGTTTGGGTTTCCATGATATGAACCATAATGTCTCCATAATCTAAAATAATCCATAAATTGTTTTCCACACCTTGACGACGTAACGGCTTTTTAGCCGTTTTCAGACGGAATTCTTCTTCTACGTGTTCGGCAAGTGAACGTACGTGGACGGTAGAATCTGCATTACAAACAATAAAATGGGGGACTATTGCTCCTTCAATCGAAGACAGGTCTATAGATAATATATTTTGTGCTTTTTTGTCTTTCAAAGCACTTGTAATAATGGTAATACGGTCGTTGTCTGTAAGGGCGTCAGTCGCTTTTGATTTTGACATTTAAGAAATTTGTAGATGATTTAAAAGGGAATTTAGTGCAAAAATACTTCTTTTATTTCAGTTGACAAAATAAGTGATTATGCCGTAATAAAAACTTATATGCCGCATAATCACTATTATAACCAGTATTCAATCTTAGTTGACAGTTACATTAAATAAATATTGTTGGCTTTACACTCTCTTTTCATTTCTTCTGACCAAAGGCTGGCCTGCACTTCTCCAATGTGTGCCGAGCGAATTAAAAGCATACACAGTCTTGACTGACCTATACCGCCTCCGATAGAGAGCGGAATTTGGTCGTTTAATAAAGCCTGGTGGTAGGTTAACTGTTGTCTGTCTTGTGCGTTACACAACTCAAGTTGCTGTAACAGTGCTTTTTTATCTACACGAATACCCATTGAGGAAAGTTCAAACGAGTTTTGAAGAATGGGATTCCACACTAAAATATCTCCGTTTAATCCATAAAATCCATCTTCATTTTTGCTACTCCAGTCGTCATAATCGGGCGCTCTGCCGTCATGCTTCTCTCCGTCAGAAAGTTTGCCGCCTATACCGATAAGAAACACTGCGCCATGTTTTTTTGTAATGGCGAACTCACGCTCTTTAGCACTTAAATCAGGGTACATGTCTAAAAGTTGCTGGGCATGGATGAAGGTAATGGTCTGTGGAAGTGTGGGTGTAATGTGTGGAAACATTTGATAGACTACTTCTTCCATCTCACGAATGCAGTCATAGATTTGACTGACAACCTGTTTAAGATAGGTCAGATTTCGCTGCTCTTCTACAATGGTCTTCTCCCAATCCCACTGGTCAACGTACAAAGAGTGAATGTTATCTAACTCTTCGTCGGCACGTATGGCATTCATGTCTGTATAAAGCCCGAATCCGGGTGCTATATCGTAAGAGCCAAGCTTCATACGCTTCCATTTTGCCAGCGAATGTACTACTTCTGCACGACGATCCCCAAGACTTTTGACCGGAAAACTTACGGCGCGCTCAATGCCGTTAAGGTCATCATTGATGCCTGTACCGGTTAAAACAAACAGCGGCGCGGTAACACGCCGAAGATGCAGTGATTGGGAAAGTCGGGACTGAAACTCGTCCTTAATAAGTTGTATGGCACGTTCCGCAATCTCGGGAACTAATTTTGGACGATAGTTTTGAGGAATAAATAAAGGCATATAATGATAATTACTGTCAATAAAAAACTACAAATCAAGTACAAAAGTATATTTTTTTTTGTAATAATCCATAAAGGATTTTTATGTGTTATAGTGAATCATTGCATAAATAGTTTTCAAATTTATAAAACTGGAACTACCTTTGTGAAATTGACTGACTCCATAAAATATACTATTAATCATTGGGAATTACTTTTTCGTAAAATTTATATTCGGCACGTTAAACAGTATCTTTATCGTTTGTGTGCCGAATTTTTATTCAAGGATATTATTTTAATCTATATTTTTTCTTGTATATATGAATTTCTTCTAATGAGTCTAAAAATAATTTGTGGAATATGTAAGTTGTAATTTATATCTTTGACTTGGAGAATTTTTATGGCAATAAGAAATTTTATTACCTTTGCCACTCTTTTACTTTATTTATTTTTATATCATTATGAAGAAGCATTTTTTTCTAACTCTTCGCCCTGTCGTGCGGTGGTCATTGATTCTTGGTTTAATTGCCGTTGTTGTCGTTGGTGTTGGGGTACTTATAGGTTATTCTTTTCAATACGAGGATTCAAGTTTTAATTCTCATATCGTAGCATTTACTTCAGGTCGTATTACTAAAGCTACCCCTATTATCGTCGAATTTCAAAATGATATTACGTCTGCCGAAAAAGGAGCAGAGGTTTCTTCTGATATATTTTTCATTTCGCCGTCACTGAAAGGTTCTGCCTATTGGCGTGATAGCCGAACGATTGAGTTTGTTCCTAACATAGAAAATATTCAAGAAGAAAAAGATTATCAGGGAGTTGTCCAAGTAGATAAACTGATTGACGGAGTGAGTGCAACAGAAAGTCGCTTTGT
>CAYVGO010000069.1:0-7076 GCA_964450725.1 uncultured Muribaculaceae bacterium
TACCTATAGGTACTGCTATTCAATACTTGTAAGTGCGGTTTATATTACCGTAACGATATTGGGATATTCATAGGAGCGGGTCTCTTTGGTCAGTTTAGAACTTGAGCTTGTGGCTTGGGTTACTACTCTGACCTTCCAGCCTCCGGCAACGACTGTAGACGGAAGCAGAAATTGGAGTTTGGAGGGAGTATTGGGAGAGATTTCATCGACAGTGATACGGACGGTTTGATCTCCTTCTACAGCGGTGAAGTAAATCCCTATTTCATTTTCTTTATCTCCCCTTATGGCAAGTCGCAAACCTTTTATCAATACCATTTTTCCGACATTGACAGTGTCTGTTTCATTTTTTGTAGGGTTGATAATGCTTTGAATGATAGGTCCTGTAGGAGCGGGCTGCTCAGCCACACTGACCGACATTTTGCTGATAGATGCCCGCGAGGCATTGCTTTGTGTGAGGTTCATTCTTACTAACAGTTCATCGGCAGGAATGTTATGCCCCAACTGATGACTTGAAATAACGCCTTCAATACCGATAGAAGCATGGAAAAAGTCTGTTACAATGTTGTATCCCTCTTCAACAGCAAGAATACACTCTTTAAAAAACAGTTGTACAAAGGCTTCGCCGTTGACGTTGAGTGTCGCCATTTGTTTCTGTTCAAGGCGTTTTACGATATCGCTCGTGTAGAGTGTTCCTCTGATTTGCGGACGTAAATAATAGTCATGATTAACATCTTTGGTTAATTCGTTGAGGTGAGCAATGGCTTTAATTTCTGACATAATGATATAATATTAAGTTAAATAAAAAAAAGGACAAGTCTATGGTTAATCGGCAAGTATAGCGTTATTAAATAGAGTATATAACATTCTTTTCTCTTATAAAGAGGTCTAATGTCATTGAATTTATCACTTTTTTATAGTCAGTTAATTTAACATTGAACAGCAAAGATAGTAAGTTTTTACATAAAAGTCATCTAAAATGATAAAAAATTACGTTAGAGGTACAGAAACAAGCATCTATCTATAACAAGAAAGTGGTGGTTGAGAGTTTTTGGGCAGCGATGTAATACTATACGTAACGTTTTATTAATAAATAATCAAACAATATTGCTATCACTTTCTTTACTGAGAAGTTAGCAGTAGCCTCTCGACCTTCTTATTATTCTGTCAAAATACCAGAGAAATGTCTCTTCACTCTTTTGCTCTTGCATTCTTTTATTCTATATGTTCTATATTGTTAAGCATAATAACATTAATAACTATCTATCGAATTATGACTACCTTTGTAACTTTCTTTATTAAACGATGGAAAGCAAAAATCAATAATGCAATGAAAGTACTTTCAACCCTATTCTTATTTGTCTTGCTGGCAACTTGCGTGCAGGCACAAAGCCCGAGTTTTAATGTAAAAGGCGCAGACTCTGCAAAGGTTCGGATGAGCCGGATGAAGATTGATGTAAAGATTGTAGGAAACATTGCCTACACCACAGTAGAAATGTACTTTTCTAACCGCTCTACCCGAGAAATGGAGGGCGAATTGATATTTCCGCTGCCGGAAGGAATTTCAGTCTCACACTATGCCATTGACATTAACGGAAAGATGCGTCAGGCTGTTCCTATCAATAAAATGAAAGGGAAGCAAGTGTTTGAAGCCATTCAGAATCGACGGGTCGATCCGGGATTGCTGGAAAAGGTAGAGGGTAACAACTTTCGTACCCGTGTCTATCCTTTGCCGGTGAACGGAGAACGCATTGTTCAAATTGGTTATGAAGAGGAGTTGAAGTTTAAGGACAACCTTCATTTAAACTACCAACTGTTGAGTCGCTTCCCACAGAAGTTAGATGACTTTACGGTCAATATTGAAGTTTTAGGTACAACAGAACCACCACAAGTAGAAGGAACAAAAGATGTATCCTTTACGCTTTGGCAACAGAGTTATAAGACTTCTATTGCTAAGAAAGACTACTTACCCAATGAGAAGTTTGAAGTACTCATTCCTATCCGAGAGCAAATTCCTTCTGTTTACAGTCAAAGCGTTGAGGGCAATCATTACTTTTACAGTCAACTGTTTTTAGACCCTAAAGTACTGCAAAAGAAAACACCCAAAACAATAGCATTGGTTTACGACGTATCGCTGAGTTGCCGTACCCGTGATTTCAACAAAGAATCTGCATTGTTAAAGCATTATTTATCGTCACTGAAGGATGTAACGGTCTCTGTATTCTTTGTTCATTATACTTTTAAGAAGCAGCAAGACTTTGTGATTAAAAACGGTAATGCAGATGCATTGATTAGTTTGTTACAATCAGCAGTCTATGACGGAGGAACACGCTATACAGAAATCAACCTTCCTGCAAGTTTCGATGAATATCTGTTTTTTACTGACGGCTTATCATCCTTAAGCCATCAGGAGTTTAATTTACCCAACAAGCCGATATACTGCATTACTTCATCGGTTTCGGCAGACTATTCTTTCCTCAATCTTTTATCTATGAACTCATCGGCAAGCAGTATTAACTTAAATGTTGTTTCGGTTGATGAAGGTTTACAAATGCTTACAAGTCAAAGCCTTCGGTTCCTTGGCGTAAAAAAGAATCTCTTTGTTACAGAACTCTATCCGGCAGTCGGTACACCGGTAGGTAAAAGTTTCAGTATCGCCGGTCTTTCACTGCGCCCCAAGCATGAGATTACCTTACTTTTTGGTCAAGGAAATGAAGTACAACTCGAAAAGACCATTACATTAAATATACCTCAAGATAGTCATCCTGATGTGAACGTTTACAAACTCTGGGCACAAAAGAAAATTGCGTACTTAGACATGAATTACAACAAAAACCAGACGGAAATAGAGATATTAGGCAGTAAAGCAGGCATTGTTACCCGTAACACTTCATTGATAGTGTTGGAAACAGTGCAAGATTACATCCGTTATCAGATTGTACCCCCCGCAGAACTGCGTGCCGAGTTTGACCGCATCAGCAAAGAGCAACAAAATAATGCCGCAGCACGCAAGCAATCCAACATAACAAACTTAGACCGTTACTTTAAAGTTCTGAATGCTTGGTGGAAAAAGGATATACAATACAGCAAGCCCGAAGCAGTGAAACCTTCAAAGAAAGAATCTTTGCCAATAACACCCCGCCAGCCGTCCACCCAACCGACAGGCAGAACAATCACCGTCAGGGGAACGGTTATAGACGAACAAAACCAATCTATAGCGGGAGCCACCATAAGACAGGAGGGAACAACCAACGGAGTTATTTCTGACATGGACGGTAAATTCTCTATCACCTTGCCCGACAGTTGTTATTTAGAGATTGCATACATTGGTTATAACACACAAAGGCTACTGCCGCAGCCGGAGATGAATATTCGGTTAGAAGAAGACGGTCAGGCTCTTGAAGAGGTAGTAATGGTGAGTGACTTTTCATCCACTAAAGAAGATATGGACATTGCAGTAGAGGATGATGAATTAATACTTATCCTTCCGCTTCCTCAACATGAAGAAATGGTGATAGAGGAAAGTGTTCTTTTTATGAGAGTGGAAGGAGAACCATCAGAGAATGCGTCTGTCCGAGAAGAAAGCATCAGTAAAGTATCGGCAAGCGTCAGTCAACAAACCACCGGTAGATTACCGCAAGCCAGCGTCGTTGCAACAACTACCAACCCTTACACAGCCGTAGATATTATCAAAAAGCAACCTAAAGAAAAGCAGTATGACGCTTACCTGCAAATTCGGGAAGAAGTAGTCAATAATCCCACATTTTATATTGAAGCCGCAAGACTTTTTTATGATAATGGTAATAAAGAAAAAGCACTACTGGTTCTAAGTAGCATTGCCGACCTTGGCTTTGAGAGCCATCAACTGTACAAAACCCTTACCTACATTTTCCGTGAATGGGGAGCAGTGGCAGACGCTCTATACACGGCACAGCAGGTAGCAAAATGGCGAAATTTTGAACCCCAAAGTTTTAGAGATTTAGCCCTGACACTCGAAGATAACGGAAAGTATCAGGAAGCCTTCGACGCACTGATACAAACGTTAGAGATAGAGTACTTAGGTGAGATGGAGAGGTTCTATACAGGATTAGAAGACGTTGTTTTAATGGACATTAATCGGATGATTACAGAACACCTCGCCATCAATACTAAGAAGTTAGAGAAAAAATATTTAGAGAAAATGCCGGTAGACTTAAGAGTTGTGATGAACTGGAATATGCAGAATACCGACATTGATTTACATGTTATAGATCCTACAGACGAAGAGTGCTACTACAGTCATACAGAAACACGCGCCGGCGGACGATTTGGTAAAGACTTTACACAAGGCTACGGACCCGAGCAGTATTTGTTACGTAACAAAATAGCCGGTAAATATACTGTCAAATCAGACTTTTACGGTGAGAATGCCTTTACCGAAAACGGTCCGGCTTCCGTATTCATTGAAGTTTATTACAAAGACAAAAACGGCAAGGTGAAGCGTCAACTGAAAACCATTTTATCGAGCAAGAACCGTGAACGTAATGCAACGATGTTGGAGTTGGAATTATAAAACGATAGCCAACAGATTGTGGACAGCAGAGGTAAAGTTTCGATGACACCCTTCTATATAACATTACATATCAAATGATGTCGATTTTGAGGGTTTAGTAAAATGATATACCTTTGTAATATTGTTAGAGACTTACTTTTTCATCCCGCTTTACATGCTTAAGTTACAACACTCACTTTTTTCAATCGGTATTTTTCTGTTACTTCTCACAAGTTGCAGCACACACTATGAAGAGATTCGGGTAGTAAAAATAGACAATCCGAAAGTTGTAGCAATGAATAACACAGAACTTTCCATGCACTTGCATGTTAGTATTGATAATCCTACAGATAAAACAATCCACATTCAGCAGTTTTTAGTCAACATCAACGACCAGGATAAAGTCATTGCAACAATGGCATTAGAGAAAAAGATAACGTTACTGAAGAACAGCGAACAATCTTATTTGGCAGAACTTAAAATCAATATTAACAATCCGTTGGTTTTATTGAAGTTTGTTTATCAGCCCGAATTGTTGAACACATTAAAGCCAAACGGTATACTGAAAGCAAGGTCAGGCCTACTGATGAAGACTGTCAAATTTACAGACAAAGATTTGCAAGGGATGGGCTTTCAACAGATTTTCAATGGGTTAGTTCCCAAGTAAGTTAAATGTAGAACACCTCATATAGTATCTTCTTATATTGTAACACAAACGTGATTCGTAAGTTGCCGCAAGAAATATATATACAAGTATCATAAAGACCTTTATCAAAATTTACTTACCATGAAACACATTTACTCTTTTTCCCTCTTCACGCTTATTGCGTTGGGTTGCTATGCACAACAAGGACAATTGACCGAACAGATGGGCGAAACCGAAAAAATGATTTATCACGAACACTTGTCATATAACAAACAAAACAACGAATCTTTGGGTTACCGTGTTCGTATCTTTAGAGATAACGACCAGAATGCAAAAACAAAAGCAACAGAAACGGCCAGAAGGCTGCGAGAATTGTATCCGGACTTACCCAAGCCTTACTTACGGCATGTAGAACCTTATTTTATTGTTTCTGTTGGTGATTACAGAACCAAAGACCAAGCCTTAAAAACCCTTCTCCGCATTAAAAAGAGTTTCCCTAAGGCCTTTATCAGTCATATTGAACCGATTAAAACATCTGTAGAAGCTTCTAATGAAAGTACAGAGTAAATAAAGATGGCTAAACATGGTTTATTGATTACACTTTTCTTTTCCTTCTTATCAGTACTATCGGCACAAACAGCCTTCCGGAACATCGATAGCCTTCAACAACAAAATCAAGAACTTGTTGAAAGCATTATCGGGAGTTTAGAGAGTTCCCAGCAATTTGACTACTCATTTTCAGAATATTCTTACATTAAAAGTATTGTTTCTCCTGACCAATTGGTAAGGTTACTGACATGGTGTTTCAAAGATAGTCTGGGGGTGTACCATTACTCTGGGATTGTGTTACTAAGGAAAAGTAAAAAGTCTAAAGCATTTGAAATACAACAACTCCATGATGTTCATTTAGACATTCCGGTGAAAAGTTTGGAAGTTTCAACCTTATCTCCACAACAATGGTTAGGAAGCCAATACATTGAAATCTTTCAACTTGATAAGTCCTCGCAAAAGCAAATGTACTACTTATTGGGAGTCCAAAGATTAAATGAGCAGATTATAAGACGAGTGATAGAACCTTTGGTTATTGAGGGTAATAATTTACAATTCGGACATCAGGTATTTAAGCGACGTACACAAAAAACCGTACGTTATCTTTTTGAATACAACGCCATTTCTACCATGCAAATGAATTTTAACCCCAAAACAAAGGCCATAGAATACACTCACAATATACCACCCAATGCAGCTGCATTACACTCATCTCCTTTTGCCCCCGACATAAAATACAATGCTTTGATATATAAAAAAGGAGAGTGGCAATTGACGGACATCTTTAAACAATACAATCCTAATCTAACCACCACTCCCATTCAATACAAAAAGCGACAAAACAAACAATTTTGGAAAACACCCGAATAAATCGTAGTGTAGAACAATATACATTCTGTGGACTGTCTTTGTTAGCTTTCTTCCGTTGTTATTAGAAATTGACGCCTAAGTTCTTCCAACAGTAACAAAATTCACGATGAATATTTGTGTAGTTTATCGGTTTTCAATGAATGTAAAACACTCCTATTCTATTAGAGCCTACGCTAAGGATTCGATAGATCATCTGCATCTGATGAAAAACTACTTTCCTTTAGTAAACGGAAGATAAGAAATCTCAAGCCTTTCTTCATCCTCCTTAACTCTTTCCCTCTTTAACAATCCCGAAGTTTTACTACCTTTGTATGCCTTTGTGGTACAACAACCACAGAAACATTATTCTTTTTTTTCATTCTTTACTTTTAATGCTATGTACAAAACTTTTACGATTGCTTTATTATTGATGACAACTACGATTTTTGCTCAAACAAAAAATCCGGTAGATTTTGTGAATCCTTTTATTGGTACAATCAATTT
>CAYVGO010000069.1:7176-9067 GCA_964450725.1 uncultured Muribaculaceae bacterium
TACTACTCCAACATTTTATCTGACTACAACATTAAAACCGAAGTTACGGCAACTCTGCGTACGGGCTTAAGTAAATTTACCTTTCCCAAAGGAAAAAGTCATATCTTATTGAATTTGGGAGAAGGGCTAACCAATGAGTCGGGTGCTACAGTCAAAAAAATATCAGAGACTGAAATCGAAGGTTCTAAACTTTTAGGTACGTTTTGCTATACGGCTTCACAAGCAGTATATCCGATTTATTTTGTACTGAAAATCAATAAAGCACCACAAAAAACAGGATACTGGAAAAAGCAGCGACCCATGACTGCAGAAGCCGCATGGAACAGTGATGCCGGAAAGTACAAAATCTATACACAATATGATAAAGAGATGAGCGGTGATGATATTGGCGTCTGGTTTTCCTTCGATTTTGAACAGCAAGAGTCAGTAGAAGTAAAAATCGGAGTCTCTTTTGTAAGTATTGAAAATGCAAGATTAAACTTAAACACTGAACAACCTGACTGGAACTTTGACCGCATAGCACAACAAGCCAAGACATTATGGAATAATGATTTGTCACGCATCTTAGTTACCGGCGGCAGTGATGATGATAAAACTATTTTTTACACTGCATTTTATCATTTACTGATACATCCCAACATTTTACAAGATGTCAATGGTGAATACCCAATGATGGAATCATCAAAAATCGGTAAAACGAATGGTAATCGTTACACCGTATTTTCATTGTGGGATACTTATAGGAATGTCCATCCATTGTTGTGCTTGCTGTTTCCCGACCGTCAGGCAGATATGGTTACAACAATGTTAGAGATGTACAAAGAATCGGGCTGGTTACCCAAATGGGAACTTTTTGGACGAGAGTCTCATACTATGAACGGCGACCCTGCATTAATTGTAATTAATGACACTTGGCAAAGAAGCGTACGTAATTTTGATGTTGAACTGGCATATCAAGCCATGTTAAAACATACTCTTACGCCACAAAATCAAAACTTTATCAGAAAAGACTATGATGACTATCTTAAGTTGGGATACATTCCTTTACGCCAAGAATTTGACAATTCTGTATCCAGTGCTTTAGAATATTATCTGGCAGACTGGAATGTCGGACAATTTGCTAAGATGTTAGGAAAAAAGAGTGATTACGAAAAATATAATCAACAATCACTACAATACAAAAACTATTTTTATCCCAAGTTCGGACTTTTTGCTCCACGTATGGCAGACGGCTCCTGGTACTCTAAGTTTAACCCTTTACAGGGACAAGACTTTGAACCTTGCCCCGGATTTCATGAAGGAACAGCCTGGAATTATGCTTTTACGGCTCAGCACGACATTGCCGGTTTGGTGAAACTGATGGGTGGTCAACAAAAGTTTGTCGAAAAGTTACAAACCTTATTTGACAAGCAATACTTTGACATGGCAAATGAACCCGATATTCATGCTCCTTATTTGTTCAGTCGATTTCCTAATGAAGCTTGGCAAACACAAAAAACAGTAAAATCATTAATCAAAAAATACTTTACCAACAAGCCTGACGGTTTACCAGGAAACGAAGATACGGGTACAATGTCAGCATGGCTCATGTATAGTATGATGGGCTTTTATCCTACTCTTCCAGGCGAGGCTTCTTATACACTAACCACACCTTCTTTTGAAAAAACAGTAATTCGCTTAGACAAAAACTATTATTCTGAAAATGAATTGGTCATTAAAACAGATTTTCCCGACAAAATCTACATAAAAAGCGTAGAAGCCAACGGAAAGAAAGTCCGTAATTTTACAATTACCCATCAAGATTTAGTAAATGCCAAAGAGATAACCTACCAAACCTCTGAACAACGAACAAAATAAAGTATATTTAGAACGTTTTTCATGTCAAAGAAGT
>CAYVGO010000070.1:0-1582 GCA_964450725.1 uncultured Muribaculaceae bacterium
ATTCATAACTCATACTTCACTATGTTACACTTAGTCAGAAAAAATATTCTTGAACTGCTCCCCTACTCTTGTGCCAGAGATGAATACAAGGGGGAAGAGGGCGTTTTTTTAGATGCCAATGAAAGTCCGTTTGGAGATTACAATCGTTATCCTGATCCTTACCAGCGCAACTTAAAGCAAGCCATTGCTACCATTAAAGAAGTAAATAAGGATAATATTTTTATTGGAAACGGCAGCGACGAAGTCATTGACGTATTGTACCGTATTTTTTGTTATCCCTCTATAGACAAGACGCTGTTATTTACCCCAACTTACGGCATGTATGAAGTGTCGGCAAATATCAACGATATTGAAGTACTGAAAGTTCCTTTAAATGAGGAGATGCAGCCCGATTTACCCAAAGTTTTACCGTTGCTCAATGACAGTCATCTCAAATTATTATGGATATGCAGCCCCAATAATCCTACAGGAAATTTAATTCAAAGGGAAATTATCATAGAATTACTTGAAAAATTTCAGGGAATAGTAATCATTGATGAAGCGTATATTGATTTTGCAGCATCGGAAAGTTGGATTTCTCAATTGCCAAAATACCCGAACTTAGTAGTCTGTCAAACGTTGAGTAAAGCTTGGGGATTAGCTTCTACACGGATAGGAATTGCTTATTCTTCCAAAGAAATTATCGGATTGATGAATAAAGTAAAACCACCTTACAACGTCAGCACTGCCAACCAAAAAATAGCTTTGGAAACTTTGCAGAATATTGACCAAAATCAAAAACAGATAGAACTGCTGCTGTCTGAAAAAGAGCGGGTAGTTGATGTTTTATCACATAACGCCTTAATACAAAAGATTTATCCCAGCGATGCCAACTTTATTTTAATGAAGGTAAACAATGCTACCAAAATCTACAAACAACTGATTGACGCCAAAGTCATCGTACGTAACAGACACAGTGTGATTGACAACTGCTTGCGTATCACTATTGGTACTCCTGAAGAAAATGACACTTTAATACAAGGCTTGACGACAATACAAGAATAAAGTTATTGTTCCTTAGAACTCAAATAAAATCAACACTTCGTTGTAAAAATAAAAAAGCCCCATCATCAACGATTGAGGCTTTTTAAGTCAATGAACGATTACTCATTTCTTATCAGCAATGCCGAACTCTTTCCATAAAGATTGTCGTACATCAATTTTGATAATCTTACGGGCTTCTGCTGACCTTTTTCCCATTTCTGCAAATGCAATGTTTAACTCTTCGGTCTTACTTTTGAGTTGAGCCTTCAATTTTTCCTGCTCCTGATTTAATGCAACACATTTGTCAATGTCTGTTTGAAGAGCATCTGCAAAGGCAGTGTCAATACCACGTTTTGAAAGTACATCTTGATTCTGACGAATACCTTGTACCATTACGCCTGTTTCGGCGATTACTTCTGATTGTGATTTTCTTGCCATTTTCGTTAAAAATTAAAATATTACGGAACTATTTCCAATCCAAAGGTAATAAATTTACATTAAACTATATTATTTACATTAAATATATTTTATGATAATACATGTACTTTATGATAGTACA
>CAYVGO010000070.1:1682-8986 GCA_964450725.1 uncultured Muribaculaceae bacterium
GATAGTACACATGTACTTTACGATAGTACACATGTACTTTATAATAGTATTATATATATCTAATAGTGTATATCTGTACAAAAAAATAAGGCTACTTAAAATTTTAAGCAGCCTTATCTCTTTATTCATTTTGTATCACCTTACATATTCATTCCTCCACAAACGGTAATTACTTGTCCTGTAACATAACTTGACAGGTCTGAAGATAAAAACAATGTAACATTGGCGACATCTTCAGGTGTACCTCCACGTCTTAGGGGAATTGTTTTTAACCATGCTTCACGAACATCGTCAGACAATTGGTGGGTCATGTCGGTAATAATAAATCCGGGAGCAATGGCATTACAACGAATACCTCTTGAGCCTAACTCTTTGGCTACAGATTTTGTAAGTCCTATCATTCCTGCTTTTGATGCCGAGTAATTACATTGTGCTGCATTCCCAGAAACTCCAACCACTGAACTCATATTAATGATTGAGCCCGATTTTTGTTTCATCATCACCGGTGATACGGCTTTTGTAAAATTAAATGCCGATTTAAGGTTTACGGAAATTACCAAATCCCATTGCTCTTCAGACATTCTCATAAGCAATCCGTCTTTAGTAATTCCGGCATTATTAACCAAAATGTCGATTTGTCCAAAATCTTTGTGAATCGCTTCTACTACCTGTTGTGTTTGTGTATAATTTGAAGCATCGGAAGCATATACTTTACATTTCACGCCCAATGCCTGCAACTCTTTTTCAGTAGCCGCCGTAACATCATTTAAAGCCAAATCTGTAATAGCAATATTTGCTCCTTCCTGAGCCAATTTGTAGGCTATAGATTTTCCGATACCTCTACCGCCTCCGGTAACAATCGCTGTTTTTCCTGATAATAATTTCATAATTAATTCTGTTTAATGTTTAATAAATTTATTTTGAATAGTCCGTATTAATTTCGTACTTGTCCGTTTCCGATAATAAACCACTTGTTAGTCACTAATTGTTGTGCACCCACAACCCCTCGAGCGTGTAACTTTTGCGTACTGATGGCAATCTCTGCTCCTAAACCCATTTGCCCGCCGTCTGTAAAGCGTGTTGAAACATTATGATATACCGCAGCACAATCTGTATAGTCCATAAAATATGCAGCCGTTTCTTGATTATTGGTAACAATGACGGCAGAATGTTTACCCGAGTTTTTATTGATAATATCAATTGCAATATCTTTATTTTCTACCTGATATAAAGCAACCTTAAGGGCTAAAAATTCCTCTTGTAAGGTTTGTGGTAAACATGGAGACAGTGAAGAAAAAAGTTTTATCCAATGCTCATCAGCCAAAATTGACAGATTGTTTTCCTGAAGAGTAGTTATCAGTTTTTTCAAGCAATCAGGTTTATTCCACCACGATTGATGTACTAATACTTTATCTAAGGCATTACATACCGAAGGTCTGCTTTTGCCATTCAAAATTAGCGATATTGCCATCTCAAAATCAGCATGCTCATCAATGTACATAAAATTATTTCCTCTACCACTGACGATGACAGGAATTTTGGTATTTTCGGTAATAAATTTAATTAAACTGTCGCCTCCGCGGGGAATAATGAGGTCAACATTTTCGCTGTTTTGGGTAATGATTTCTTGTAATGTCGTTCTATCTATGTCTAAATAGCGAACATAATCTGTAGAAATATTGAGTTGTTGTAATACTTCATGCCATACTTTAACAATGGCTAAATTCGTATATCTTGACTCTTTTCCACCTTTGAGTAGTATTGTGTTTCCTGCTTTAAAAGCAGTGGCTGCAGCTTCGACCGTTACATCGGGGCGAGATTCATAAATAATCAGGATTTTACCGAAAGGTACGGTTTTAGAAATAATATCTAATCCGTTATCAGTTGTTTTAGAGTATAAAACTTTTCCTGCAGGGTCAGGCATTTCAATCAAAATTTGAAGACCTTTTGCTAAACTTTCTATTTTTCCCGATGTCAGTATCAGTCGGTCTTTTAATGTAATGTCATCAATACTGTTTTTGCAGTCTTTGGCATTCGCTAATAGTATTTCCGATTGTTGAGCAACCATTGTTTTTGCCAAAACAGATAATATAGTATTGCGTTGTGTGATTGTAAGCATGAAAATACCTCAGTTTTTTACAAAGGTACAGATATTTTTTTGTTTACAAATACCTCTTAATTAAATAGAACTATTAAAAATGAAACTTCCGTTTTTATCATTGAAAGTTGAAAATATCAATGACAAATCAGAAATCGGTAAAAGAATTAATGGTAAAGTTGTATTATCAAAATGAACATATTACTTTTGTTTTTGTAAATTAAGATGAAACAAGCATGATTCATAATCATCAAAGTGAATGAAAATGTAGAACATGCAAATCTTCATAAGTCCCTAAATTAAAATTGAAACATGTATAAATGCCTTTTTATATTCCTACTTTCTACTGTGGCGCTACACGGACAATCTCTCAACAATAAAGAATCTCGACAGTTGATGAATGCTTTACGGAATAAAGTAGATACAAAGCATTTGGTAACTTTTGATTTTGAAACTCTTTTTACACATAAAGCCGACCAGCGTCATGACAAAACCAAAGGTACATTGGAAATACAAAACGGCATGTATAAGATGATTACCGACAATCTGACCATTTATTTTGACGGTACTGCTAAATGGACAGTCAATGCACAGTCTAAAGAAGTGGTTGTTGAAGGTGTTTTAAGTGCTTTTCAAGATATTTTGACAAATCCTTATTTAGTCATTAAAAATTATGAAGAAAACTTCAATTACGCTATAGATAATAGTTTATTGACTGTTGAGGATAAAAAAAATAAAAATACAATGTTGGTTTTGTATCCAAAGGATTTGTCAATGCCTTTTACAATGGTGAAAATTAAAATCAATACACAAACTGCAGAGCCATTACAGTTATTATATTTTTCAAAAGACGGAACCGAAGTTACTGTCAATATTAAAAAGTTTAAAGAAGCAAGGTCTGTGGATAGACATCGATTTATCTTTGTAATTCCAGACGATTATGTAGAAATTGATTTAAGGTAAAGAAAGAGAAAAAGAAGGAATGAAAAAATATTCTATCATATATATTATATTATTGTTGTCTGCTTGCGGAGGTTCTAAAAATTTTGTAGAAAAAGAGCGAGAAAGTTGGATAAGAGCCAAAATGTCGGCAGAACGTAAAGAGTATTCTTACACTCATACAGGAGAAACTACCGTAACTACCATTACAGACAAAGCAGATACAAAACCGGTAACAAAAAAAGAAGAACCTTCAGAGTCAAAAACAAATCAACAACCCAATGCAGTGCTTTCAGTAAAGCAATCGCTCAAAGACAGCCTGTCTGAGGAACGAGAACGTGATAAGCAATTAGAAAAATACTATAAAAAACCGATAAAGCCGAATTTGAGAAAAATTGGAGTGGAAGCATTATTGTCAGAAAAAGAATGGGATAAAATTTTCCCTAATCGTTTTGGATTAAAAGATAAATCAGACTTTTTCTCCTATGAAACATTTGTACAGGCAGCCCAAAAATTTCCACATTTCTTAAATGAAGGAACTGTGGAAGACCGACAACGTGAGTTGGCGGCATTTTTAGCACACATTTCACAGGAAACAGGAGAATTACGCTATCGAGAACAGTTAACCGTAAAACATAATTATGCAGTTCAACATAAAGATTATCCGCCTGTAGAAGGAAAAGATTACCATGGACGAGGACCTATTCAATTAAGTTACAACTATAATTACGGTCAATTTAGTAAAGACTACTTTGGAGATAAGTTAGTTTTGTTACAAGACCCTGACAGATTAACCAATGATGCAGTTATCTCTTTTGCTTCGGCAATTTGGTTTTGGATGACACCACAATCACCCAAACCCTCTTGTCATCAAGCCATTATTGGAACTTTTGTTCCTTCCGCCAATGATATTTCCGCCAAAAGATTACCGGGTTTCGGATTAACTTTAAACATTATTAATGCTCCGCAATGCGGTTGTAGTCCTTCCGAGCATGTACAGAATCGCTATAATTATTATGCGCAGTACTGTAGAATGTTTGGTATTCCAATGGGTGAAAATGCTACTTGTACACGTCAAACACCTTATGGTAAAAAATAATGACTCAACAATTTCAACCTTTAGTCTTTCTTTCGACCCTCATATCTATTCCCTCATTTTCAGGAGAAGAAGATAAAACGGCAGATTTTATAGTTCAAACGTTACAAAACTTTGACATTGACGTTCATCGAGAAGATAATAATATCTTTGCATTTTGTAAGCATTATCAAGAAAATAAACCCACACTTTTACTCAACTCTCATCACGATACAGTCAAACCTTCACCTTCATATACCCGTAATCCTTTTGTTCCGGAAGTTGCAGAAGGGAAGTTGTATGGATTAGGAAGTAATGATGCCGGAGGTTGTGTTACAGGATTGTTAGGTGCCTTTATTGAATTATATCATCAAACTTTACCTTTTAACATTGTATTGGCAATTACTGCCGAAGAAGAGAGTTTACGTACAAAAGGATTAGAAAAGTTGTTGCCGAAATTAGGAAAAATAAATTGTGCCATAGTGGGAGAACCAACGCAGTTTCAAGCAGCGATAGCAGAAAGAGGGTTATTGGTTTTAGATGCTGTTGCGACAGGAAAATCAGGTCATGCTGCTCGAAATGAAGGAATCAATGCTATTTCAATTGCATTAGAAGATATTCAATTTTTAGAACAGTTGGAAATGGCTAAAGTATCACAAACAATGGGTAAAGTGAAATTTACGGTAACCATGATTCAAGCAGGAGTACAGCACAATGTTATTCCTGACAGTTGTAAATTTACGGTAGATATACGAACTACTGACCAGTATAAAAACATTGAAGTTGTAGAATACTTACAATCTCACTTAAAAAGTTCAATCATCCCTCGTTCCGTACATCTTAACGCTTCATCTTTATCTTCTCAACATCCCTTATACCAAAGGGCTATAAGTTTAAACATTCCTCAATATGTATCGCCTACCACCAGCGATATTGTGGTTTTACCCTGCCCTGCATTAAAAATCGGAGTAGGAAACTCAGAACGTTCGCATACGGCAAATGAGTTTATTTATGTAGATGAAGTAGAAAAAGCAACTGGATTATATGTTAACTTTATCAAGGGATTAAAACTTTAAAAAAATACACATTTCAATGGTAACGATAGTATTGGATAAAGATAAAAGATAACCATATAACGACACCTTTGAATATCTGTAAATTAAAACAGCCCGAAGATTATCGGGCTATTTTAATTTTATCAAATGGCATCTTATGAATATTTTCCGTCAACTTTCAGCAATGCTTTGTTGAGTAAGTTTCGGAGTTCGTTTTCATTGTGACGCTTACAAATCAATAAAGCATCTTCAGTATCTACAATCAGATAGTTCTCCAAACCTTCTATCACTACAAACTTTCCTTTCTTGGCAGAAATAACTGTTTTAGAGGTACCCTCAAGATAATTATCATTGCCATTAATGACTGCGTTTTGAAGGTTATCATGAGCAACATGGGTATAAAGCGATTCCCACGTACCTAAATCAGACCACCCGAAAGTAGCAATGGCAACCATAACATTCTCCGCTTTTTCCATAATTCCGTAGTCAACAGATATTGCAGTACAGTCATTATAAGCTTGTCGAATAAAGTCTTGCTCTCCCTCAGTATCATAAACTTCCATACGCTCTGATAATAATCTTGCAATTTCAGGTTGATATTTTTTGAATGCAGCAACGATTGTTTCTACTGTCCATATAAATATCCCTGAGTTCCAATAAAAATCACCGCTTTTAAAAAATAATTCGGCTACTTCGGCATTCGGTTTTTCGGTGAAAGTTTTTACCTTATGGAATTGTGTTTGATCTTGGGCATGCATTACTTGAATATAACCATAACCGGTTTCTGCTCTGGTAGGTTTAATGCCGATAGTAAATAGCGATTCACTTTCTGAGGCATTATCCATTGTTGCCAAAATATCTGAAGTAAAAGAGGCTGTTTTTGTAATGTAATGATCTGAAGGTGTTACAATGATAGTTGCCTTGGGATTGCGGTGATAAATTTTATAAGATGCGTAGGCTACACAAGGGGCAGTATTACGTCTGAAAGGTTCTAACAGCAAATTATCCGGCAATAAATCCGGGAGTTGTTCCCAAACTAACTCTTCATACAAATCTCGCGTTACGACCAAAATATTTTCTTGAGGAACAATTTCAGCCATACGGTGATAGGTGTCTTGCAAGAATGTAAAATCTGTATCTAAAATCTTGAGAAATTGTTTGGGTAAATGTTTGCGGCTGAGCGGCCAAAACCTACTACCCACTCCACCCGCCATGATGACGGCGTAATAATTAGGATTTTTCTCCATATTAATTGTGAAAAGAATTTATTACCGCAAAGGTAGTAAAAAAAGAATATATACAATAAAATTGTAGTAATCTGTAGGTTGTTTTGAACATAAAAATAACACAGATTGAAGGGGTTTTAACTGATTTACAACCTGTTGACTTTACGTATTATCAGGGTTATCCTCTTCAATCTGTGTTATCACGAACTATTGTATCTCGGTTTATACCTTGTACTTAGTACAATCTTTCAGTGCTTTCAATAACTTGTCACTTGCACGATAATTCACCCCGACAGACTTAATGCTTTTTACATTGACCTCTTCTGCACTATCTTCTGCGTCACTGGAAAGTGTGGGATAAAGTGTTCCTAATCTGCCAAGACGTACAATCATACCGTCAGCCAACTTCTTTTGAGCCACAGTTTCTACGGCAATTAATACCGCATTCACATCGGCTTCAGAGAGAGACGTAAAGTCTACGATTTCTTCCGCCATATTGTCTAACGTAAACTCTCCGTTAGTTACTATGGAAGCATAAAACTTTCTTTCGGCTTCCACATTTCTTGGATTAACTTTTTCAACCGCTCTAAATTTCATAAGCATTTCATTTAATTAAAATTAAAACAACATATAAACTTCAACAGGTCTCAGTAGTTTGGAAGGCTTTTGAGTATTTTTCACTACATCTGCGTCTCTACATCATCTATCTTTCTTTTTCTGCTATAAAAAACCACTTGTGGTTTTGGGTAAAAGTACTTGTGGTTTTGAGTAAAACCTCAAGTGGTTTTCTTGGAAACTACAAGTGGTTTTTTCAGACAGGTCAAAAGCCTTGTATTTATTCAGTTTTCAAAATGGGCACAACAACAGTGAATATCAATTAAAAATTCCACGAATTTTGATGGATTGAACAT
>CAYVGO010000071.1:0-8946 GCA_964450725.1 uncultured Muribaculaceae bacterium
ATGAGAGACGAAAGTTTAGACAGTTTACGCGGTATTGCCATTTTTGGAATGGTGTTAAGCGGCAGTATTGCGAGTGGTATTTTACCTGCTTGGATGTACCATGCTCAAGTACCTTTGGCAAGAGGTTTTGACCCTTCTATTTTTGGTATTACTTGGGTTGACTTGGTGTTTCCTTTTTTCTTGTTTGCTATGGGAATGGCAATACCATTGGCTCTACATAAAAAAATAGAGCAAAAATCAATACATTCTCTATTACCTTCAATTTTACAACGCTACGGATTAATTCTTTATTTTTCGTTCATGTTTCAATCTCTCCACCCTTGGAGTTTACCCTCTGATTTAGGGAGTTGGAAGTATTGTATTTCATTAACGGCTTTTGTGCTCATGGGGTTGCTCTTTGCCCGTCAATCTCTTTTTAAACATAAAAAAATCGCAAAGTTTGTAGGAATATTGTCTTTTGTCTTCTCGGTGATATTACTTTGGGTATTGAATGATTACTCTATTATCACGATGGTTGACAATAATGGAAATTTTGTACTCAAAAGTAATATTATTTTTAATGTACTTGCCAACACCTATCTTTTTGGAAGTATTGTCTGGCTAATAACCAGAAATCGGCTACATCTTAAAATCTGGTTTTTGATTTTATTGTTTGCCATACTTATTACTCCAAATCCTGAATCCGGCTTTTCGTGGCAATATTGTATTAAAAATTTTCCCCGAGAATTACCGACGCTTGATAGTGATATTCTGAAAACATTCTATTCTTTTATTGGTGCTATTTATAATTTCACATGGTTAAAATATCTTTTTTTAGTGGTGATTGGTTCTGTTATCGGAGAAATTTATTTACACTCCCCAAAATTCAATTTATCTACTCCTATATTATCAGTTTCCGAAAAAAAGAATTTAAATATTACTTTAATCATTGCATTTTTGTTTATACCTCTCAATTTATGGGGATTGTTTTCTCGTCATTTATTGATAAATTTACTCTTAAATATTGGATTGTTTACAACACTCTATTTTGTAGTCAAACCTAAATTAGAGAGTCGATTTACTTATATCCACTCGCTAATTAAATGGGCAATAGTCATGCTAAGTATCGGACTTTTCTTAGAGGCTTATGAAGGGGGAATTCGTAAAGACCACAGTACATTCAGTTACTACTTTGTAACTTGTGGACTGGCTATTTTTATGTTGCTAACTTTTTATATTGCCAATTTACTTCTGTATAGTAAGAAAATAACAAACTTTTTTGCCGATTTAGGGAAAAATCCCATGTTGGCTTACTGTGTAAGCGGGTTATTCATTTTTCCTGTTCTTCATTTTACCCATTTACAAACTTTTATAGATTTTATTACTGCACAAGGAAATACTCTTTTTACAGAAGGTCATCTTATTGTTGCGGGCATATTAGGGTTATTAAGAGGAGTGTTGTTAACCTCTTTAATGTCTGTTGTAACAATACTTTTTGTCCGTTATCAATGGTTTTGGAAAACATAAATTTTAAATATTGATCAATGAAAACTTTTTATTGTATTTTTCTATTTTTTGTATTGCCGTTTTTGACCTTTTCCTGCGAAAAAGAGGGTTATAAAAAACCGCCAATTCCCCAACCTGTGATAATAAAACAGGCACGTGGTATTTGGATGCCCGACCCTTCTCACACTTCAGCCTTAAGTAATTTTGAAAACCTCAAAAAATCTGTCGCTTTGTTAGATGAATTGAATTTCAATGTACTTTACGTTTGTACTTATGCTAAAAATAAGGTAGCTTGGAATAGTGAAGTACTTTTGACCAACACAAACTACACTGACATTGCTCAGACCAATATGTATCCTAATTATAGCGGTGGAAGTAATGATATGTTGAAAGATTTGATTGATGAATGCCATAAAAAAAATATTAAAGTAATATTTTGGTTTGAGTACGGATTTATGTCTCAACACGGCAATGCCGCAACAGTGAATAATAATCCCATATTGGCACAACACCCGACATGGAATGCCATTGCACATGACGGAACACCTGCTCATTATAATAATACGGATTTTTACTTTAATTCATATCTTCCCGAAGTACAACAGTTTTTAATTGATTTAATGGTAGAAAGTATTATAAAATATCATCCTGACGGTATTCAGGGGGATGATAGATTACCCGCTTGTGCTCGTAATTCCGGATACGATGATTATACTAAAAATAAATATAAAACAGAAAAAGGAACTGACCCGCCGAACGATTTTCAAAATAGTGATTGGGTGAGATTCAGATTAGATATTTTGAATAATTTTGCGATCAATTTACATAAAGCCGTAAAGCAGGCAGACAGTAAATGTTTGGTTTCATTCTCTCCAAATCCATATCCTTGGTGTGAACAGAATTTGATGCAAGATACTCCGGCCTGGTTAAAAGCAGGTATTGTAGATATTTTGAATGTTCAAACTTATCGTACAACCACTGCGGCTTATGAATCTTCTTTAAAAACATCAATAGAGATGGTTACAAAAAATAGCAGTAAGCAAGTATTGGCTCCCGGAATTATTTTGAAAAACGGAAATACAATTTTACCGGCTAAAGAGATAAAAGAAATGATGATGCTGAATCGAAAATACGGATTGTTGGGAGATACATTTTTCTGGTTTGACGGGCTATATGACGAGTCTGCAAAAACTGCCATTAAAGAATCATACAGTACAAAAGTTGAATTTCCCTATTAAAATTAATTTAATGAAAAGAAAACTATTATATTTATTTCCGTTATTCTTTTGCAATTTAAGTTGTACATCTACTCCAAAAGAAACTCCTCCGACACTTGACCCTGTAACCCAATATTTTCCGAATGAAGCAAAGCCGGCACTAACAGCCGCTTGTTTTCAGGGAGCATATTATCGTAAAGTGGTTACATCAAGAGATAGATGGGTAGGAATCTCAGGAAAACTAAAACTACCCGATTTTGTATTTGATGAAAATCGCCGTAATCCTGCTAAACCTCAGCAATATTTAGATAATCCTTCTGTTTATATAGGTGGACAATCGAACGGACAGGAAACCGACATCGGTTTGACATGGGAAGTCATTAAAGATGAAAATGGAGTTGTTTCGCCAGACCGTAAAGCATTCAGACCTTTCTTAAGAAGAACAAAATATGGAGACCAGCCGGCAGATTATAAAAATGCTCCGGCAGAAAGTCAATATTATTGGTATCCCGGAGAAGAGGTTGTTTTGACATTGCTGATGATTGATAATAAAATATTGCGATTTACCGTAGAGGGAGCAGGAAAAAAATATGAGACAGATTATTCTTGTGATGGTTATCAGTTTGGTGCAAATATTGAATTTAAAAGGGTCAATGCTATTGATCAGGTTTCTAATGAAGGGAAACCGGCACAACCGACTAAAACCAAAGTCAATAATTCATATTGGTTATATACCAAGTTGTACAGAAAGATTGAGGGAGAACTGATTTCCGTAAATTTGCACCAAGGACGTTTTACGGATATGCGATGTCCTGATGTTAAATATTTTACAGTTACATCTTCAGAAGATGAAAAGAAAATCGGAGCAGAAAGCATTACAATTGATGGCGAAAAATAAATCCACCTATAGGTTATGATAACATTTTCAATTTGCCTTATTCTACTTATTGTTTCCTACTTTTTTTACGGAAAAATTATCGAAACAATTTTTGGAATTGACAGTAAGGCTCAAATGCCAAGTCAAACACATTATGACGGGGTAGATTTTGTACCGATGCCTAAATGGAAAACTTTTTTGATACAGTTACTCAATATTGCAGGACTTGGTCCTATATTCGGGGCTGTTTTAGGAGTAACTTATGGAACTGTAGCATTTCTTTGGATAACATTAGGAGGAATTTTGGTCGGCGGGATTCATGATTTTGCATCAGGATATATTTCGGTAAAAATGAACGGACTCAGTTATCCTGAAATTATTGGCAAGTATTTAGGAAATAGTATAAAGCAAATTGCCCGTATTTTTATTGTATTGCTCATGATTTTGGTGGGAGCGGTTTTTATGGTCGGGCCTGCAGGAATTTTACATAATTTAGTAGGATGGAATATTTGGATATGGGTATGGATTATTTTGATTTATTATCTTGTTGCCACTTTATTACCCATCAATAAAATTATCGGACGTATTTATCCGTTGTTCGGATTTGCTCTTTTGTTTATGGCTTTGGGTTTACTAATCTCTATTTTCGTCAATAATCACCCTATTCCGGAATTAACACTGACAAACTTGAAGACTAATGCCGAAAGTTTTCCGATTTTTCCTACTCTTTTCATTACCATTGCATGTGGTGCTATTTCTGGCTTTCACGCCACACAATCTCCCATGATGGCTCGATGTATTACCAACCAAAAGCAGATAAAACCCGTATTTTTTGGAGCTATGATTGCCGAAAGTTTAATTGCTTTAATCTGGGCTGCCATTGCTATTGTCTTTTTTGACGGAGTTGCCGGATTAAATATGGCTCTGGCAGAAAACGGAAATAATGCCGCACGCATTGTTGACATTATTGCCAATACTGAGTTAGGACGTATTGGCGGAATTTTAGCATTGCTTGGAGTTGTTGCAGCACCCATCTCTACGGGAGATACAGCTTTTCGCTCCGCAAGGCTCATTATTGCCGACTTTTTGAATATTCCTCAAAAAATAATGGTGAAACGTATACTCATTTCGATTCCGCTTTTTGTTGTAGGATATGGAATAACACTTATCAACTTTGACATATTGTGGAGATATTTTGCCTTTGTCAATCAAACTTTAGCCGCAGTAACACTTTGGGCTATTGTTGTCTATTTGACCGTACATCAAAAAAATTATCATATAGCACTGTATCCCGCCATCTTCATGACATTTATTGTAACGCAATATCTTTTTATTTCAACACAACTTATCGGAATGTCTTATTATACAGGTACCATTATCGCAACCGCTATTACTATTATAATTATCATTTATTTTATTTTCTTCAAATCTAAAAATAAGTTTCAACATTAAATTCATTATCTAACACTATGGAAAATCATCGTAGAGAATTTCTTAAAAAAATGGCTTGGGCAAGTGGTGCCGTAGCAACATTAACATTACCTACTACAAGTTGTAAGACCAATAACTCAATAGAAAATTCATCTTTGGAAAGTACTCTCATTCTTCCTAAAAATAACGGATTGATGATTACTGGTACGTTTTTAGATGAAATATCTCATGATATTCCTCATCAAAATTGGGGAGAAAAAGAGTGGGACATGGATTTTCAACACATGAAAAAAATAGGAATTGATACGGTGATTATGATTCGCTCCGGATACCGAAAATTTATTACTTATCCTTCAACATATTTAATAAAACAGGGCTGTTATAAGCCTTCGGTAGATTTATTGGATATGTTTTTACGGCTCGCAGAAAAACATAATATGAAGTTTTATTTCGGATTATATGATTCGGGAAAATATTGGGATACGGGAGATTTGCGGTGGGAAATTGAAGATAATAAATTTGTCATTGACGAAGTGTGGCAGCAATATGGACAAAAGTACAAAAGTTTTGGAGGGTGGTATATCAGCGGTGAAATTAGCCGTAAAACCAAAGGGGCAATTGATGCTTTTCATGCTTTAGGAAAACAGTGTAAAGATGTTTCCAACAGTTTACCGACATTTATATCTCCTTGGATTGATGGGAAAAAAGCCGTAATGGCAGCATCAGGAACCATCAGTAAATCTGAAGCGGTCTCTGTTCAGGAGCATGAAAAAGAGTGGGGTGAAATTTTTGCCGGAATTTCAGGTGTGGTTGATGCAGTCGCATTTCAAGACGGACATATTGATTATGACGAATTAGATGCCTTTTTTGAAGTCAATAAAAAATTGGCTGACAAATATGGCATGAAATGCTGGACAAATGCCGAAACTTTTGACAGAGACATGCCCATAAAATTTTTACCCATAAAATTTGATAAGTTGAGGTTAAAGTTAGAAGCCGCCAAACGTGCAGGATATGAAAAAGCAATAACCTTTGAGTTTTCTCACTTTCTCAGTCCTCAATCTGCTTATTTGCAGGCGGGACATCTTTATAACCGATATAAAGAGTATTTTGAAATAGAATAACATGAAGAATCTTAACTACATTATTTTTTTATCTGCAGTTGCCGCTTTGGGTGGCTTTCTTTTTGGTTATGACACCGCTGTAATTTCTGGAACCATCAAAATGGTTACACAACAGTTTAATCTCAATGCTCAGCAAGAAGGGTGGTATGTTGGTTGTGCATTGGTAGGTTCGATTTTCGGAGTTGCTGTTGCCGGAATGATTAGTGATAAGTTTGGACGTAAAATTTCACTACTTATTTCGGCATTCCTCTTTACTCTTTCTGCTCTCGGATGTGCCATTTCCGGAGATGTTACCGAGTTGGTGATTTACAGAATTGTCGGTGGAATAGGAATTGGCGTGGCTTCTATTATTTCACCGCTCTATATTTCTGAAATTGCCGTAGCAAAATATCGTGGAAGATTGGTTTCCCTTTATCAATTAGCGGTTACTGTCGGATTTTTAGCCGCTTATTTGGTCAATTTCCAATTACTAAAAACCGCTACTCCTGTAATAACAGACAATATTACGTTATTAGATAAAATACTTAATAATGAAATTTGGAGAGGAATGTTGGGAGCAGAAACATTACCCGCAATACTCTTTTTTATCATTTTGTTTTTAATTCCTGAAAGTCCACGTTGGTTAGTTTTACAAAACAAAACCGACAAAGCGGTTAAAGTTTTTACACGTTTTACCAATCCTCTACAAGCGGTAGGTGAAGTGGAAACCATTCGTAATACTGTCATCAAAAATCAACAATCTGAATGGTCATTTTTACTCAAACCAAAAATCCTTAAATTAGTACTCACAGGGGCAATCATTGCTATGTTAGGACAGTTTATGGGAGTGAATGCCGTACTTTATTATGGCCCTAAAATCTTCCAAGACAGCGGGCTTTCAAGTGGAGACTCACTGTTTTATCAAGTATTGGTAGGAGCCGTAAATGTGGTTACGACCATTATCGCATTACTAATTATTGATAAAGTAGGACGTAAAAAATTGGTTTATTTTGGCGTAACAGGAATGATTATGACCTTACTTTTAATTGCCGCTTATTTCATGTTCGGTACGCAATATCAGTGGTCAACTTATTTATTGCTTACTTTTTTCTTGGGTTATATATTTTGCTGTGCCATTTCTATTTGTGCTGTCGTATTTGTATTATTATCAGAAATGTTTCCCTCTAAAGTCAGAGGCTTGGCAATGTCTGTTGCCGGACTTTCATTGTGGATAGGAACTTACCTGATAGGACAATTAACTCCCATTTTACTTGAAAATATAAAGCCTGTAGGTACATTTTTACTTTTTGCCGCAGCCTGTATTCCCTACATACTTCTTATCAGATTTTCCGTACCTGAAACTACAGGGAAAACCTTAGAGGAAATTGAAAAAGAATTGAATGTAGAAGAGTAAAATAAAACAATAAAATACAGATAAAATCAATATTGTAGAACATTGAGCAGAAAAGTAAAATAAGAAAATCTTTATTTTACTTTTGAGGCGTAAAGTAAAATAAGAAAATTCTTATTTACCTTTGTAAAAAATTCTGACGCATGATAACAATAGAAAATTTTAAATCAGGTAATTTTGAAAAAGGTTTTGAATACCAATATTTTATACCCACAAAAATCAATGACCAATGGGTATTTCAGACAATGATAATTTCTACCTTACTGGAGAAAGCCGCCGTAAAATTGGGAGAACTTAATTCTTTCTCAAAGCTTGTACCCAATATTGACCTTTTTATTCAATCTCATGTAACCAAAGAAGCTGTACTTTCCAGTAGGATTGAAGGTACGCAAACCAAAATGGAAGAGGCTATGATGTCCATTGAGGATATTGCACCTGAGAGAAGAGACGACTGGCAAGAGGTGAGCAACTACATTCGGGCGATGAATATGGCTATTGAAAAATTACAAACATTACCTATCTCTTCAAGATTGATTAAAAAAACACATGAATTATTATTAGATAGCGTAAGAGGTAAACATAAAATGCCGGGCGAATTTCGTACCAGCCAAAATTGGATTGGTGGAAATTCACTTGCCGATGCCATTTTCATTCCTCCTGCTCCACAATTAGTCAATGAACTGATGAGTGATGTTGAAAAATTTTTAAACAATAATTCAATGCCTAAGTTATTGAAAATTGCCATAGCTCATTATCAATTTGAAACTATTCACCCTTTTTTAGATGGAAACGGTCGTATTGGAAGACTGTTAATTACCCTGTTTTTGGTAAGTGAAAAAATATTAGATATGCCCTTACTTTACCTATCGACCTATTTTGAGAAAAACAAAACATTGTACTACGATAATTTGATGCGCGTCCGAGAAAAAAATGATATGTTGCAATGGTTAAAGTATTTTTTGGTAGGCATAGAGCAGACCGCAACTGAAGCTGTAAATAAACTAAAAGCAGTGTTGGAGATGAAGTTTGAGATAGAAAATAATATTCATAAAGACTATGAACGAAGAGCAAAGTATGCAAGTATGTTGATTAATAACTTATTCAGAGAACCTATTATTACCGTGGAAGATGCGAGTAAAATATGTGGAATAACCTTTAAATCTGCCAATGATTTGATAACCCGCATGCAAACTAAAAATATTCTCAAAGAATTTACCGGTAACAGTAGAAATCGCATTTTCGGATTCTTACCTTACTTGGATTTATTTTTTAATGAAACTCATGAATAAGATTTACACACAAGGAAAAAGCAGGTCGCTATAAAATTATGGTAAAGGTGGTTGACATTTTAGGAATAGATACTTCAAAATTATACAGGTAGTTATTCCTTAAGTCTAATAAAGTGTCAGACAGACCTCAGAT
>CAYVGO010000072.1:0-8941 GCA_964450725.1 uncultured Muribaculaceae bacterium
GGCGCGACACTAAGTTATACCATTTTGTGGTAATTTACAAAGTAGCATCTCAGAAAATTACTTTTATGAATCTTGCTGACAGTGCGATGCACTGCGTTAGTGCTGAAGATTTCAAATCGCAGTGGACGGGTGTATTGATATTGTTGCTTCTCAATAAAAATAAGGAAGAGACCTCTTCGCTTGACTTGGCTTCTGAGCAATATATCAAAAATGCGAGAAAAACAATCATTATCGTTGATTCCGATAAAATTATGGAGATAAGCAGCAGGACACTTATCGAAGACAGCGATCACCACTTACTCTTTGTCAAAGATACACTCTATTACAATTTGTGGCAAAAGCAGTTGCGACAGATTTAATGATAGATGTGTAAATGTCACTGAACAATCCTTTATGATACCTATCGGACAAAGTAAATTACAGTAATTACCATCTATACAATACAACGTGTAAAAAACGTTAACAGATTGTTTTTTTTACAGAAAAATTATACCTTTGAAATAATATTATTCACCTTAAAATATATTGTTATGGACATTAAGAAAAACCCTAACGTAGATTTGCAACGCTACCGTACTCTATTTTTTTTAGTAGGAATAGTCATTGCATTAGGTGCTGTCTTAGTTGCATTTGAATGGCCAACCAAAGAATTGGTTGTGCAAGACATTACCTTTGATGAAGACTCTAAGTCTGAAGATGAAATGGTTCCTATTACTCAACAAGAACAGCCTAAGCCTCAAGAAGCACCACCAGTTGTGGTCTTATCTCCTACCATTGTTATTACCAACGATCCGCAAACCAATACGGACATGAGTTTGTTTGATGAACGTAGTTTGAGTGAGAACATTGCTATTATGCCGGTTTATGAAGGACCAAAAGAAGTTGAGGTGATTGAAGAAATTCCTTTTGCAGCAGTAGAAGATCCCCCAAAATTTGGAAAAAACGGAACATTAGATGACTTCAGAAATTGGATTAATGCGAATTTAGATTATCCTGATATTGCGGTAGAAACAGGATTACAAGGACGAGTTCATATGCAATTTGCTGTAAATCACTTAGGTAAAGTTGTAAACGTTAAAGTTTTACGCGGTGTAGACCCCTTGTTAGATGCTGAAGCCGAACGCGTGATTAAAATGTCTCCAGATTGGACTCCCGGAAAACAAAGCGGCAAAGCAGTACGAGTACTTTATAACATACCTGTAGTATTCCGTTTAAATTAGACGTTGTTTTGAATTACAAAACAATCAATTAATATACTGTTTGTCAATTGGTTGATTATTATTATTTATCAAACTAGTCTAATTGATAAATAGTAATAAGTAAAAAGAGTTTAGGAATCCTAAACTCTTTTTTTATAATACAAAAAATATTAATTAAAATGTTCCGCTACTTAACATACCATTGACAATACGATAGATATCCTTGGGCATTTTTCAGTATCATTTTTTCTGCATCTTCCGGAGTTAAAGATTTTACTTTTTTTGCAGGAACTCCGGCATACACAGAATAGGGTTCGATTTTTGTATTGCTTAAAACCAATGATCCGGCTGCAACAATACTACACTCTCCAACCTCTACATTATCTAAAAGTGTAGCACTCATACCAATTAAAACACAATTATGAATAATAGCACCATGAATATTGGCAAGATGTCCAACCGACACATCGTCTCCAATTTGGACGATTGATTTTTGATAAAGGGTATGTAAAACTGCATTGTCTTGAATATTTGTACGATTACCAATAATGATAGAATTTACATCACCTCGTAAGACTGCTCCATACCAAATACTACAATCTTGACCAATTTTCACATCTCCGATAAGTACTGCCGTTTCGGCTAAAAATGTGTTTTCTCCTACTGCAGGAGTAATATTGTTTAAAGTTTTAATCAATGCCATAATAGCGTAAAAATTACAATTGAGATAAATATTTATAGCGGACAAAGGTAATCATTAAAACCGATATTGTATGAAAGGTAATACAGGAAGAAGAGATAAAACGGAAAATTCGTCAGTTCAACAATTACACAAAACCATGACAAAATAGTTGTCGTTCAGTATCAGTTTTACTAAAAAATTACTAACTTTGCTCCTCGTCTTTTAACACAAAAAACACATTAACACTATGGGTACAAAAAAGAATGTCGTTGCCGGCGTAGATCTTGGCGGCACACACACTAAAATCGGAATTGTTGACCGTGATATGAATTTTTATGGCGACAAAGTCATCAACACGAACATGAATTCATTTAATCAATGGGTTCAAGATGTCAGTACATGTATTAAGGATATTTGTAAAAATAATCAAGATATTGTACTGGCCGGCTTAGGATTAGGAGCACCCAATGCAAATCCTTTTACTAAGTGTATAGAATCTCCGGCTAACCTTCAATCGTGGGCAAACACCGAAAACAAAGGAATATTAGATGTTAAAGCTACCTTTGAAAAATACCTGGGCATAAAAACAATCGCTTTAGATAACGATGCCAATGCTGCCGCCTTTGGAGAAAAATGTTACGGAGGGGCAAAGAAAATGAAAGACTTTATTGTAATTACTTTAGGTACCGGACTTGGAGCGGGTATTTACATACACGATCAATTAGTTTACGGTTATACGGGAATTGCCGGAGAACTCGGACATGTTATCGTTGAAAAAGGAGGACGTTTTTGCGGTTGCAGAAGACGTGGTTGCCTGGAAACTTACTGTTCTGCTACAGGTGTTGCCCGTACGATGTTAGAATTAATGGCCGATGACAGAAGTATTGATACACCCTTGCGAAATGTTGAACCTAATAAAATGTCCAGCCGATTAATCTACGAGGAAGCATTAAAAGGTTGTGAATTGTCGAAAAGATGTTTTGATGTTACCGGAGAAATATTAGGACGCGCATTAGCAGACTTCACTTGCTTCTCCAGTCCTGAAGCATTTTTTATTACCGGCGGTTTGGCTCGTAGCGGAGATTTAATATTAAACCCTACGATAGCATCTTTTGAAGCCAACCTTTGCTTTCCATACAAAGGAAAAGTAAAAGTTGCATTGTCTGAAATTATGAATAAAAATCCGGCAATACTTGGTGCGGCTGCATTAGCATGGAACGAATTAGACAAATAAATGTAAATGATGAAATTGCAAAAGGTAAAATTGTCGGTTGTAGGTTTTGCCTTTTGTAGTTTTATTTTCGACCTTTTTAAATCTCAAATATGAATAACGATTTTTCTTCACTACAAGCCATAAGTCCTATTGACGGAAGATATAAAAACAAAGTAGAAAAACTATCTTCCTACTTTTCTGAATACGCGCTTATCCGTTACAGGATACTGATGGAAGTAGAATACTTTATAGCCTTATGCGAACTTCCTTTACCTCAGTTAGTAACCTTTCCTAAAGATAAGTTTACGACACTGAGAAATCTATACCAACAATTTACGGTTGCATCAGCACAAAAAATAAAAAACATAGAGCAAACGACGAATCATGATGTTAAAGCCGTAGAATATTTTTTGAAAGAGGAATTTGAGAAGTTATCGCTCTCTCCCTACGTCGAATTTATTCACTTTGGGTTAACATCACAAGATATTAATAATACTGCCGTACCTCTATCTTTAAAAGATTGTTTTCAAGATGTGCTGTACCCGTTACTGCAACAGGTGATTGAGCATATAGAAAAATTAAGCAAAGATACAGAGCCGGTAGCGATGCTGGCAAGAACGCACGGTCAACCGGCGTCTCCTACACGTTTGGGTAAAGAACTCGCTGTTTTTGTCTGCCGATTGGCTAATCAGGTAGAACTGTTACTGCAAATTCCTTTTTCTGTAAAGTTTGGAGGTGCTACAGGTAATTTTAATGCGCACGTTGCGGCTTACCCAACAGTAGATTGGATAAGTTTCAGTAATCAGTGGTTGAAGAGTTTCGGGTTAAAGCGTAGCCATCCTACAACACAAATAGAACATTACGACAATTTAGCGGCATTTTTTGATGCTATGAAAAGAATCAACACTATTTTAATTGATTTTTGTCGAGATGTTTGGCAGTATGTAGCCATGGATTACTTTAAACAAAAAATAAAACAGGGCGAAGTCGGGTCATCGGCCATGCCGCACAAAGTAAACCCGATAGACTTTGAAAATGCAGAAGGAAACTTTGGAATTGCCAATGCAATCTTTGAGCATTTGTCGGCCAAACTGCCTATATCGCGGTTACAGCGTGATTTAACTGACTCTACTGTATTAAGAAACATTGGAGTTCCCATTGCTCATACCATGATTGGATTTGAATCTATTTTGAAAGGGGTAAGCAAGTTAATTGTGAATCATCCTGTTATTGAGGCAGATTTGGAAAATCACTGGGAAGTGATTGCAGAAGGAATACAAACTATTTTACGCAGAGAAAATTACCCAAAGCCTTATGAAGCGTTGAAAGCATTGACTCGTAAGAATGAAAAGATTACGGCTGCGTCAATGGCCGAATTTATTCAAACGTTAGAGGTCTCTGATAATGTAAAAAAAGAGCTGCTGGCGCTTACTCCAAGAACCTATATCGGGCTTTAAGTTTAGATTAAGCAAAAAATTTATCGGCCTTATTCTGCAAATAACAGAATAAGGCCGATAAATTTTATTGGATTGGGTAGTAACCCAAGTTTAGACCTTATGGCATAAACTTGGGTTAGAAATATAAATTATCCTTTTCTTCGATATTTTCGGCTGTCTCCCCTTGAGTTTCTTCGGTCGTCTCCTCTTGTCGCTCTTCTATCTTCTCCTCTTGAGCGACCGGCTCCCGAGTCATTGCGGTCTTCTTTAGAGATTTCGGCTAAGGGTTTTTCACCTTTAGAGCGCAGTGCATTCAGCATCTTCAGTACTCTTTCTGCGTCTTCAAAGGGTACGGTAGCGAAAGAAAAAGCATCACAGACTTTCACGTCGTCAATTTTACTTCCCTTTAAGTCTGTATGTTTTTCTAAAAACTCGACTAACTTCTTGGGGGTCATATCATCTAATCGTCCGAGAGCAATAAACATACGTGCCGTGCCCCGACGATCGACCTTAAACGACCGAATCTCAGGATAGTTCTTGACATCTAATTCATTCTTAAATGCAGAACGTATTAATGCTGCCAATGCTGTCTCCGGGTCATACTCGTTCAAAATTTCTTTGGCTAAGTCTAAATATTCTTTGTAAGAGTCAATCTCTATAATTTGTGCAATGTCGTCTTTGATTTTATTTTTCTTTACTTCAATAACATCTTGGGCATTGGGCAGTTTTTCCTTACGCAACTGGGTTTTAATGACTTTCTGCATCATCATCAGTTGTCTGTATTCTTTTGGAGAGATAAACGTAATGGCTGTACCCTCTTTTCCTGCTCTGCCGGTTCTTCCGATACGGTGAATATAGGCTTCGAAATCTTGTGGTAAAGAGTAGTTAATAACGTGTGTAAGGTTTTGAATGTCAATACCTCTTGCGGCAACGTCGGTGGCTACTAAGATGGTAATGTTCTTATTTCTAAACCTTGAAAGAATTTTTTCACGGGCAAGCTGAGTAAGATCTCCGTGTAACCCGTCTGCATCGTATCCGCGTGCTAACAGTTTGGTTACCACTTCATCTACCGAGACTTTGGTACGACAGAATACCAATCCGTAAAACTCAGGTTCAACGTCAATAATTCTGGTTAAGGCATCAAAGCGGTCGCTTTCATTAACCTCAAAATAGATTTGATCCGTTAAATCGGTGGTCAGTTGTTTTGATTCTATTTTGTGGTGAGTTAAGTCTTTGAGATATTTTTTGGCCAGTTTGGCGATTCTGTCGGGCATGGTGGCCGAAAAGAGCATCACTCTGCGTTCTGCAGGAGTTTGTTCTAAAATAGATTCGATGTCCTCAATAAATCCCATGTTTAGCATTTCGTCTGCTTCGTCAAGGATAAACCATTTGACATTACTTAAATCCAAACTTCCTCTGGAGATGTGGTCAAGGACACGGCCGGGGGTTCCAACAACAATATCTACTCCTTTTTTGAGCCTCCTGAGCTGGTCTGAGATTGATGCTCCGCCATAGATGGTGGTCAGTGAAACGGGTCTTCC
The DNA here is from genome assembly GCA_964450725.1 of uncultured Muribaculaceae bacterium. GTDB lineage: Bacteria > Bacteroidota > Bacteroidia > Bacteroidales > UBA932 > CAYVGO01. Next base: position 6,072 of record CAYVGO010000072.1, read on the forward strand.
TCCTTTAAAGGAGATTATTTCGTCGCACACTTGTAATGCTAATTCTCTTGTGGGCGTAAGAATTAATGCTTGCACTGTGCCGTCAGGTTCTAACTTGTCTAAAATCGGTAAACCAAAGGCTGCCGTTTTTCCTGTTCCGGTTTGTGCCTGTGCTATAATATCGCCTGTTTGCTGGAGTAAGTGAGGGATGGCTACTTTTTGGATCGGTGTTGGGGTTTCAAATCCTTTTGCCTTAATTGCCGACAAGGCAATGTCAGATAAACCCAACTCTTGAAATTCATATAATTCGTCCATTCTATTTTGATAGGTATTAAATTTGGGCAAAGGTACGCTAAATAATTGAGAATTAAAATTAAGGCTCGTATGATTGATACTGATTCATACTTTGAGCGAAAATTCACTTGTCAAATATATAGAAAGTAATTTTTGGCTATAACAATAACTTTGCTGTAACAAAAAAGAAGATAAATCAAATAGAGAAAATAAATATTTAACTTTGAAAAAGAGACCGAGATAAAGAAAATATACATTACTATGATTTTGAATGATTAAAGAGCTTTTTTCTTGAAGAATTTTATGTTTAGTTTGTAAGTAACTTGACCTATCATAAAAAAAATTAGTGGAAAATCGGAATTTACTATGTAACTTTGACCCCCGCAAGAAAAAACTTAAGAAAAATATGTTTCTGCACTTTAATTGATTTATTTATGAAGATTAAAAAAGAATTTAAAATCGGATTATTTACTATTGCCATCTTTGTGGTTTTTTACTTTGGAATGAGCTACTTAGGGAAAAAAGAGGCTTTAAGTCTCAATAATACTTATTATATGCCACTGAATGATGCTATAGGCATTAGCAATAAAACCATCATAACATTACAAGGTGTAAAAGTGGGAGAGGTATCAGACATTACACTTTCTATTGATGGTAAAAAAGTATATGCAACATTGTTAATTTATTCTCGCTATCAAATTCCTAAAGGTTCTGTTATTTCGCTCTCTCCGGGAGGTATTTTAGATAAAGCGGCATTTGCCATTCAATTCAGCAATAATACCGACTTCTTAAAAGACAAAGACACCATTCAATATGTTGCCGGAAAAGCAAGTTTGATGTCGCAAATAGAACCGATAGTTCCTAAAATTGACAGTATTATGGAAAACATCAACACTGCCATTGGCGGAGTCAATCAAATATTAAGTCAACGAAATATCAATAATATTTCGACAGCATTAGAAAAGTTACATATTCTGATTGAAAACCTCAACAACACCACCGTAAAATTAGATAAACTCATTGCTCAAAACGATACAACCGTTGCAGGCATTCTGTCTAACACGTTAGCAATATCCCAAAACCTGAAAGAAGACACTTACGCCTTAAACCGATTACTCCAAAATGCCGATTCTACGATTGTACGCCTTAAAACCGTATCTACTATACTTTCTACAGATATGAAAGACGGAAAACTGCTGCGCAATATGGAAAATGACACATTATACAAAAACCTGAATTACACCTTGCGTAATCTCGACAGTTTACTGATAGATGTAAGAAAACAACCCGAAGATTACGTACATTTTTCTTTATGGGGAAAGAAAAAGAAAAAATAAAATGGAACCAAAATTTATAGAAGTAAAAGGAGCAAGAGTACACAACCTTAAAAATATTGATGTTACCATCCCTCGCAATAGCCTTACTGTCATTACGGGCTTAAGCGGAAGTGGAAAATCTTCATTGGCATTTGATACTATTTACGCAGAAGGACAAAGACGTTATCTGGAAACTTTGTCTGCGTATGCTCGACAATTTTTAGGTGGATTAGAACGACCCGATGTAGAACTAATTACAGGGCTAACACCGGTAATATCCATAGAACAAAAAACCACCAACCAAAATCCACGTTCTACCGTAGGAACAACAACCGAAATTTATCATTACCTGAGATTGCTTTTTGCCCGTGCTGCAATAGCCTATTCGCCGACAGGAAAACCGATGATACGGTACACCGAAGAACAAATCAAAGAACACATTTTCCAACAGTTTGAGAAAAAACGTATCGCCATTTTATCGCCATTAATCAAAGGTAGGAAAGGGCAGTACAAAGAATTATTTGAGCAGTTGTTAAAAAAAGGATTTTTGGCCGTAAGAGTCAATGGAGAGATTAGAGAGTTATCTGAAAAAATAGTCTTAGATCGCTATAAAAGTCATTTTATTGAATTGTTGATAGACAAATTAACCCTCAAGCATGGTGATACAAAGCGATTGAGTGAATCTGTAGATACAGGATTAAAGCATGGTAGCGGAACAATCATGATTCTTGATTATGATTCTCAATCTGTAACTTACTACAGTCGTAATTTGATGTGTCCCGATACGGGAGTTTCTTACAGTGAACCTGCTCCTCATACATTCTCTTTCAATTCTCCGCAAGGTGCTTGTCCGCATTGTAACGGGCTCGGAGAAATTGCCGAAATGGATATAGATAAAATCATTCCCGATCCGCAAAAAAGCATTTTGTTAGGAGGTATTGCACCTTTAGGAACTTCTACCACTTCACGAGCATTTGTACTTCTAAGCGGTTTAGCCAAAAAGTTCGGATTTTCATTAACCGAACCCATTGCCGACATTTCGCCGGAAAATCTCAATATTATTTTATATGGCACCACAGAGTCTTTCAGAATAGAGAGTGATTTACCCAGTTTCCGAAGTAACTACAGTCAAGGATTTGAAGGGGTTATCAATTACATTAACAACTATTATGAGAACTCAGAATCTGACCACGTAAGAGAACGGGTAGAAAGATTTATCCGTTATACAGTCTGTCCGCACTGTAAAGGAACAAGGTTGAAAGAAGAGTCGTTGAATTATAA
>CAYVGO010000073.1:0-2494 GCA_964450725.1 uncultured Muribaculaceae bacterium
AATGACAAAAAAACTTCTTACCCTTTTACTCTTATGTTGGTCATTTTATGGGCATGCACAACTGTCGCTGCAAGCCCAAGAAATGGTCAACGAATATCAACAGAAACTTAAAGTCAAGAATTTATCCGATATAGTGGTCAATGAAGAGTACATTGGGGGATTGTTATCTTTTGACAGTACGTTTAATCTGAAATTGTTAGACAGTTTCCATGTCAAAGTCAATACCAAAACCCCAACTGTTTACACTGTACAAGTTCCCCTTTCCAAAGTTTTACTGCTCCTGGAACAAAAAGGTATCAGAACATTTGAAGTCAATCAACGGGTAAAGCCAAGATTAGACAGTTCGAGATATTATATTAATGTAGATTCTGCATACAATGGCTTGGGGAAAATTTCTAAACCTTATAAAGGAAAAGGAGTGGTTGTTGGAATTGTAGATTTGGGACTGAAAACCAATCATCCTATGTTCTATGATTTTGTGAATAATCGTTGTAGAATTGTCAGAGTTTGGGATCAAGAAGCAAGTGGTAATTCTCCCGTTACTTTCGGGTATGGCAGAGAATATAAAACCGAAGGAGAGATTATGGGATTGGGAAATACAAGTAATGCTTATAGTGATGCCCACGGTACACACGTTACAGGTATTGCAGCCGGAGGAGGAAGTACAACTTCTTATCGCGGTATGGCTCCCGAAGCCGATATTGTTTTTGTAGACGGACCTTTAACTACAGATAAAATCATTGATGGAGTAAAATATATTTTTGACTATGCTAAAAGTGTAGGAAAACCTGCTGTAGTGAATTTAAGTTTAGGATCACAGATAGGACCTCATGATGGAACTTCGAATTTTGATAAAGCATTAGAAGGATTAGTTTCTCCGGGATACTTGGTCGTTGGTGCTGCGGGTAATGAAGGTGGTAAAAACTTGCATTTACAATATTCTTTTTATACGGATCAAACTGTACGAAGTGGTATCAATATTACCTCAAGTAACAATGATTACTACGGTTGTATAACCGGCGCTACCAATAATTCTTCTTTTAAATTCGGATTTGAAATATGGCAGAAACGCTCCGGAAGATATGAAAAAACGCAGGGGACAAACATTGACAGAACAAATATTTCCAATAAAACATTTTCTACCGGTTATGGTACAACTACAGTTACTGCTAATGTGGTTCGTTATGATACAAGATTTTACATTGAATACAAAGTCAAAAAAACTTCCATTAACAGTGATGAAAAAGTAGTATTAGTCTTACAAAATAATGTTTCGACAGTACATGCGTGGAACGATGAAGTAAACTTTGAAAAGTTATTTCCGGTAGCAGGAAATAATATTTGGGTAGGTGGAGATGCAGCGTATACAATCGGAGAAATTGGCGGTACCTCCAAAAAAATAATTGCTGTGGGAGCTGTAAATTCAAAAAACAAATACAAAGATTTGAATGGTAAAGAATGGAAGCAAGTGACAACAATCGGAGGTTTATCAAGTTTCTCGTCAAAAGGTCCTACCGTAGACCAACGATTGAAACCTGATGTTTTAGCTCCCGGAGCATTGATTATATCATCCGTTAGTGATGCTTCATCTTTTCCTTCTATTCAAAGAGTTACCTATGATAATAATGGTGGACTTTATGGAGTTTTAGAAGGCACTTCTATGGCTGCACCGGCTGTTACAGGTTCTGTAGCCTTGATGTTAGAAGCCAAACCCAAATTAACTTACGAAGAAGCCAAAGGATTACTGCAAAAATATGCAGGTATATCTTCTAATATTGCCAATTTACCGGAGGCATACATAGGGAAAGGACGAATCAATATTTACAGAACATTGTTGAACATTAATGATACTGACATTCCCGACAATACATTTATTACCTCCGTCCCTACACAAGAATTATCAAAAGACAAAGATAACATTACTATTTTTCCCAATCCGAATAAAGGTATATTTTATATTACCGGATTGCCAGAAAGTACGACGTTTCATATCTCGGTCTTTACATTATCCGGAGCACATCTGGTAGAGCAGCAGATAAATGTAGGACAATCAATCAATTTGCCAATAAAACAAGAAGGATTTTATATCTTACAAATCAGACACGACAATAAAACTTATTATCGAAAAATATATATTTATAAATAAAATAAATGATTTAATGGTGGAAAAACAGAATGTGAAAAAGGCGTTGATGGAAAAAATCAAAGCCTTTGCTATGGGATTAATCGGTGCCGGATTTTTTGTTTGGGGAATTACTTATTTTCAAGAACAAGAATCATATTATGTACCCCGAATATTGTTGCCAGTATATGAGTTTTTAGGTAATATCGGATTAGCAATAGGAATGATTATTTTAGGGCTTATTCTTGTTTATATAGCATTCTCAAAATTTAAACAGAGTCGAGGAAAGGTAGTTGTTTTTATTATTTATCAAGGAATAATTACGTTGGTTATGGCTATCCTCATTTTTTTATCTGACACTAACGTACGTCA
>CAYVGO010000073.1:2594-3711 GCA_964450725.1 uncultured Muribaculaceae bacterium
CGAATAAAGGATATTGAGTTATAGATTGTCGTAAAAAGGTTCTGTCTCAGGAACAATAATATCAATTGGCATGGATTGTGTAGGTGGTAGCGGTTCTTTAAATATCAACATAGATACCAATGTTTTGATACTGTTATAACCTTGTAACGTAGGACGTTGACCTATCAAATATGATATTTGTCCAAATTGCATAGCATGCCTGTTCTCCGGTGTTAAATCAAAACCATATAACTTTATTTTGAGATTAAAATCTCTGATTTCTTGTGCGACCAAATGAATTCTCCCGTTAAAAATAACACCCGCATGAACATTCGGGTATTGTTTGAAAAAGTTACTCAATAGACTTTTATTTTTCTCTCTGTCAGATGCAGAAAGTTCAAGTTGATGTACTTTTGCTTTGACATTATTACTTTCCATAAAACGTATAAAGCCCTCTTCTCTTAATCTGCTTACATTCCCCCGACTGCTTCCTGTACGATATGTTCTAAAAATAACTATTTCAGAAACACTTGGAGAGGTAAAAACTAATTTGGCAAGCGTATATCCTGAAGAAAAGGTATCTATGGCAAAAACGGCTGTGGGTTGTGAGTCGGCAATGGTCGAATCCACAAAGATATAAGGTGTTTTTTTGCTTTCAATGATACTTAAAAAGGGATAACTTTCTTCTTTGAAAATAGGCATTAGTACAATACCATGAAAGTTACCTTGAGAAACATCTGAAAGTATTTTTTCATAAGAAGGAGTATCGAATTGGTCGTAAAAAAAGAATTGTGCATCGACCCAAAACATTTTAAACTCTCTGATAGCAGATAATACACCTTCATGAATCTTTTGAGCATTTTCGCCAATATTGTACTTTGGAAGAATAACGGCAAATAAAAATTGTTGCTTTGCCAGTAAAATTAACCCGAGTTTGTCAACTTTGCCTTGATTGAGTTCTAATACTTCTTCTATTTTTGCTCGAGTTTCCTGTGAAACACCTCCTCTGTTATGAAGTAATCTGTCGATAGTTCCGACAGATACGCCGGAAAGTCTGGCAATATCAACAATTCGTAGTTTATCAAACTTCTTTCTCATATTTGAATGGCAAAATTATGGATAAATATAATCTCTAAAG
>CAYVGO010000073.1:3811-8743 GCA_964450725.1 uncultured Muribaculaceae bacterium
TACATTCTTCATTTCCTTCTACCTACCATCATTTCTATCATTTGTTGAAGTTGCTTTAGCGCATTAGAGTTGGTGTTATTTAGTTTTTTGATATGATGATAGCATTGTTGGTGATATTGGTTAATCTCTTCCGACACAGAGTGTTCAATATTGAGTTGACTATATACTTGTTTTACTTGACTGACTTTTGACTCTCCGCCGCTTTTTTGAGAATAAAGAGAGATAAACTCATTCAATTGACTACCTCTGAGTTGCTCACATGCCATAACATAAAGATAATTGTTTTTACAATTCAAAATATCTGTATATAATGTCTTACCCGTCTCTTCTGTTCCAAAACAATCTAACCAGTCATCTTGTATTTGAAACGCCATTCCCATATCATAACCAATTTTGTACAACATTTCCTCTGTTTGCGAAGTACAACCGGCGGCAATACCTCCGATAGATAGAGATGTAGCTAACAATACTGCGGTTTTTTTACCAATCATCTTTAGATAAGTTGCCTTGTCAATCAGCGTTTCATTTTCGAGTTGCATATCTAAAGCCTGTCCCTCGCAAATCTCCAAAGCAACATCGCTAAAGGTTTTTAATGTTTTAGATAAATATGGTGTTTTGGTTTCAGATAGAGATTGGTACGCCTTAATGAGTAGTGCATCTCCGGACAAAATTGCTTGATTTGTACCATATTTTTTCATCACGCTGGGCTGTCCTCGTCTCATGTCAGAGTTATCCATAATATCATCATGTACTAAAGAAAAGGCATGTAACAATTCTATGGCTAAGGCTAACGGATACATCTCTTCTTTTCTTACTCCTGCAATTTGACTTCCTGTTACAGTCAATGCTGCACGTATTCTTTTTCCTCCTGTAACGGTCGCATAATTCATCGGTTCGTAAAGAGTTTTTGGTTCTTGGATGACCATTTGAGATTTTAAGTACTGGTCAAATTCTTCTACCGTAAAAAAGAAGTCGGTCATTTTATTGAATAAATTTTGTAAATGGATAGCGGTCTTCAAGACAGCGTACTATAAAGTGCTCAATACTTCCGTTGACAATCCACATTTCTATACCAACGGCTTTACAAATCTCTGCAGCTTCTAATTTGGTAGTCATTCCACCTGTGCCGAGTGTAGAGTTTTTTTCTTCTGCGTATTGCTTTACAGATGACAACTCCGTAATTGTTCTGAGCAGTTGCGCATCAGTATGTAAATGGGGATTTTTATCATATAGTCCGTCAATATCGGAGGCAAGAATAAGTAAGTCTGCCGGAATAATAGAGGCTACCAATGCCGATAATTTATCATTATCGCCAACGACTAACTCTTCAATGGCTACCGTGTCATTTTCATTAATAATAGGAATATAGTGATGACTTAAAAGTTCTCTGATGGTTTGTTGGGTATGATTTTTAGCATTTTGGTCATAAAAATCTCGATAGGTCAATAAACATTGCGCTACTTTTAAGCCGAAAATATCAAACACTTGCTCATAAAGTCTCATGAGTTTGGGTTGTCCGATGGCGGCTAATGCCTGTTTTGAAACAATACCCGGTTCACTCTCTAAGGCTAAGAAATGTCGTGCGGCAGCAACGGCGCCAGAAGTTACAATAACAACATGATATTTTTCTTGCAAAACAACAATTTGTCGAGCCAAGTCTTCAATTTTACCTAAAGACAATCTGTCGGTTTGTGCTGTCAGTGTACTGCTTCCGATTTTAAGAACAATAATCTTTTTTGAGACCATAAGTGAGTGATTGGTGGTTAGTGATTAACGGTTAGTGGCAATCGTTAGTGATTCATCATTCATTGCAAGTAATATCATAGGGTGTATTTCATTAACCGTTAATCATTACCCACTAACCGTTAAGGAGATATTGTTATTTTGAAACTTGAATAAGTATTTCTCTGTATGTAGCTAAAATTTTACTTTTAGACAAGAAGCCGTAGTATTTATTGTTGGTGTCTATGACCGGTAAATACCATGCTCCCGTAAATTCAAACTTGTCTAAAATATCTTTCATATTTTCATCAATCTTGATGACAGCCGGCGGTACAACCATAAAATCTTCAACTTTATACTGATCATATTTTGAAATGTCAAACATAATATGTCGAATATCATCGACTAAAATAATGGCTTGTAATTCATTGTTACTGTTAAGGACAGGAAATACATTCCGTCTGGATATGGAAATTAGTTCTATCAATTGGCGCAATGTTGTTGTTGGTCGGACAATAATAAAATCTTTTTCCACCACCTTTTTGGTGTTGAGTAATGTCAAAACGGCTTGATCTTTATTATGGGTTAGCAATTCGCCACGCTGTGCCAAACGTTTGGTATAAATCGAATGTTTTTCAAAGTATTGAATGGTGATGTAAGCAATGGTAGAAGTAATAATCAATGGAAACAACAAAGTATAGCCTCCCGTAATTTCAGCAATGAGGAAGATTGCTGTCAGCGGAGCGTGCATAACGGCAGCCATCAATCCTGCCATTCCGACTAATGTGAAATTAGTGGACGGAGTTCTAAAGTCCAAAAGGTTGACGATTTTTGAGAAAAAGTATCCTGTGATACCACCGACAAATAATGTAGGACCAAACGTACCTCCAACTCCACCGCCACCATTGGTTGAAGCCATGGCTATGACTTTAAAGAATATAACCAAAGCCAATACTACAATAACTACTGCGGCTGAATGTGAACCAAAACCGAATAACGGATTTAAAAAAGCTACGCTTGTATCTCCATTTAACAATGACGTTAAAACTTCATATCCTTCTCCGTAAAGCGGAGGGAAGATAAAGATAAGTAAGGCTAATACCGAACCCCCAAGTAAAAGTTTATAATACGGATTGCCGATTTTGTCAAATATTTTTTCTATTCTTAAGGTGGCGCGAGTAAAATATAATGCTACAAAACCGCAAAGGACTCCTAACAATAGATAAAAGGGCAAATTGGCCATTTGAAAGGGTAGTATTTCATTTGTAAAGACTACATCTCTTCCAAGCATCAAATAAGAGACTGTGGTGGCCGTAACCGATGAAACCATCAACGGAATAATAGAAGAGAGGGTTAAATCAAGCATCAATACTTCAAGAGTAAAGATAATTCCCGTCAGCGGAGCTTTAAAGATGCCGGCAATCGCTCCTGCCGTACCACAAGCCAAAAGTAAGGTTATGTTTTTATAATTTAACCTCATATATTGTGCCACAGACGAGCCGATGGATGCTCCGGTTAATACAATAGGGGCTTCAGCTCCCACAGAACCTCCGAAACCGATGGTAAAAGTACTGGCAATAATGGACGTGAAATTGTTGTGAGGTTTTAATTTGGAATTTCTTCTGGAAATGGCATACAACACCCTTGTAACACCATGGCTGATATTATCTCGAACGACATACCGTACAAAAAGCACAGTAATCAACATGCCAAAAGCAGGATAGAATAAGTAGGAAAACGTTTGAAGATTAAGTTGTGCTACCCATGTTTGTTGTACAAAGTGCACGGTATGTTTCAATAAAACGGCGGCTAATCCTGATAATAGTCCTGCTAAAAAGGCAAGGAAAAGCAATAACTGACGTTCAGAGAATGAACGTCCGAAAATAACTATTCGAGAGTGGAGATGCAATAACTGTTCTTGGGCTAAAGATAAGAACGCCTTCCACATTCGTACGATAAAGTGTACACTTTGATGTTGCATCTATTTTATACCTGAGAAGAAAATATGAATCAGAGCCCCTCATCGGATTTGAACCGACGACCTGTTGTTTACGAAACAACCGCTCTAACCAACTGAGCTAAAGGGGCAATCTTTGCGGTGCAAAAGTAGATATAATTGACGGGATTATCAAAATTTGTTTAGGGTGTTTCTATGTCATTACTCGAAATTTTTTGCAACCCATTTTCTGTCCGCGATACCTTCACCCTGTTACTTTTCAGAACGGAAGACATAAACAATGTGTTTTCCTCGTCCGATTCTGTCAATGCCACTTTCAACATTTTCAGAAAAGGCTTTTAACTCTTTTGCTGCCGCACCGCTTAATAACCCTGTCAACTTACAGTAATCTGCTACTTTGATCAATGGATTAGAACTTAAGTATTTGTGGGCTAATGCCAAGCGCTCTTCAAGGGTGTACTTGTCAGACGAGCGACCTCCTTTTTTATCTGAACGTTCGGGGCGAAATTCAGTATTTACTGCTTTTATCAAATCTTTTTCCGGCGAAAAGTTTATTCCGCCCACTTCTATACTTTGAGCGTTTCTTCTACCTTTACGTCCTGCAATTTCTACCTCTTTTCCTTTTTTTAGTTTTAAAGAAACTCTGAAAATTCCTAACTCTTCAATTTTAACCGATTGTCCTCTGGCAAGTTCCATAATCATTCTTTGTCTTAATGCCTGTACAACTCCAATAACATCGCCGACAGAAAAACTGCTTGCTTCGCTGATGCTTCTTGCCAGGTCTATGAGTTTTACCTGCCCTTGCTGTTCTATTTTTGGATAAGTCCTTCGCTCACCCGTACCGTTGAGGTCATTCATTTCTCTCATTACATATTTTGCCATAACACTACATATTTTATTAAAGAACACATTCTATTTTTCATTTCCAAAAGACATATTTTATAATCTTCGATGAAGATTATAAAATTTTCGACGAGATTTATATAAACTTCGTCGAAAATTATATAAATCTCGACGAAGATTACAAAAATACAAATTATAAATGAAACTTTTCTACTTTAGGAGATGAAAAATTCGTAGAGTGAAAAATGAAAAATACACAGCAGGAAGTTCTGAAAATAAACTTGAGCGTACTGAGTTTAGACAGACTGCAACCATTCAAGGGTAATTATGTGTAATGTATATTCATATTGTTGGCATGTCATTGTCTCAATATGGAATTGGAAAAAAATCACTACTTTTGTGCTTCAAAT
>CAYVGO010000074.1:0-8174 GCA_964450725.1 uncultured Muribaculaceae bacterium
CCGATGTACAAATTCCCAAAATTTTAGTACAAACCATTTATCCAGGAAACTCTCCCGAAGATATTGAATCTCTTATTACCAAAGAATTAGAAAAGGAATTGAAGGGTTGTAAGGGATACAAAAAAATGACCTCGAAATCACAACAAGATTTATCGGTTGTTACGGTCGAATTTATTTCATCAATGTCGGTAAAAGAAGCTAAAGATGAAGTAAAAGATAAGGTTGACAATGTTTTAGGAAAACTACCCAATGACTTACCTTCGCCTCCAAAAGTGATTGATATTGATATGACCGAAATACCTATTATCAATCTAAACTTATCCGGAGATTATTCTTTAGAAGAATTAAAAATTTTTGGAGAATACTTACAAGATGAAATTGAAATGTTGCCTGAAATACGTCGGGTGGACATTAAAGGCGTTGAGGAAAAACAAATTCACATCAATTGTGATTTGTTAAAAATGGAGTCTTATGAAATTAATTTTAATGATATTGAAAATGCCGTTAAGGCTGAAAACTTAAGTTTAAGTGCCGGTACGGTAAGACAAAAAGGAATTTCACGTAATGTTCGTATTGTTGGTGAATTTAAATCTGTCAATGAAATGAAAGATATTGTCATTCGTAAAAACAATGACGGTACATTATATTTACGAGATGTTGCTACTGTAGTAGAAAGTTTTGAAGATGAAAAAAACAGAACCCGATTAGAAGATACAAAAGATGAAATTATTAAAGGAACAAACATTAATGCTATTCCCCGTAATCCTGTAATTTCTTTGCAAGTTATTAAACGGTCTGGAGAAAATATGCTGAAGGCTATTGACAAAATCTTAAAAATTGTTGATAAAGCCAAAACAACTAAAAGCCTTCCAGAGCAATTGACTATTGTTCCTACCAATGACTTGTCTGAAGGGGTAAGAACACAGTTAAGTAATCTTGAAAATAGTATTATTATTTCTTTCATTTTTGTATTCTTGGTTTTATTTTACTTTTTGGGAACACGTAATGCTATGTTGGTAGGATTAGCAATACCAACATCAATGTTTATGTCCTTCTTGATATTATTCATTATGGGACAAAAAGTAAATATGATTGTACTTTTTTCACTCATTCTTGCATTAGGAATGTTGGTGGATAACGCTATTGTAGCGGTTGAAAATTATTATCGCTATCTAACTACTGCAAACTATTCAAAGAAAGAGTCAATGAAACGGGCTATCGGAGAAATTGCTTTACCTATTATCGGTTCTACAGCAACAACGTTAGCGGCGTTTTTTCCATTGGCATTTTGGGGCGGTATGATGGGAGAATTCATGAAACTTCTTCCTATTACACTGATCATCGTTCTTTCTTCCTCCTTGTTTGTGGCATTAATACTTATTCCGGTTTTTGGCGGAAGTTTAATCTTACGACCATCTGAAGAAAAGCCTGCAAATCCGAAAGGACAAATAAAAGTTGCTTTTATTTTACTGATTCCTGCCATCATTTTTTATGCTCTTGCATTTTTTACAGGATTCACTTATACAATACCCAATCTGTTATTTTTAGGAAGTTTGGTGATGTTTGGCTACGCATTCTTCTTTACGAAAATGCAAAATTATTTTCAAAATAATCTGCTGTCATTATTAGAAAATTTTTACGAAAAATCTATTGCTTTTGTCCTCAATAAGCGGAACTCACTTTATACTTTAATCAGTATGTTGTTTTTGTTGATAGCAACATTTGCCTTTTTTGGTTCACGTAATGTCAACATGGTATTTTTCCCAACAGGAGATCCTAAATACATTAATGTTTATGTCGATATGCCTGTAGGAACAAATCTTGAGGAAACTAACCGTATGGTATTAAAAATTGAAAGAGATGTTGACTCCTTACTCGGTAGTGATAAAAAAATAGTAAGATCACAATTAATATCTATCGGTAAAGTGGCTAAACAAGGAGAATTTATTACCGGAGATACCGAAAATCGAGGATTAATTACAGTTACATTTCTTGATTATCAAGACAGAAGAGGAATTAATACGGCAAAAATAAAAAAACGTTTTGAAACTGCATTAATAGGACAATATCCCGGAGTCAATATACAGGTAGAACAAGATGCCGGAGGGCCACCGACAGGAAAACCTATCAGCATTGAAGTCGGAGGTCCTGATTTTGACAAGTTGTTGTTGATTGTAGAAGACATACGTACTTTTATTCTTTCAAAAAACATTGACGGCATTGAGAACTTGCAACTTGACTTAGACCTGGGAAGTCCGGAATTGATTATTCGTATTGATCGTGAAAAAGCCGGGTTATTAAACCTTTCTACGGCATCTATTGCTACACAAATTAGAACTTCTTTATATGGAAAAGATATTTCTGATTTCAAAATCCATGAAGATAGTTATGACATCATGCTGCGCTCTAATGACAACTATAGAAATAATCTGGCAGCATTATTAAATCAATCTATCATTTTAATGAAAGACGGTAAACCTATCAGAATACCACTTTCTTCTATCGCTTCTTTTACCTATAACAGTACTTATAATGCCATTAATCGTAAAAATGACGGTCGTGTAATTAAATTGGAATCTAATGTAAAAGAAGGTTACAATGCCAATGCCATCAATCAGCAAATTGATAAAGCGCTCAACTCTTTTCAAATGCCTGCAAATTACAATTATGTATTTGGTGGTGAGCAAGAAGAACAAAAAGAGAGTATGGGATTTCTGATGATGGCAATGGTACTTGCACTATGTTTAATTTCATTTATTCTGGTTGCACAATTCAATTCAATTTCCAAAACATTGATTATTATGACCTCCGTTCTTTTTTCTACCATTGGAGTATTCGGAGGAATTGCTTTGTTTAAAATGGACTTTGTTATCGTAATGACCGGAATTGGAATTATTTCATTGGCCGGAATTGTAGTCAACAATGCCATTGTTTTAATTGATTATACTAACGTACTCTACAAACAAAGAATGACGGAATTAAATCTTGATATAGAAACTCAGAAATTGCCTATATCGGAATACGTTCTTTGCTTAGAACATGCTGGGAAAACAAGATTAAGACCGGTATTACTTACTGCTATAACAACTTTATTAGGTCTGTTACCAATGGCAATAGGATTAAATATTGACATTTTTGCAGGTTTATCAGATTTTACTCCCGGAATTTATTTTGGTGGAGACAATGCTCAAATGTGGTCAAATCTATCGTGGACAATTATTTTTGGATTAACATTCTCAACAATATTAACCTTAATTGTTGTACCTGCCATGATGTTATTGGTTGAAAAACTGAAAAGAAGGCTGAATAAATAATCTTATTGAATTATCTTTAAATATATTTTCCTCATCGTATAGCCAAGTGTTATCGGTGAGGAAAAATATTTATACACAGTATCTCTTCTTATTAGATGTATAATATCTAAAGTTGAGATATTGTTTAATTTTAGAGTAAAAAAATAATTCCTTAACTTCGCAGCGGTTTTGTCAATAACAAATTCCAAATTCTTCCTGATAATTAAAATATATCTATAATATGACCATTCAAACACTTCTTCAAAAAGTACTCGATGGAGGAAAAATTACTTCTGACGAGGCTTTATTTTTAGCACAACAACCCAATAAGCAGGAACTTTATGCAGCATCACATCAAATTACTCGCCATGTTATGGGTGAAAAGTTTGATGCCTGTTCAATTATTAATGCCCGTAGTGGTAATTGTAGCGAAGATTGTAAATGGTGTGCTCAATCACGCTTTTACAAAACGGATATAGATCTTTACCCGTTAGTATCACTGGAAGAAACATTACGACAGGCAAATTGCAACGCATCTCAAGGAATAGGACGTTTTTCGTTGGTTACCAGCGGACGTAATCTTAACTCAAACGAAGTTGAACAGGTAGCCCGACATTATGACAACTTGAAACAAAACTGTAATATCAAGCGCTGTGCTTCATTAGGATTATTGACGGAAGAAGACCTGAAAACCTTGAAAAAAAGCGGTGTTGAAACTTATCACTGTAATCTTGAAACAGCGCCTTCTTACTTTTCTCAACTTTGTACGACACATACCCCCGAAGAAAAAATAAAAACACTCAACGCTGCGCGAAATGTAGGCATGAAACTTTGTTCAGGAGGAATTATAGGAATGGGTGAATCTGTAGAACATCGTATTGAATTGGCTATAACATTAAGAGATTTAGATGTATTTTCAATTCCTATTAATGTTTTATCACCCATCAAAGGAACACCGCTTGAAAATCAGCCGCCATTATCAGAAGAAGAAATTTTAACTACCATTGCTTTATTTAGATTTATTCATCCTAAGGCTTATTTGCGATTTAGCGGCGGTCGTGCCAAACTTCCTAAAACTACTCAATTTGAAGCACTAAAGGTTGGTATCAATGCTGCCATTATGGGAGACATGCTGACGACAATCGGCAGTAGTGTTGATGAAGATAAAGAATTGATTCGCCGTGCCGGTTATGAATTTTAGTATTGACCGAGACCATATTTGGCATCCTTATACATCTACCGTCAACCCTTTGCAGGTTTATGGAGTAGAAAAAGCCGAAGGTGTAACAATCACCTTACATGACGGAAGAAAATTAATTGATGGTATGTCGTCGTGGTGGGCGGCGGTGCATGGTTATAATCATCCTGTATTAAATGAGGCAGCTCACCAACAATTATCTAAAATGAGCCACATTATGTTCGGCGGTTTTACTCATCAACCGGCCATTGAATTAACTCAAAAGTTATTGCAAGTATTACCTCACCGGTTAGAAAAGATATTCTACAGTGATTCAGGTTCGGTTGCTGTTGAGGTTGCAATGAAAATGGCTGTACAGTATTGGAACAGTTGCGGGAAACAGGGTAAAACAAAGTTTGCTACGGTAAAAAAAGGTTATCATGGTGATACGTGGAATGCTATGTCTGTCTGCGACCCAACCACAGGAATGCACACTATCTTTGGTAATGCTCTTGTAAAACAGTTCTTTGTCCAAGAACCTGCAGATGATTTTGGTATCCGTTTAAAACGTAAACCTGTCAATCATAATCAGCAATCTTTACTCGAAGTACAAGCGCTCTTTGAAAAAGAACATCAACACATTGCCGCATTTATTATTGAACCTGTTGTACAAGGAGCCGGAGGTATGCGATTTTATTCTCCGGAGTATTTGACCCAACTACGTCAACTGTGCAGCCAATATGATATTTTACTAATTTTTGATGAAATAGCCACAGGATTTGGTAGAACAGGACGTTTTTTTGCGACTGAATATACTAATATTATTCCCGATATTCTATGTATCGGCAAAGCTTTAACCGGAGGTTATCTTTCACTTGCTGCTACTGTTACTACAAAAACCATTGCAGATACTATCTGCTCAGGTGAAGCAGGGGTATTTATGCACGGACCTACATTTATGGCCAATCCGCTGGCGTGTGCCATAGCCTCTGCCTCTGTAACACTTTTAGAAAATAGTAACTGGGAAGAAAGCATTCGGCAAATAGAATCACAACTGGCTCAAGAACTTTTACCTGCTGTTCAATATAATACGGTTGCAGATGTGCGAGTAATAGGGGCTATTGGTGTTATAGAAATGAAAAAACCGGTCAACATGAGCATTATGCAAAAGGCTTTTGTTGATGCCGGTATTTGGATACGTCCTTTCGGATGTTTGGTTTATTTAATGCCGCCGTATATTATACAACCCGATGAATTGAAATTTTTAGTCAGACAAATGCTAAAAGTGATTGAACAAGTTGAGGCTAAAATTTAAATAATCACATAGCAGTATAACCACCATCTACAATAAACTCTGAACCGGTAGAATAACTTGACTCATCTGAGGCTAAATAGACTACCATGTTGGTTACATCTTCGGGTTGAGCCAATCGTTTTAAAGGAATATGCTTTGCAAATTCTGCTACCATGTCTTTAGTATCTGATTGCATAATCATGGGTGTTGCTACCATGCCCGGATGTACTGAATTTACTCGAATGCCATAGTTTGTACATTCTAATGCCGCGGCTTTTGTGAGCCCTCGAACTGCGAATTTAGAATCTGTATAACCTACAGTGCCTCCAATAATTCCATTCATAGAAGATATATTAACAATTGAACCGCCACCTGCTTTTTGCATAGACGGAATGACTGTTTTTATTCCTAAGAATACAGATACTTGATTAATATCAATAATCCGTCGGTATTCTTCTTCTGTTATTGTTAACAGCGATTTTGACATGGTAATACCGGCATTATTGACTAAAACGTTTACATGTCCAAACTTTTCTTCTGTCACGGCGACTACTCTTTCCCAGTCAGCAGCACTCACAACATTGTGTTTTATAAAAAGAGCATTTTCTCCTAACTCTTTCGCTAACTCATTTCCTTTTTCTTCATTGATGTCAGTGAATGCTACTTTTGCACCTTCGGCGATAAATCGTCGTGCATGTGATTTTCCCATGCCCATTGCGGCTCCCGTAATGATGGCAACTTTGTTTTCTAATCTTTTCATATTGTTCAAAATACAAGTTATTGATATTCATACAAAGTTATCTGTTTTGTTCATTATATCAAATAATCTCTGTTGGCTCTTTTTGTTGTTTATAAAGTAACAAATCCAAATGTTTTATTATCATACTTTCCATAATAGCCGAACAATCTGCCACAACCAAAAGTTCTTATGGCACCCTTCTATTTTTCAGAAACTGTAATTGCCGTTATCAAGGACTTCTATCTTCAACTCTTTTTGCTCTTTGATAAACTTGTCATAACCAATCTTTAAATTCTTCCAAAAGTCAATCAAGGCTTTGTTATTCTTATATTTTAATTGATATTTTATCATCTCTTGGTTACCCATTTTGAATGGAAAAATGTACACCGGAATCTTAGACTGTCCATTGTTTTTTGCATAAACGGCAAGCAAGTATATTTCTTTAATACAATTATCTGTCATTGGAAGACAACCAATAGTTACACAAGAACCGTGAATAAAAATATCTCCGCCTAAATTACGTGCATTACTTTTTCTTTGGTCAGCAAGATTAGGATAATTAAGACCAAGCGATAAATAAAAGTTACTTGCCGGATTCAATCGGTTAATATAATAAAACCCTTCAGGAACTTGTTCGTCTCCTTCTTTTCTTTTGGGACCCAATTGTCCTGAACGAGAACAAATGTGATATGACAAAATCTTTTTATAAGTAATTTGCTGTTTGTTTTTAGCATAAACATCAAGCACATCATTGTCTTTATATGCCACCAGCAACAAATGAAGATTATCTGTAGTAAGTTGTTGTTCCTTAAGTTTTTTTACAATAAAATCTTGTTTTTCTTTAATGGCAACTCTAACTCTTTCAAACTTTTTTTGTTCGGTGAGAAAGTCTGCCTTAAGATTCAGAACAGAAAGGAGTACTCCTAAAAATGTCATAAACATTGCCTTAATCATCAATCTATACATGATATAAATATTATTCTATACAAGTAATTTCTATTTTCATTTTTTAGTTTTACTTTCTACTTTAGTGAATTTTGCTGTTTTAAATCGCTTTTTCAAGTTGGGAGAGGGGGTAAAAACCATTCGTTTTACTTCAATGGATTCAGCTCTAATTTCGTCTGGATTAGTTACTGTTTTTTTGCATTGTGCTGTGAGTGAAAATGTTCCAAACCCTTCAAAACAAACATGATTACCGTCTAAAAGTTCTTCGGTTATCGATTCGAGCATCAGTTCGAGCGTAGCCCTTGTTTCAATAGCATTCCACTTTCGCCCTCTGGCAATGCGCAATGCCAATGCTTCAATTCCAATTGTTTTTGATCTGACGACCTTCGGATAAATCCCTTTCTTTTTCGTTTCGTCCGAATTAAGGTTATCGTTCCAATTTTGCATCTTATACTTTATACTCATCGTACTTACATTTTATTGATTTTCTACTTATGAATTACCTGTTTTATTGTATTAAATTAATGGCATCCTGTACAACTCACTTATACTACTCTCTACAGTATAAATATACTCACCTCTACAACATAATAACGTTAGTCTGTACAGTCTATTGTTAATTCCATCCTTTATTTTTATTAATTTCTACTTTGTGCCAGATTAAATTGTAACTATGTTTTGACTAAATCATCACTACTTGTGAACACTAATGACACTGATTTTACA
>CAYVGO010000075.1:0-7347 GCA_964450725.1 uncultured Muribaculaceae bacterium
GTGATTTTTTTCATGTGTAAAATAAATTAAAAAATGATGAATTAAAATACAAAAAAAGTATGAGTTATGAACTATAAAATATGAAATGAAGTACAGTGCCGAAAAGTCGGTAACAGATAACTTATGTTTAAAAAACAGAGATTGCTTCGTCCTCGCAAAGACGTGATTTTTGTTTTTACCTTTTTACTTTCAATTCTGTTTATTAAACCTCAATGAATTTACAGATTTGGGAAGTAAGTTACAGGTGATATTTTTGTCATTAGACCTAATGGTTATTTTTTCTTGTTGTTGTGTATCATTCTGAATCACAAATCCTATAGATTTATCTGTATTTTCTGCGGCTACGCAATAAATTCCGGGTTTTGGATTAGCATTACAATCTATCCGTTGAGCATTGGGTTTTATAACTTTTGACAGATGAGCCATAGTGTAATAATGACTATTTTTTCGCAGTGTAGCGTAATCTTTTGTACTGATGTCAATGCACCCAACACAAATATCACATCCTCCGGGTCTGTAAGGTCCGAATTTATCATCTAACAAAAAGTTCCACATCATAATTCCTTTAGAAAAGTTATTGAGAGTTCCGATAGCAATTTCTCTCATGTTCCACATAAAGTCGTTTTTAAAAGTATATCCGCTACCCCACATACCTATTGACATTTCTGTAAAGTATAATGTTTTATCCGGATTGGCTTGGTGAACATGTAGCATTTCAGCCTTCTCTCCTCCATAAGCATGGAATGCAGCACCATCAATATATTGTGATGCGTCATAGTCTTCATAGATTTTTGTAGGGTATCCAATTTGGTCTTTACAATCTTCTTTATGGCTGTCATAGTCATAATTATGGTCATAAATAATAATTTTAGTTTTCAAACCGGCAGATTTAAATTTAGGACCTAAAGCCCGCTTTACAAAGTCGCGCTGTTCTTGCCAAGTCATAAACAGTGATGCTGAGTTACCTCTGTTCAAAGGTTCATTTTGAATGGTTATGGCATAAATCGGAAATCCCTCCTCTTCCATCGTCTCTATCCATCGTACAAAATAGGTCGCATAATCTTGATAGTGTTTTGGATTTAACTGTCCGCTTGTCCATGAGTTGTAAGCCACAGGATTTGCTAAACTTTCGATTTTCATCCATCGCGGAGGAGTCCACGGCGAACCCATAATTTTAATGTTAGGATTTATTTCTAAAATTTCTGCCAATATTGGGAACAAATCTCTACGATCAAGTTCGTGAACATCAAAATTCTCAATACCCGGAGTATCACACCATGTAAATTCGTCCATCGAAAAGTCGGAACAACCGATAGAAATCCGAATAAAATTATAGCCCATGCCTTTTTCAACATCAAAAGTCTCGGATAATAACTGATGTCTGTTTTCGGGCGACATTTTCAACAGATTGTAGCACGTACTTCCGGTAATCGCAGCTCCAAAGCCGTCAATAGTCTGATATTTTTTTGCATTGTCAATGTAAATATTGAGTGAATTTTCGACCGGCAATGAATCATATTTCATGGCAACAGGTAAAAACAACGGAGATTGAGTCTCGGTTGTTGTATATAATTCTACTTGTGCTGATAAAATATCGGTGATTGATGAGTTGTCAGAAGGCTTGCTGCTGCATTGATACAAAACAACAGCAGATATTATCAATAGTATATTTTTCATTGGTGTAAAGAGGTTAATAAGGTTGCTTCTAATGTCCAAGTTCCTTTTTCGCCACTAACATCTACTGTCAATAGGTAATATCCTGCGGTAAATCCTGTTCCTGCCATAATATTGTCGTTTCCGGTAAAAATTGTAGGATATGTCGAAAAATCAGCCGCTTTTATTTCTCCGCCCCAATCTCTATCTCCAAAAAATTTAAATTGAGCAGTATGCCAACTGTCTCCTGTACCGTCATGAAGCCATAGCGTAATTTGATATTTGTTATCGGCTATTTTGGGAACATAGTGATATGCCGGAAAAGTAGCAAGATCCCACCAAGAAGAAGTCATATCTTTTTGAAAATAGGGTAACGCCAGACCTTGTCCTGTCATCCAAAGAGCCTCCGGAAATGTAGCTTTAGGTTTTGTTACAAATAGATAATTCCACTCTTCAACATACACCACCTCATAAGTATCAGTTTCTCTAACAAATTTCAACTTTTCATCTGTATAAGTAAAAAAGTCGGGATTATAGGCTGTACCCATCTCTGTAATTCCCTCAAAAGAGACCTCTTTATTTTGTTCTAAATTAATGTTTGCAACAAAGCATGCAGCCTTATCAAAATACTCTCCGTTTAATACCAATGGCGTACCATTTAACTTAAAGGTTGGCATAGGGTCACCCGTAAAGGTCATCATAAACTTCTCTGTATCAAATAGAATTTGAGAAGGTTTTACGGTATAATCTGTTTTCGCAATAAATTCTCCACCAACAACACCTGTAACAAGTCTATCACCTACAGCACTCCATTCTATCCCGGATAAATCAGCATTACTAAAAATCTTATATTTGAAACTATTTTTATAATAGTTTTTGGTCTCTGATTCATAAAGGAAAGAATTTGTAGTAGATTGTATTAACTTTACTATCACACTATCTTTTTCTTCATAGAGTAAATATAATGTATCTGCAAGCGCTGGTCGCTGTGCGTTGAAGATTTTAATCTGCTCTACTTCGCCACCTTCAATATTGATAGACTTAAACTTCGCTGTAATTTGAATTCCATTAGTGGCCATTTCAGCAAAAGGCAAAGGAAATTTATGATTAATTTGTGCCGTGTTTCCTTTGGTGCGAAGATGTTCTTTATAAACAATACTTCCGGCATAAGATAATTCTATATAAAATGTCGAAAGTGGAGTTACAGCATCTTCTACTGCTGCCGTAACTGTCAATGAATCTCCGTAAACGGTGGTAATCGGTGGTTCAAAGATTAAGGATTGGATAACGGGTATGGAACACTTTTTATCTTCTGTGCATTGCAGGAAGAAGAAAGCAAGTAATGCTATAAAAACAATATACTTTTTCATACGTAAATATTTTTTAATTAGTAACCTTGATTTTGGGTTAAGTTCGGGTTTTTGTCGATTTCAGATTGCGGTACGGGTAATACCAATCGATGTGAAGACAACTTACCACGATATACAAAATCGTTGGTTTTATCTTTCACCTTATCCATTATCTCTATGGTTTTACCATAGCGTAACAAATCAAACCATCGATGACATTCAAAAGCAAGTTCCAACTGTCTTTCGAGTAGAATAATATCTAAAGCATTCTCTTTTGATGTCGCACTTTTTGCTGGTAATCCTACCCTGTTTCTTATTTGATTGACCAATGTCATAGCAGTTGTAAAATCACCTTTTTGAGCATGGGCTTCCGCTTTAATCAATACAATGTCTGCCAGACGTAATAAAATAATATTATTGGCATTATTTCTAATTTTATATTCAAACTTGTAATTATCGTTCGGCCAGTGTACATTCCAACTTACGATTCCTGTATAAACAGTTTCAGCCAATCTGATATTGTCATTTTCAGATTCAAAATTAGTTATCAGTGCATGAGCAGGTGTACAAAATCGTTGCCAATCTAAAGTTCCGGTAGATGTTTTAGCATAATCAAACAAAATCCATTCAGTCCAATTGCCGGCAGCGGCAGTGAAATCTACTTCTAACAATGACTCTGTAGAATGTTCATTGGTCAAATCCCATAATTCACGAAAGGTGGGTGTTAATGTGTATCCTGCATCTATCACCTTCTGAGCAGCAGCAATGCAATTGTCGTATTCTTTGAGAGTAGCATAAACTTTTGCTAATAAACCATTGACTGTTCCTTTAGTTACGATTGATTTATCTGATGAAAGTGGATTGGCATCTGCAACCGATTGCAAAGCATCCGTCAAGTCTTTAACAATTTGATTGTAAACTTCACTTTGTGCCGTCCTTGGCGGATATAATAGAGCGTGTACTTTTTCTACATTGTCGGCAGTAATCGTCGGTGCTTCTTCCAGTACTAAAGGAACATCTCCCCAATAGTTGGTCATTAAAAAATAAAAATAGGCTCTTAAGAATTTAGCCTCACCCACCATTCTGTTTTTCTCAACAACAGAAAATGCCAGGTCAGTAATGTTAGGCACATGGGTAATGAAGGTGTTTGTTTTTGCTATCGCACCATACAAATATCCCCAATCTCTGGCAGTTACGGTATTTAATGCGTCATAGGTGTAATAATCCAAGTTAATTGTTGGAATATCATTTCCGCCGGCATAGGCATTGTCAGACAATGTTTCCTGTAATTGGAATTGATCGAATTGAAAGTATTCTGACCTTAATTCCGTATAACAACTTTGCAGCAGTGTTACAGCCTGTTCTTTGGTAGTATATTTTACTCCTTCACCGTTATTCTGACCTTCTTGCGTAATTACCTCTTTGGTATAAACATCTAACGGTTCTTTATCTAAAGCCGAGCAACTTGATATAAGAGTAAATATTGATAAAAAATAAAGTATCTTTTTCATAGTATGATGTAATTAAAGGTTTAAAATTCTAAGTTTACGCCAAAAATGAATGACCTGTTTTGCGGATATGTTCCGTAATCTACTCCTTGTACGATACCGCTTCCTTCAAAATTAACTTCAGGGTCATAGCCTGAATACTTGGTAAGAGTGAACAGATTGTTCATCGTGATGTAGGGTCGCAACTTAGATATTCGTACTTTCTTGAACCAATTACCAGTAAAATTATAAGCTAATGTCAATGTTTTTAATCGTAAATAAGAACCATCTTCTACAAAGCGGGTAGAAGCTTTATTGTTCCATTGGTGGTCATTGGCTTTGGGCATCTCTGTTATTTGTCCCGGCCTTACCCAACGATCTAAAACTTTTGTACTTTGGTTTCTGAAATCATACATACCTTCGGTTTCAATGCGAGAAGCATTAAAAATATCATTACCATAAGAACCTTGTAAAAATATAGACAAGTCAAATCTAAAGTAAGAAAAAGTATTGGTCATTCCGAAAATAAATTTAGGCCATGGATTACCTATAAATACTCTGTCTGATGTTGTAATGTCGGGATTACCATCTTGATTGACATAAATCATCTTTCCTGTTTCGGGGTCAACATATTTTTCGGCAACATATCCGAAAAACGACCCTAACGGCTGCCCTTCAACCATACGTACAACATTAGTTTCATTGGCAGCAATAAAACCGTAGTCATATACTTTGGATAACCCCAATCGTTTGACTTCATTTTTATTGAAGGAAATATTAAAATCTGTACTCCACTGAAAATCACTCACAAAATTTCTACTTCCAATCATCAATTCCAATCCCATATTACGCATTTCACCGTCATTACGGTCAAGGCCGGCTACCCCTGTAGTATTGGGTAGTGGTACCCACAACAACAAATCTTTAGTATCTTTAATATAAGCATCAACAGCAATAGTCAATCGGGAGTTTAATATTGTGGCATCAATACCAATATTGGTTTGCATTGTAGTTTCCCATGTTAAATCTCTGTTTTCTAAGGTTTCACGACTCAGTGCCACCCCCGGATATTTCACTGCTTCAGTTGGTTCTACTCTGGTAACCTTATATTTTTCCTGCCATGCGTAAGCGCTTAAACCATTTTGGTTACCGTTAATACCCCAACCGGCTCTTATTTTTAAATCATTCACCACAGATTGCTGCTTCATGAATGCTTCGTTAGAAATTCTCCATGCCGCTGATACCGAAGGAAAATAACCCCACTGTTTACCCGGAGCTAATTTTGAAGAAGCATCGGCTCTGAAATTAGCCGTCAATAAATATCTACTATCATAGTTATAACTCACTCTTGCTAAGAAAGAGAGCATGCTCCACTGTGAAGCAGAAGTATTGGTAGCCCATTTGTCAATTTGGTTGGCTAAATTGAGTGTAGACAGATTGGGATAGGGCAAATAATCAAAACCTCTGATATAACTACCTTCAGTTTTTTGTGTTTGAAAAGTGTGTCCTGCCAATGCCGACAACGTATGCTTACCCAAAGTTTGGTCATACATTAACAGGTTTTCATTTAATATCAACATATCGGCACTGCGACTGTCTGTTGATATTCCATGTTCACTACGACCATACGCCGTAGCAATATTATCTAAAAATGTTTTTCCTATCCAGTTTTTATAATCAACAGCAATACTGCTTTTAGCCTTTAATCCCTTACATAACCTTACTTCAGCAAAAGCAGAACCCAATAAATAATTATTGATATTGGTAGAGTTATTTTCGGCAATGGCAGCAATAGGATGTACCCATTTATTCCCGTAGGTTCTATCGTCATATTGTCCTTTTTTGGTAGGGTCAGGATTCCAAATTTCCATATAAGGCGGAGTGTTAATAACCGATAAAATTACCCCTGCTCGAGAAGATGTTTTGTTATCAATACCCTTATTTTTATCCTCTGTATTAGAATAACTGACATTAGCACCGATTTTCAACCAGTCATAAATCTGGTTATCTACATTAGAACGAAAATTATAACGCCTAAACTGTACTTGGTTAATCACCCCTACATCTTGTGTATAACCACCGGAAATAAAGTACTGTAATTTATCAGTACCATTAGAAACAGAAAGTTGATAGTTCTGGGTTTGACCGGTTTTGAAAATTTCTTTATTCCAATTAGTATTTTGGGTTACATTATCGGGAATAGCCGTAGAGGTTGGTATTTCTTGTAACAAGGCTTTGTATTGGTCTATATTTAATGCTTCTATTGTATTTCCGATTTTGTGAACACCATAATAAGCATTAAACGCCACTCTGGCTCTACCTGCTTTTCCTCGCTTAGTTGTAATTAAAACAACACCATTCGCTGCCCTTGCTCCATAAATAGCAGCAGAAGAAGCATCTTTTAAAATCTGCATGGATTCTATATCGTCAGCACTCAGACTTTCGGTATTGGTTGTCGGTATTCCATCAATAATGTACAATGGGTCATTACCTGCTTGAACAGAGGTAGCCCCACGTACTCGTACTGTCAACTTTTCTCCGGGTTTACCGGATGGAGATGATACTAATACGCCCGCCACTTTTCCCTGTATTGCCTGAGCGGCAGAGACAATAGGACGTTCGTTAATGTCTTTTGTTGAAACGGCTGACACAGCGGTTGTCAAATCGCCTTTTTTCACTGTTCCATACCCCACCACGACCACATCATCAATCTGCTGAGCATCTTCTACAAGCACCACTTCCATATTATTGGCTGCGGCTACGGTTTGAGTAACATACCCTACGCTTGAAAATTCTAATGTTGATCCTGCGGCAGCATTAATAGTGAACTTACCGTCATTATCGGTAATTGACCCCGC
>CAYVGO010000075.1:7431-7858 GCA_964450725.1 uncultured Muribaculaceae bacterium
AACATTGTTTCTTTTGTGTTTCATAAAATAATAATGAATTTGTTAATAAAAAAAACTGAACTGAACGATGAATAATGAGTTATGAACTATAAACAATGAACTATGAACAGAAATATACTCTACGAATAACCTGCAGCCGTCATTGCGAGGGTTCTGCCCGAAGCAATCTCTAAAAAACTATGAATATAACAAGATGTTATACCTCTAAAACCGACTTTCACCCTGCAGCGAAGTACTTTTTAGACCTCTAAAACCGACTTTCACCCTGCAGCGAAGTACTTTTTAGACCTCTAAAACCGACTTTCACCCTGCAGCGAAGTACTTTTTAGACCTCTAAAACCGACTTTCACCCTGCAGCGAAGTACTTTTTAGACCTCTAAAACCGACTTTCACCCTGCAGCGAAGTACTTTTTAGACCTCTAAAACC
>CAYVGO010000076.1:0-6942 GCA_964450725.1 uncultured Muribaculaceae bacterium
GTTTTGTTGCTCTACAGCAAAAAGAGCATTGGGTAGTACTGCCCAAAGCAATACTACCCAATAACGAATATTGTATAATCTTTTTAGTTGGTAAATCGTACTCCTCTCCATATACCATTCCATTTTACTGCTCCAAAGATTTTTACATTTTCAATGGTATATTGTACAGGAATATATCCTCCTGCTGAAACTCCGGCACTACTTCCCCATGAAACCGTAAATCCTGCGGATTGACTAAAATAAATAGTTTTAGATTGACTGCGACCATAACTAACAATACCGCTTATAAAACTTTTTGCTTCTTGTTTATTTTGACCATAAAATAAATAAGCTACACGAGGGTCTTTGGGTAAAACTTGTTTTTTTATAGGATTATAAATATATTTTCCCGTCAAAGAATTTAACTGTCCATAAATTAGATCTTTATCTAAAGACTTTGTATATTTATATGGATCTATCTTCCATTTATCCCAATCAACATTAGGCATTATTCCACAAATAATATTAAGAAGTTCTTTTGACCAATCTGAAAGAAAAGTAGGGCTTCCTAAACCTGTATAAATGATATTGTTAGTATGTCCTTGTAGTGTTGAAGTAAATGTTGAATATGCTTTATTGAAAAAATCACCAGGTATTGCATTGAAATTCATTTTACCATCAAGTTCTTCAATACCAACAACAATATCATCAGCATATTCTTGTACCCAATATGAAATAAATAAAAACTTCTTTCTTACTTGAAATTTCACTTTAAAACCAGTTGATGCGTAGAAACCATAATTGACTTGAAATAATTCTGCTTGAGTTCTATGCTTGGAATCATGATAGTTTTCTCTATAAGCATCTTTTCCAAACAACCATGACAATGCTTTTCCTACCCATGTTTTGCTTTCCCATTTATAAGAATTTAAACCATAAGTTTGTGTATTTGAAGTAGGATTCATGGATTTAATAAGAGGAGAGGTTGGAGTAAACTCTTCAACTAAGTAACAGTCATTATTTACAATAGATTTTTCGCCTGATAGTAAACCATAAGAATCTACGAATTGTACATCGTTTCCTATGTCATAAGTATCTTCATAGAGTAAGGTTGCTTGTATGTTGGTAGTATCAAAGGATGAAACGATACTATCAAGGTTTATGTTATTATTGTCTTTTACAGAGAATGTACCAAATTCAGTAATTTTATATTTTCGATCACCCACATCTATTCTAAATTCAGGACTGATAACGTATTCCAAAACCGGATCCGGTAATAATTGCTCAGATTTCAGCATAAGGGTTGGATCAAAATCTAATTCATCTTCATTGGAGACACTTACAGACTTAATCATTTTTTTACTACGAATAGCATCTTTTAATGAGGTAAAGTTAGGAATATCGTGAGTGATTGAAGTGGATTTAATCACTCGATTATTTTCACTACTTTCATTTTGTTGTTTGATAATATCAATGTAATTACTCAAACTTTGTTTAGAAATAAACTTTAGATGTCCATCAACAACCTGAATGTCTGAAACAATAACGTTTTGTTGCCCACTATTTTCTTGTAAAACGTCATTTCTACAAGAAGATAACAATACAGTTGCTGCAATTAATGCAGTTGAAAAAGAGGTTTTCATAGTACGTAAAAATTAAATTATAATACAATTCCGAATTTTAAATCAATCTTAGGAGACCAACCTACATAATGTGAAATAAAACAATTAACTCCCAAGTTAAATTCCAATAACCAGAAATCTCTAAATACCCGTCTTAAGCCCCATGTTGGAGAGATTAAAAAACCACCGGACGATACTACATCTTTTTTTAAGATGGGTTTAAACATGTATGCAAGGTCTATTGACAAATAATTTGCAGAGTTGAAAGAGGTATTTTCCCCCTTATTATATCTTTTATTGAGACTGTAGTAAAACCGCGGCTCGATTCCAATGTAAGGATTAACGGAATAAAATATTCCCGAAGAAGATGCCCATCCCCAATAGGGCGTCATTAATCCTGCGTGTCCTAAAATAGAAAATTTTCCACCAATCGATTGTTCATATCCATAACTAAGCCCAATTAAGTTAAGGTATATAGAATGGTTTGACTTAGTTTTGATTTGTCCTTGACTGCAAAGAGAAAATAAAAGGAATAGGACAAAAATAAATGTAGTTTTCTCTAGTTTATACATAGACTTTTCTTTAAAAACGGTGCAAAGGTATAAGATAAATACTTAGAACAAAAAATAGAACAGTTATTTTTGTTCTAAGTCAATAATGAAAATAACACAAAAATAAGAATATCATTTACTTGCATCAACTTTATAATATTCTTTACTCATTGACAAAATCTCCCCTTCCAAAATCTTTTGATGTCAAACCCTCCAAAATGTCGTACTTTTTTGTGATTGAAGTTGGTACACTTTTACTTAAACGACATTGAAGTCCAATATGCTTTTGACTAATGATGACTTTTGGTGTATATTTGATAACTTTGTAGTTTCATATAATATCTTAAATAACCTGTAACTATGTTTGACATTATTATTATTGGGGGTGGTCCCGGTGGATATGTTGCCGCCATTCGTGCTGCACAAAAACAAAAAAAAGTACTACTCATTGAGGCTGAGCATGTTGGTGGAACCTGTTTAAATATTGGTTGTATTCCTACAAAAACCCTTTTACATGCTTCAAATCTTTATGCTACCCTCCGAAAAAGCAATGAAATAGGCATCACAGCGCAATCTGTAGAAATAAATATTGAACAAATGTATGGTTACAAAGACAGCGTTATCCTCAAATTGCGTAACGGTATTGAGCAATTATTAAAACAAAATAAGGTTACGGTCATTAAAGGAACAGCACAATTTGTCAACTCCACCACCGTAAAAGTAGAAGAAAATGTGTATAGCGGAGAACATATTATTGTCGCTACAGGTTCTCGACCCTTTCGTCCACCGTTTATTGAAGGCATAGAGCACGCACAAACCAGTAACGAAATATTGGCACAAGCCCGACAATATGAATCTGTCATCATTATTGGCGGTGGGGTGATAGGAGTAGAGTTTGCTACGTATTATGCAGAATTGGGAAAAAGTGTAACCATCATAGAACTTTGTGAGAGGATTTTGCCGATTTTTGATGCCGATTTATCACAACAACTTGCATTAACTTTAAAGAAAAAAGGGGTAAAGGTTATTACGGCTGCCAAAGTTCTCAAGGTTGAAAAGGCAGACGGAGAGAAAACCGTTGTACATTATGCTCAAAAAGAGCAGCAACTTTCTGTAACAGCAGATACGGCTATTGTTTGTATTGGAAGAATTCCAAACGTTGACCGTCTTAATTTTAAAGAGATTGGTATTGATTACAGCAATAAAGGAGTTACTGTCAATGCAGACTTTCAAACATCTGTACCCAACATTTATGCCATTGGCGATATTAATGGACAACAGCAACTGGCACATGTAGCCTCAGCACAAGGAATAGCCGCCGTTGACCACATTTGCCGAACCACTCGACACATTAACTTAAATGTTATTCCGAGTTGTATTTATTCACATCCGGAGATTGCGGTTGTCGGGCTGACAGAAGAGCAGGCAAAAATTCAAAATATTGGGGTCAAGGTAGGAAAATTTCCTGTTGGAGCTAACGGTAAATCGGTTATCAGCGGTCATTTGATAGGGTTTGTGAAAGTATTGTTTGATGAAAAAACAGATACTATGGTAGGTGCTACCCTTTTTTGTGAACATGCTACAGATATGATTTCAGAATTTGCGGTAAGCATTGTCAACGGCATTAAACGTACAGATTTTCTATCTACGGTACATCCTCACCCTACCGTCGCCGAATCGCTTTATGAAGCAGTAGAAGATGTTGCGGGTATGGCGATTCATTTGCTGCCGAAGAATGTATAAATCTTCCCTCGGTTGGTAAGATTATACAGAAGTTCTTTAAAATTTCATTAGTCTTCCGGTGAATGTCTATTTAGTTGGCTACTATAAATCGTAAAATCTGACACAATGGTTGAGGATTATTTGAATGTTAGCGACAATGACAAGCCTATGCAAAATCAAGATAGAAATGAGTAATTTCCATTGAATAATTGGTTTTTATTTATACATTTGCAGTGTTATGGATAAGTTGACTACAGAACAAAGAAGGCGTAATATGCAGGCTGTAAAAAGCAAAAACTCGCAACTTGAAATTTCTTTGGGTAAAGCACTTTGGGCTAAAGGATACAGGTATCGAAAGAATGATAAAACAATCTTCGGAAAACCCGACTTTACATTCAAGAAATATAAAATTGCCATTTTCTGCGACAGTGAATTTTGGCACGGGAAAGATTGGGAAATCCGAAAGTCAGATCATAAAACCAATCAAGACTTTTGGCTGCCTAAAATCGAAAGAAATATTGAGAGAGATAAGGAAGTAAATGCCGAATTAACTCGAACCGGATGGATTATCTTGAGATTTTGGGGAAAAGACATAATAAAGAATATTGACAAATGCGTAAATCAAATAGAAGATGAGATCCGTAAACGAAAACAATATTATCAACACTTTGGTTAATCAAACCAAACCGATTATCCCCGCAAATGATTTGGCAGTACTAACGCACTACCTGCATAATTATCGGAATTGTGATTGTAAATTCTTTGAACCGGACGCAATGATCGGGCTAAGCCGTATAGTTAATGGAAATATATTTTATTCCGACAAGAAAACAGTTCTCTCAACTATGCTAAATGAGATAGAAAATGTACCCTTTCCAACTCCTGCTAACTATCATTTTACTTTCATTGATTTGTTTGCGGGTATAGGTGGATTTCGTATGGCAATGCAAAATCTTGGGGGTAAATGTGTATTTTCTTCCGAGTGGGACAAAGAGGCGCAAAAAACATACTTTGCCAATTACGGTGAAGTGCCGTTCGGAGATATTACATCCGAAATAACCAAAGGATATATACCTGAAAACTTTGATGTCTTGTGTGCAGGTTTCCCTTGTCAGGCATTTTCAATCGCAGGAAAAAGGGGTGGATTTGAAGATACGAGAGGAACATTGTTTTTTGATGTTGCTACTATTATTAAACGTAAACAACCCAAAGCAGTGTTTCTGGAGAATGTTAAAGGATTAGTCAATCACAACGGAGGCAAGACATTGTCTACAATACTAAATACCTTGCGTGAAGATTTGAATTATTATGTTCCGGAACCTAAGATTATCAATGCAAAAAACTTTGGTATTCCGCAAAATAGAGAACGTATATACATAGTGGCATTCCGAAAAGATTTAGGCATCACCGATTTCTCATATCCAGAGCCAACAAACAAAGAGGTTTCATTTGCTGATGTTAAAGAGAAGAATGTTGTCAGTGCAAAGTATTACCTATCGACACAATACCTTGAAACTCTCAGAGCTCATAAAGCAAGGCATGAGAACAAAGGCAATGGATTTGGTTATGAAATAATTTCAGACGACAAATGTTCCAATGCGATTGTTGTTGGTGGCATGGGCAGAGAACGCAACTTGGTTATTGATGAACGGATTACAGACTTTACTCCTGTTACAAAGATAAAGGGAGAAGTAAATCGTGAGGGCATCCGTAAAATGACTCCGAGAGAATGGGCAAGACTTCAGGGCTTTCCCGATAATTTTGTTATTCCTGTTGCTGATGCTTCTGCCTATAAGCAATTCGGTAATTCGGTTGCCGTGCCTGCAATTCAGGCTACCGGAGAGCAAATTATTAGCCTTATTTGGAGTAAATTATAATGGCACTAACCGGAAACAAGGGTGAATGGAGTGAAATCTACACACTATTCAAGTTGCTTGCAGACAAGCAAATTTATGCCGGAGACGGAAATCTAAATAAGATAATGGATTTGTTTTATCCTATCATTAAGATTCTAAGGCAAGAGGAGGATACAAACTGCGAATTTCGAGTTACCCCCGGCGATATTGTAATCTCCGGAGAAAGTAAACCTGAGTTGAGATTGTCTGTGTCCGAATTCAAAAAACAGGCAGAATTTTTATTCAATAAAATAAAATCTACTTCGGGTGTATTTTCAAGTCCGGAAACTGAGGCTTTTATGAACTCTGTGTATTGTACAAAAATAAAAGCTAAATCGTCAGATAAAACGGATATTAAAATCGTTATCCACGATTTACGAACAGGAGTATGCCCCACTCTCGGATTTAGTATCAAATCCAAAATGGGTAGTCCCTCGACTTTGGTCAATTCAAGCGGAGCCACAAACTTCTTGTATTACATCGAAGGAGTTAAACTGACTAATGCTCAAATCGGAGAAATAAACGCCATAAATACGAAAGGCAAAATAAGAGACAGAATTTTACGGATAAAAGAGTTTGGCGGCAAATTGACCTTTGCAGAGGTAGATTCATCCGTGTTTTACAATAATCTTGTAATGATTGACAGCAACATGCCCCGGATAGTAAGCGAATTACTCTTATTATATTTCTCCGGAACAGGTTCGCGAATTAATCATCTTTCCAATATATTACAGAATAGTAACCCTATAGGATATAATACAACCCACAACCACAAATTTTACGAGTATAAAATCAAGCGACTGTTATCTGATACCGCATTGGGTATGAAACCGGCAACAATGTGGACAGGTATATTTGAAGCCAATGGCGGATACTTGGTCGTCAAAGATGATGGAGATGTGTTGTGCTACCATATATATAATCGTAATGAATTTGAGGATTATTTGCTCAATACTTCATATATGGACACACCAAGTAGTAGCAAACACGGATTTGGAACTGTTGAGATTATTGACGACAAACAAATACTTAAGTTAAACTTACAGATTAGGTTTATATAGATTATGGAGGAAAAGATAAAACATTCTACCTTCCGGTGAATGTCTATTTAGTTGGCAACCCTAAATTCATTGGGCGTAGTTCCGATAATCTTTTTGAACATTCGGCTCATGT
>CAYVGO010000077.1:0-6334 GCA_964450725.1 uncultured Muribaculaceae bacterium
TTTTTTCTGAAAAAGTCTCCGCGGAGGGTCGCCGTACATATTTTTTTCTGAAAAATTCTTCGGCAGAGAAATAATTACAAATACTATCAGATAAACTTCATAAAAAGCACAACTTAAGTCACTATTATTAAATTATTATTCTCCACTCATGGTTATTGTATGTTTTCAGGCTTTTGTAAACTGAAGGTATCATTCAAATATGGGTGGTTTTAACGAAAAATAAAAGAACGAACCTCTAATTATCATTTGGTAAAACTCTAAAAAACACATACATTTGCGAGGCAAAAAGTTATAAAAAAGAAAATACCATGCAAAAAGAAAAATACTCTTCAATCATGTTGCGCTGGCTTGTTTTAATATTAGTCAGCGGATTAACATTCGCTACCTATTGGTTTCAAGATTTTATGGGGTCATTAAAAGATTTAATGAATCAACAACTTGATATTTCCAGCGAAGAATTCGGGCGTATTATTGGAGCCACAACATGGGCAAACATGTTAGGTATGATTATTTTGGGTGGAATTTTGATTGACCGGCTTGGTGTTCGTATTTCCGGGGTAATATTTGGCGCATTGTCATTGTTGGGAGCAACGGTTACTTTTCTTTTTGCTGATGGTGTTTTTGGAGACAATAAAACCGTTATGATTACAGGAATGATGATTGGTAGATTACTTTTTGGTTCAGGATTAGAGGTGGTTTGTGTTGCCGTAACGCGGGCTATTGTCAAGTGGTTTAAAGGATATGAATTGGCATTGGCATTGGCTATCAATGTGGGAATAGGACGCTTGGGTTCTGCTTTAGGACTGGCTTTAGGACTTGATTTTGCAGCCGGGCAGCCGTCAAATGCTATCATGTATGCTGGGACACTCATTGCATTTGCATTGTTGATGTATCTTATTTTTATACTCTTAGATCGTCAAAGCAAAACAAAAGATACACAAGAAGCATCGGAAGAATTTGTTCTGAAAGACTTTTTCAAACTTATCTCAGATAAGTCTTTTATTTTTATTACCTTACTTTGCGTAGCTTTTTATGCTGCCGTTTTTCCTTTTATTCAATATGCTCCCGATTTTTTAGTTAATAAGTTCGGATTTTCATCGGAACTACCCGCAGAAGGTCGATTTACAATTTTTGGAAGTGATACTGGCGGGATTATTTTTTTGTATGTAGCATTTTTTATTTTCGGGATTCTTTTTTCACGAATAGGTTCACTTTTTAAAACATCAAAAACCAAATTAATATCACAATGTAGTATTGTCATATTATTTATCGGATTCTTATTTTATTTCAAAGATATTTTCGCCATCTGGTTGCAAAATGGCGCTAAAACAGCCTCTTTAATTCCGATGGGTAGCATTATTTTTACACCCATTTTTGGGAATTATGTTGATAAGCACGGCAAAGCGGCAACACTAATGATTTTAGGTTCTGCTTTATTGATTTTTGCCCACTTGTCGCTCTCTGTTTTTGATTCGGTTTACTTAGGTTATGCCGGTTTGTTTGCATTGGGAATTGCTTTTTCTTTAGTTCCGGCAGCCATGTGGCCATCTGTAGCCAAAATTATTCCGGAAAACAGGTTAGGAACGGCTTATGCGACCATGTTTACCATACAAAATTGGGGATTGGGTTTATTTTACTGGGGAATTGGAGCCGTCTTACAATTTGCAAACAGTAAAAACCTCAAAGCCATTGAACTTAAAGAACAAACTTACGATTATACTATTCCAATTTTTTGTTTGGTCATTTTAGGCATTATTTCGGTTATCTTAGCCTTCTACCTGAAACGTGCCGACAAACAGCAGGGATATGGACTGGAATAGTAATCGCTTTGGAAAATCTGTTTATAGTTTTGTAAAATTAAAACTAACGGCCACTCTTGCTCCAAGTAGAATTCTGTTGTTGGCATCAATTTTTTGATTTACTAAAGCGAAAAAAGGAGGGTCATATAGGTTGTCTTCATTCTTTGTCATATCATTTAACCACACGGCAGAAAGTCCTGCTGCTACCTGAAATCTTGAACTGATACTGTATCTTATATTGGCAGCCAAAGTGGTTGTCATTTTACTATTGTTGTTGATTGATGATATAGTACCTATCTCCGGATTAAAATAAAATCTTTTGGCTATCGGTATCAAAGAACCAAATCCTGCACCCAGAGCAAAAGGTTTGTTATATTGGTAATGGTAACTTCCTTGAATGAAGGAATAAAAATAAGGCACTCCGATTTTAAATGCCAGATTGACCACATATAACTCGCTTAGAGAAATTTCAAGCGCCCGATATCCTCCTTTTTTAACAATAGAAAGAAAACCTATAGGAACACCGTTAGATATGGAGTCTGCAAAGTTGACAAAGCCGATTTGAGTTCCTTTCATATGCTTTCGGGTACTATTGACAAAACCTAATTGAAAACCTTTGGTATTTTGTGAATTGACATTGACAAATCCTATATTAGTTCCCTTAAAATCTCCTTTGGTAACGCTCACAAAGTTTATATCTAAACCTTTATTGTCTCCTTTGACAACATTAACAAACCCAACATTTGCTCCACTGAAATTACCTCCCGCAAAATTGACAAAACCAAAGTTTGCTCCTGTTGTATTACCTCCTGCGGTATTGATAAATCCAAAATTTGCTCCCTTCAAACTATCTTTTGTAGTATTCATAAAACCAAAGTTTGCTCCATGAAAATCTTTTTTAGTGATATTCATAAAAGAAAAGTTTGCACCCTTAGAACGACCTATCGTAGTATTGATAAATCCAAAATTTGCTCCTTTAAAATCACCTCCTATAGTGTTCACAAAACCAAATTTTGCTCCGTTAAAATTCTTAGAAGTCATATTTACAAATCCTATTTGGGCTCCGTTATAATTACCTCTTGCGAAATTTCCAAAACCAATGAGTGGAATGGGAGAGCGGTCTGGTACGGAATTGAAAAAGAAGGTGTAAATCACATATTTTTCTTGAGTGTTTGCTGATTCTTCTTGAGCATTAACCAAAATAGTGCAGCATAAAAATAACAAAGAGCCTAAAAGTAGTTTTTTCATTGTTTGTAATCTAAAGGTATTAAAGACTTCAGCATTATAAAGTCGCTAAAGGGCTGCAAAGGTAAGTTAAAAAATAATAGGAACCTCAATTTAATTCTATTATATTTAGTTAATCATGATGTTTCGTGTTAATCAATATTGATAATCTGATTGTCTTAATATAATCACTTAAGAGGGATTGAACAGTAGAAAAAACTCATTAAGGTTATCGCCACTTTGTAAATTTAATTTTTTACGTAATCTGTATCGGGCAATTTCGACTCCTCTGGGAGAAATATTGAGTAATGCTGCAATATCTTTAGTATTGAGGTTGTGTTTTAGACATGCCGCAAGTTTTAATTCGTTATGAGAAAGTTGCGGATATTTGTTTTTGAGATGAGTAAAGAAGTTTTGCTGACTTTCTTCAAACTGAATTAAAAAGTATCGCCAATCTTCTTCTGTATTCACATCACTGTCTAACAAATTAAGTACTTTATCACGCTGCGAAGGTTCTATTTTAAACTTCTTTCCTGATAATATTTCAGCCTTGATGCGGTTGAGAATTTCGGTTCTTTTAAGAGACAGTAATGATAGGGAA
This sequence comes from uncultured Muribaculaceae bacterium, assembly GCA_964450725.1. Taxonomy (GTDB): domain Bacteria; phylum Bacteroidota; class Bacteroidia; order Bacteroidales; family UBA932; genus CAYVGO01. Next base: position 3,625 of record CAYVGO010000077.1, read on the forward strand.
ACCAACTCTCTTTCTTTACGTTTGACAGATTCTGTTAACGTTTGATTCTCCAGAATCAATTGATTCTTCATCAGTTCATCAATTTCTTCCTGGTATTTTTTTTGTTGTCGCAATATAAGAAACCTTAAAAGGATAAAAAATGTCAGAATGATACATAATATATAGATAATATAGGCTATGTAAGAGTTATACCAGTGAGGAAGAATGTAAAAATTATACCTGAAAATTGTTTGAACTTTGTTCTTTTGCATAACCAGTAAAGTATATTTACCGGAGGGCAGTGAAAAAAATGTAAGTTTCCCGTTTTCCGGTAAAAAATGCCAAGTTTCTGATAATCCTTTGAGCTTGTATTGATAGGAAAACGGATTGTAGTTGTCGGAAGCAAAAGTAAAAGTGAGATTGTTGTGGGCGATATCTATGGAAGGTTTTGATGCCGGAGCAAGATGTTTTTTTTCAGTCTTGTCAATGTTTTCCGTATAAATTTCTTTGATGTGTAACCTCCCTTTAGACGCAATTTCCTTTAGAGTATTGTATAGTAAGAAGGAGTTATCTAAACAGACTAACAGATTGTTTTTATCTAAAACAACTGCATTCTCATATCCTTCGACTAAAAATAGTTTTAAACTCTTAAGGTTGATATAAGATTTGATGTATGTTGTATCTTCATTATAGTAAAGTTGTGTGACGTCATTTTTCCCAATCACCCAAAAAAGATGTTCTTCATTTGAGGGTATTATTTTTCTAATATTTTTAAAGACTACTCCAAGGTTGTTCAATTTTGAAAAAGGAACTAACTCTTCTTTGAGGTCATCGTAAGCATAAAAGCGATTGTTGTTGAACAATATAATACGCTTTCCTAATTTACATAATTTGAAATTTTTGATGGTGTCCGAAAAGGTAACCAATTGGTGATGTTTGTAAGAGTTTTGTGTGTTTTGTTGTGGTGGCAAAATACTGTATATTTCATTTCGGGCAGTTTCGAGCCATAAATATCCTAAATAATCTTTTTCTATTTGTCGGATAGAGGTACAAGGAATGTCTAAGAATTGATGGAATTGCCACTGTGCTTGATGTTTGACAAACAAAGCAGGCTTAAAATAACTCCCGACAAAAAATCGGCTGTCATTTTCTGTCGGCGTAATACAATATACTCCATTTTGGGTAAATAACCTCTCTACATTGCCGCTTTTGATACTGTATAGTCCTTTATTATGCCCGATCATTAATCGATCACCAATGACTTGCATGTCCCAAATTTGCCCTTGCGTACCTTCTATAAATACTGCTTGTTTAATAGGATTCTGTATGCTGTCTAACGGATAAGGAAGTTTATAAACCCCTTTGTTGGTACCAATGTAGAGACTCTTTTCAAAAATAGCAGCAGTATATAAAGGTCCGATATTGTTGTCAATGTCTGGATAATATCGCAGTGGGGCTTGATAGTTGATAAAGGTAATTCCTTTATCTAAGGCTACTCCGATTTTTTCCTCTCTGTCAATATGAATAGAGAGTACGGTATTGTCTCCCAGACCATTTTGTGCGTCGAAATGTCGGATGATTTCACCTTTGGGGTTGATTTGGTAAATTCCATTAGAGATTGTCCCTAATAAATAGTCTCCGTTAGATAAGATGGCTCCGCAGTTGATTTCAGCTTTTTGTAATAATAAATTGGTTGAAAGATTTGGGAATGGTTTGACACTTCCGTTTTCATATAAAAAAAGTCCATGTAAAGAGGTGGCAATGAGTAATGTTGTTTTGTTGAATGGAAGTATCACGGGAATACTCATGGTATTGAATATTGAAGTGCCCGGAAGGGCGACGAGTTTTTCGTCTTTCAATTCACACAATTGTCCCTTCAATCCTTGAATGTAATATTTTCCCGAAACATGATTGAGCAGTAAAATAAATCCGTTATCAACAATTCTTCTTACTGTTTGATAGTCATATAAAAAAATGCCTGAAAAAGATTGAAATAATACGCCTTGTTCAACAATGAAAATTCTCCAAATTTCTTCATCTTTATAGAAAAGGTTTTTGTGTTTTTGAGATAAAGAGGTGTAACAAAGTTGTCCTACATTATTTTTATGCCAAAATCCGAATTCTTGATAACCGCCAACAAAAATTCTTTGTAAAGAATCAACGGCAATGCTTCTATGGATTTCTAATTCCTCGGTTCTATGTAATTGCCAGTGAATACCGTCATATTCTAATAGCCCATTGTGATTACAGACATAAACATACCCGTTTGATGCTCTGAAAATACTCCAGTTTTGCTTACTTCCGTCATAAACATTTCGGTCAAAATGAGAAATATAGGGTTGACAGTATGAGTGAACAGTGAGAATTGTAATACTTAATAGCAATAATGTTTTTTGTAACATGCTTATACATTTTATAGATTAACGCAAATTTACAAAGAAGTCGCCGATTGTCCATAATAAGTGCTTAATTATTCCGTGTAAGCAGTTAAATGAAAGTTAAATTTTGAGGAGAATGATTTTCTTTTTGGGCTGTGTCGACTGAGAGGCATCAGACGTTATTTATACTCAAAACAAAATTTTGTTACGACTTAGAGACTGCGTAAAAACAAGAATAGATTTGTCGGGATTTGCATAAAAAACCTCGAAGGGCATTTTACACAGTTTCTGTATCAGTCTCGGAGGAATGTCCGCCGAAGGATTTTTGGCTGTGGAAGTCTCGGCGGAATGTC
>CAYVGO010000078.1:0-5795 GCA_964450725.1 uncultured Muribaculaceae bacterium
TAAATTCGTTAATTGCGTTAAAATAAAATGTATTTATCGGAAAAAAATCTCTTAGCGGTCGCAAGTAAATTTCTCACCTGTCGCAGATAAATTTCTGTCAGGTGAGAAATTTACTTCCGACGGGTCGCAGATAAACTTCCGACCCGTGAGAAATTTACCTGCGACCCGTCGAAAATTCACCTGCGACAGGTTAATTTTTTAACAAAAACTCGCAAATTATTTTTTTCGAGGGTAATAAAAAATCCGCAGACTATATTGTTATAATCTGCGGACAGGAAAGTATTATTGGAATACAAAGATGTAACTGAGGCTCAATTACTCTTGCAATTCATAATTAATGGAAGAAATGTTATCTTTTAACTCTACGCTTGGAGTAAAGATGATTTTTGCTTTGATAGATGATGGGTCAAAATCTTTCTTTTCCTCACTGCCTTCGCTCGAAAGGCTAAGCCGCATTGTACCCAGTTCTCCCAATTGTATGCTCATGCCAATTTTAAGAAATGTTGGCAATTCATCTAAAAAATTGTTAAGTACGTTTTCAATGTCTCCGCGTGTGAGCGAAGAGCGACCGGAGATTTCTTTCGCAAAATCTTTGATGGTGAACCTTCCGGCATTAATAGCACTGGCATATACTTTTTTAGGAGCCGTTTTGTCTTGCGGGTTTTCTTTTGTGATTAATTTGTACTTCATAATATAATGGATTTAAGGGGTTAAAAATCTTATGAATGCTTTGAGGTGAATTTTTTAAGGCGAAAAAGTTCAGATGTCAACATTTGTAAGTTTTTTCAAAGAGGCTATTTGTTTATTTACAGTGGTTGGGTTGTATTGCCGAACGGGTACAAATGTAAAAAACATTCTTATATTCCAAAAAATTATTACATATTTTTTAGATTATTCCAAACTTTTTAAGAGTAATAAGCCGTAAGTTTTGGATAAATAAAGTTTTAACTTTTTATCTGTCAAATAAAAAGAATGGCAAGTAAAGACAAGATTGAAATAATAACCCACAGCAAAATACCGAGAATCAATGGCTTTATTCCGACTTCACGCATAGAGCGGACAGAAAGAGATGACCCGATTAAAAACAAAGTAACCACCAGCAGAGATTTTGATACTTTAAAAATAGTATGATGTACGTTTTCTAATGCCGGGATGTAGTGTGGCATGTAAGTATTGATTATCATTGCCACAACAAACAACAGGATAAACCATGGAATATTTACTTTTTGTCCTTTACTTTTAAACAGAAAAACAGAAAGAAAAGAGAGTGGAATAATCCACAATGCTCTTGCGAGTTTGACGGTTGTAGCCACTTTTAATGCCTCTTCACCATAAGCAGAAGCGGCTCCGACCACAGAACTTGTGTCATGAATGGCTATGGCACTCCAAAGTCCGAACTGCTGTTCTGTAAGTTGCAGAAGGTGCCCCAGCAAAGGAAACAACAAAAGAGCAACAGAGTTTAATAAAAATACGATTCCTAAAGACATGGAAACTTCTTTTTCATTGGCATTGACTACAGGAGCAATGGCAGCAATGGCACTTCCACCGCAAATGGCCGTACCGGAAGAGGTCAGGTGTGATAACTTTGTCGGAATTTTTAGTAACCGTCCAATGATATAACCTAAAACCAAAATGATGGTAATGGAAGAAATCGTTAGCCAAAATCCCTCTTTCCCTACCTGAAGTGCAGATGAAACGTTCAACCCGAAACCTAATCCTACGACAGAAACTTTAAGCAGTAGAGAAGTTGTTTTGTGTCCGTATTTTGGAAACGGATGTGAGAAGAAAAGCGTAAATAAAAAACCGCCGACAAGTGCAGCCGGAGCAGGAACAAATGAAGAGGCACACAAAGCAAGTGCGACCAAAAAAAGGATTTTTTTAAGCGGATGTTGTTTCATAAATAACTTTTTTAAATGTAAAATTAGCCCCTTTTTCCTTTTCAACCAAAAGTTATAAAACCAATCAAAGTTATTTTGTAAGACAAAAATAGTATGTAAGCAAAGAAACATCGACAAAGTGTTGACTTAATTCAAGATTTTTATTTACTTTTGCTTTTCGTATCTAATCATTTTATAATTTATTATTTAACACTTTACCTTATATGAGTTCAGATTTCGTAAAATTTCACAGCGGTGAAAATATTCCGCTTGAGTTCCACAAAGTACGCATAGTGCAAAAATTACATCTTGTTCCCATTGAGCGCCGATTAGCAGCCTTGCGCGAAGCACAGTTTAATACCTTTCGACTCAATACGCCCGACGTATTTTTAGACATGCTCACCGATAGCGGTACTAATGCCATGAGCGATAACCAAATGGCAGCCATGCTTCAGGCAGATGATGCTTATGCCGGCTCTCAAAGTTTTTTAAGGCTGCAAAAAGCGGTAGAAACCGTACTTGGAAAATCTTACCTGTTACCCGTACACCAGGGACGTGCCGCAGAAAATATTCTTAGTCGTGCTTATGTAAAAAAAGGAAATATCGTTCCGATGAATTACCACTTTACTACAGCGCTGGCACATATTACAGAGAACGGTGGAAATATTGTGGAATTATTGTATGATGAAGCATATAATATTGCCTCCTCTCATCCTTTTAAAGGAAATATGAATATTGAAAAGTTAGAAGAGTTTATCCAAAAAACCGGAAAGGAAAATATTCCTTTTATCCGTATGGAGGCTTCTACCAACTTGATTGGCGGACAACCTTTCAGCATTAAGAATTTTGAAGACGTACGTAAAATTGCCGACAAACATGGGCTCAGAATCGTGTTAGACGCAAGTTTGCTCGGAGAAAATGCCTACCTTGTCAAGCACCGCGAACCGCAATACCAAAACAGTTCTATCGGTGAAATTATCAAAAAGATGACGGGGCTTGCGGACATTATCTATTTCTCGGCACGTAAATTAAGTTCTTCGCGCGGCGGCGGAATCTGTACTAACAATCTTGCGATCTATAAAGAGTTGGAAGCCTTAGTGCCGCTTTATGAAGGATTTCTAACCTACGGAGGTATTTCTGTAAGAGAAATTGAAGCAATGGCTGTAGGGTTATATGAAACCTTAGACGAAAGTATCATTTCACAAAGTCCGACATTTATTGCTTACTTGGTAGAACAGTTAAAATCTAAGAATATTCCCGTAGTAACTCCTGCAGGAGTTTTAGGCTGCCATGTTGATGCCATGAAGTTTTGTGAGCACATTCCGCAGCAGCAATACCCTGCCGGAGCATTGACGGCCGCATTCTATCTTATTTCCGGAATACGCGGTATGGAACGCGGTTCTATCTCGAACCAGCGTGATGAGAATGGCAATGAAACTTATGCCGATATGGAATTGATGAGATTGGCCGTACCCAGAAGAGTATTCACATTATCTCAAATACAATATGTTTATGACCGCTTGTTGTGGCTTCATGAAAACAGAACAATGATTGGCGGACTTAAATTTGTTTACGAACCTCCCGTATTACGATTTTTTATGGGTGGTTTGGATTCTTTGACCGACTGGCCGGAGAAATTATTGGCTAAATTCAGAAAAGATTTCGGAAACAGTTTGTAAAAACTAATGGTCAGCAATGAACTTCGTTGCTGACCATTACATTATTTTATCCTTATGGAAGAAAATCAAAATCTACCCGAAAATGCCAACCGTGAACTTGCTCCCGGAGAAGTTTACGAACCGGTAATGAAAGCCGACAAAAAATATCCTGAAGCCAACACCTGGTCTGTAGGGTGGGGTATTTTGATGGCGGTCATTTTTTCTGCTGCTACAGCATACTTGGGACTAAAAGTAGGACAAGTATTTGAAGCCGCAATACCTATTGCCATTATTGCCATGGGGCTCTCTACTACGCTTCGCCGTAAACATGCCTTGGGTGAAAATGTAATTATTCAATCTATCGGTTCTGCCTCCGGAGTGATTGTTGCCGGTACAATCTTTACGCTTCCGGCATTGTATATCCTGCAAGCAAAATATCCTGAAATATCGGTCAACTTTCTACAAATATTTATGAGTGCTTTGCTGGGAGGAATTTTGGGAATTTTATTCCTTATTCCGTTTCGGCGTTATTTTGTTTCCGATATGCACGGAAAATATCCTTTTCCCGAAGCCACCGCAACAACGCAAGTATTAGCCGCCGGAACAGAGACAGGAGAAGGTAAGAAAAATAAAACGGGCATTAAACTCTTAATGATTAGCGGATTGATTGGAGGAGTATATGATTTTGTGGTAGCAACTTTCGGATGTTGGACAGAAACCATCACTTCAAAAATTATTCCCGTAGGAGAATTGTTGTCAGACAAGTATAAAATTATCTTTAAACATAATGTAGGAGCGGCTTTATTGGGGTTAGGATATATTGTAGGGCTAAAATATGCAGCCATTATTTGTGCCGGTTCTTTTCTGTCGTGGTACGTATTTATTCCTTTCCTCTCTTACTTTGGAGATGCAATTACCGTAACTTTACCCGAAGGGACAAAGTTTTTGTCTGACGTAAGTCCCGAAACAATTTTCGGCCTTTATATCAGGCAACTCGGTATTGGCGGTATTGCTATGGCTGGAGTTATAGGTATTATCCGTTCTCGAAAAATTATTTTCTCAGCCATGCGGTTGGCAGGAAAGGAAATGAAGAGTAAACAACAACAGGTTACCAATAATATTGTACCCCGTACCCAAAGAGATCTTCCGATGAAGTTTATTATTGGAGGATTAGCCCTTGTCGTCATTGCCATTTTACTATTCTTTTATTTCGGAGTTATTCCCAATCTTACTATTACTATTGTTGCACTGCTTACCGTGATTATTATTGCATTTCTGTTTACTACTGTTGCGGCTAACGCTATTGCTATCGTAGGAACAAATCCCGTAAGCGGAATGACTTTAATGACACTCATCCTTGCTTCTGCTATTTTATTTGGAGTCGGATTGTCAGGAACGGTCGGAATGGTAGCAGCCTTAATTATCGGAGGTGTTGTTTGTACAGCACTCTCAATGGCAGGTGGATTTATTACTGACCTTAAAATCGGATACTGGTTAGGTTCTACACCCGCAGTACAGCAACAGTGGAAATTTTTAGGTACGTTAGTTTCTGCACTAACTGTTGGAGGTGTGATGATGATATTGAGTGAAACTTACGGATTTAGTGGAAAAAATGCTCTCGCCGCTCCGCAAGCCAATGCTATGGCCGCCGTCATAGAACCGATGATGAGCGGACAATCGGCTCCTTGGTTGATTTACTTTGCCGGTGCTGCCATTGCCCTAATATTAACCATGTTAAACATTCCGGCCTTAGCCTTTGCCTTAGGAATGTTTATTCCGATAGAACTCAATACCCCCTTACTTGTCGGCGGATTAATCAGTTGGTATGTCAGCAGAAAAAGTAAAGACAATACTTTAAATCAAAAACGGCATGAACAGGGACTTCTTGTAGCGTCAGGATTTATAGCCGGCGGAGCATTGTTTGGCGTATTAAGTGCATCGTTGACCTACTTTGGAGTCAATCTTCATCTTGACTGGGCTTACGCAGAACATATCGGTATATTACCCTATCTGCTCTTGATTTGTATTATGTTATGGCTTTCTAAACCTAAAGGCTTGGCAAAATAATTTGTTCAACATTTTGTCAGTTTGACTGTCAATTATCAATGGTTTTATCTGGTAGTTATCGCAACTCAAAATCGAATGATTTAAAATCTTTTCAATGATACTTTTTTCGTTCTTTTGGTTGCACGAGAAATGGTAATATTCTGTATTCTTTCAATAATAAAAAAGTCAGGTAATGTATCTACCTGACTTTTTT
>CAYVGO010000079.1:0-5461 GCA_964450725.1 uncultured Muribaculaceae bacterium
AAGACATCAAATTGTCCCCATCTTTACAACAAAGTAAAACTTGTAAAGAACAAAGGAGACATTTATTTGAAATAAAATCTGCTACCAAAAAATTGATGAAAAAATATGAAGCAGAAGAATATTACTGGATGAAAAACATGCCCTTTTATAAAGGGAAATAAGGATTGACTGAAAATAAACCATGATCAAACTCAACACACTCTTTCTTTGTTTACTTTTTCTTGGTATTTCAACATACTCACAACATGTTGAAGCATCGAAAGATAGTGTGTGCTTTCAAGATTCTGTTATCCATGATAATTTTGCCGAATTAGATTTCAATGTTGCCGACAAAGAAGAGTATTACAAAGTCTCCAAGTTAGAAAAACAGTACACCAAAACCCTGCTTTTTGAGGAACGCTACCACAAATTGCAACGGACTGAAGGCATTGACCGTAACTACTTTCTGCCGATTTTCAGTGTCAATCCGGGAGAGAATCTGAAAATTACAGGGAAGTTTGTCAGCAATCCTGAAAATATTGATGCTTCCACAATCAAGTTTATGACGACGGAAGGGGTTGTACTAACTTCAAAGTATGACGCTGCAACCAAAGCATTTACGCTGACTTTGTCGCCGTCAGCGGTTGGAAACAGTCAGCGATATTTTGCGGTAGCAGAGCATCACATTTCGACTTCGCTCAATGTTCCCAATAAAATATTGGTGTTGGGGGGATTTGAGGTAATGACTTATTCAAAAAATTACCAATAATCTAAAGATGTAAAACATAAAATCAAATATCATTTAGATGAAAATAATATATATTCACTAAATGACATTGATTTGTATTAATGTTGGCGTATTAAAAAAAAACATGTAATTTTGTCGCTCTCGGTTTATAATTATTGCGTGTAAAGTTAGAAGTATTATAGGCAATTTTATTACAATAATTGATTCATGTATGAAAAAAATACCACTGTTATTTCTATTGTTTGTGCCTTTTTTCTTATTGACTTGTAAGAAAAAAACGGTAGAAGAACTTTCTTTAGATGACATCATTAAACAACAAGAAGAATATTACCGCTCTTTGCCGGATTGGCAAAAGTTACGATATAAAGGAAAAGATCAGGCCTCTTTAGTTTATGGCATTAAAGGCAAAATTAAGAGTTTAGATGAAAAACAAATTAATCGTCCTTCGGGAGGTTGGAACTCTGATGCAACAGAAATATCTACATGGGAAAAACATTATGAATTTGACCGGGAAGGTCGAATTATGAAATTTCAGCATTTCGAAAATGTGAATGATGGAACAAAGGTATTCAAAGATAGCCTTGTCATATTGGTAGGTGATACTATCAAGGAAATTCGAAACTCCATAGATTATGGAAATATTACGAGTACAAAAAAGTTTGAATACTTCCCTTCCGGAAATTTTCAAAGAATTACAACCTTGAAAATGGATAAAAATGAGACAAAGCCTTATAGTCGAGAAGACGTAATCTACACTTACGATGAAAAAAACAATTTAATTAATAAAAGATGGATTACATTTAAACCATCCGAGGATAATTATAACAATACAGAATATTTCCAATCTATAGATACTACATTTAATGTCAAAGGTTATCCGGAAAAAAGTTATTTAGTAGAATATCAATACGGTACTACTCCTAATGACACTATCAAGATTACTCGCATAGAGTTTGTGTATGATAACAAAAATCAACTTATAAAAGTTATTATTGATGATATAACCGAAGAGTCTGTCACAAATCCTTTACGGGTTAATCAACTTTCTATCTTACCGAGCACTAAAGAGTTAACCCCACAAAAGAAAACGGAATATAAAAATTATGATAGCAATGGAAATTGGACTGAAATGTGGGTTTATAGCAATGATGTCAGCGAGGGTCCAATGTATAAAATTCGTCGTTACAAGACCACTTACCATGAATAAAAATCTAATATTTGTTGTGTTCAAGTTGATTATTCTTGGATTATTTCTCCTTTCAGCTTGTAAGAAAAAAGAGGAACCTAAAATTCTTTCCCCTGAAGAACTACGGACTCAAATAGAAGCCAAATTTGCTAAAATGTCTGATGCCGAACGATGGATGTACCGCACTAAAAATACAGCCGCAACCCGTTTTCAACTAAAAGGAAAAGTTGCAACAATGGCAGAAACAATAACTCTGACAGGGCTGGTTACCTATGAAAATAAATACACATTTGACACTGAGGGTAGATTAATTGGTTCACGGCTTAAACAAAATTCTGAAACTATAGACACAACAATGACCATTACAGAGAACCGTATTGTTACATTAAACGTTAAGAAAAGCAATACTACCAACAGCAATCTTGATTATACTTCTAACGTAAGTTATAAATATAATACATTCGGAAACTTTGAGAGTATTATATTCGAGGATTATGAAGGTAACCTTAAGAAAACGAAAGAAGAAATTCGCTGTGAATATATCAACGATACTCTTTTAACAAAAAAAAGTCTATTGACTTATAAAGATGATTGGAGCCGAATTGACAAATCGATTGACACTCTTTACGTCAATCGGAAAATTGATAAGATTACAGTCGTTGAATATGGTTTAACGATAGAAGATGTCACTTCTTTTAAGGTAATTCAATATACTTACAATAAAGCCGGAAATTTGGAAAGTGTAGAAGAGAAAGTAGAGCAAAAAACCGGTAGGACACAACAAGATGCTGTAGGAAATCCGGTAGCATTAGAAGAATATACATATGACACACATGGCAATTGGATTGAAAAAAAACAATGGAATTATAGTGATTTAGACAACAAGGAGTTAGGAAGAATAACAAAAAGAGACTTTACATATCATCCGTAAGTTACATATATGCAATAATATTTCGGCACTAATTTTATCGTGTTCCAAAACCTTAATATAATTTTGCCGAGACTTTTTCATTTTACATTCTACATTTTACATTATATTGATTATGAGAAAAACATTTGACCAATTACAATTTAATACAGGTACAGCCAATAGTTGTACTGTTGACAAACAAGCCGAAAATACTTGGTTGACGGCAGAAAAAATAGCAGTAAAGAATCTTTATACTGCCAAAGATTTGGAAAACATGGAACATCTGCAGTACGCCGCAGGGCTTCCTCCTTATTTGAGAGGACCTTACAGTACAATGTATGTTATGAGTCCTTGGACTGTTCGGCAATATGCCGGATTCTCTACAGCACAAGAAAGTAATGCCTTTTATCGTAGAAATCTTGCGGCAGGTCAAAAAGGATTGTCTGTAGCATTTGACTTAGCAACACACAGAGGATATGATGCTGACCACCCAAGAGTAGTAGGTGATGTGGGAAAAGCGGGAGTAAGTATTTGTAGTGTTGAAGATATGAAAGTACTCTTTGATAATATTCCTTTAGACAAAATGTCTGTCTCCATGACCATGAATGGTGCAGTATTACCCGTTTTGGCATTTTATATTGTTGCAGGTTTAGAACAAGGATGTACCTTAGAACAATTGAGCGGAACAATACAAAATGACATTCTTAAGGAATTTATGGTACGTAACACCTACATTTATCCTCCGGAATTTTCCATGCGTATTATCGGCGATATTTTTGCTTATACTGCACAGAATATGCCTAAGTTCAATTCAATTTCAATATCGGGCTACCACATGCAAGAAGCCGGTGCTACCAATGACATTGAAATGGCATATACATTGGCCGATGGATTAGAATACTTAAGAACCGGACAAAAAGCAGGATTAGATGTTGATGCTTTTGCTCCGAGACTTTCATTCTTCTGGGCGGCAGGAATGAATCACTTTATGGAAATTGCCAAAATGAGAGCTGCAAGAATGTTGTGGGCCAAGATTGTCAAACAATTTAATCCTAAGAATCCAAAATCTATGGCTTTGCGTACCCATACGCAAACTTCGGGTTGGTCTTTGACAGAACAAGATCCATTCAACAATGTTGCCCGTACTTGTATTGAAGCAATGTCTGCAGCCTTAGGACATACACAATCTTTACACACCAATGCTTTAGACGAAGCGATTGCACTACCGACAGATTTTTCTGCCCGTATTGCCAGAAATACCCAACTTTACCTCCAACTCGAAACCGGTATTTGTAAATGTGTTGACCCTTGGGCAGGCTCCTATTATGTAGAAAGTTTAACTCACCAATTAGCCCACAATGCTTGGGATTTAATTCAGGAAGTCGAAGGCCTTGGAGGTATGGCAAAAGCAATTGAAACCGGATTACCGAAATTGAGAATTGAAGAAGCAGCCGCCAGAAAGCAAGCACGAATAGATTCGGGAAAAGAAGTAATCGTCGGACTCAATAAATATAGATTAGAAAAAGAGGAACCGATAGATATCTTAGATGTAGATAATACCAAAGTAAGACTATCACAAATAGAGCGATTAAATGCCTTGAAAGCGGGACGTAATGAGCAAGCCGTAAAAGATGCCTTAAATGCTATTAGTAAAGCTGCCGAAACAAAGAGCGGAAATCTGTTGGCTTTGGCGATTGAAGCGGCAAAGCACCGTGCTACTTTAGGTGAAATCAGCGACGCTTGTGAAAAACATGCAGGACGTTATAAAGCAATAATACATATGAATTCAGGAGTTTATTCGGCAGAAGCAGGAGATTCATCTTCCTACAAAGAGGCAAAACAAAAAGTTACTGATTACGCTAAAAAAGCAGGACGTCAGCCAAGGATTATGATAGCCAAATTAGGACAAGACGGGCATGACAGAGGGGCTAAAGTGGTGGCTACAGGGTTTGCAGATTTGGGATTTGATGTTGATATGGGGCCTTTATTCCAAACTCCACAAGAAGCTACAAAACAAGCTGTAGAAAATGATGTACACATTATTGCCATATCATCATTGGCGGCAGGACATAAAACTTTGGTACCACAAGTGATTGACGAACTCAAAAGACTTAACAGAGAAGATATTTTAGTCATTGTAGGAGGAGTAATTCCGGCACAAGATTACGACTTTTTATACAAAGCCGGTGCAGATGCCATATTTGGCCCCGGAACACCTATTGTTCATTCTGTAAACACCGTTATGGAGTTACTAAACAAGCAATAATATTTTCAATGTAAGGTGTAAACACCCTCAATCTTTACTTAGATGTAACGATTGAGGGTGTTTTCTTATAGTCTGAAATTGTGGAATCTGAAGAATCGCAACTATAGAATTATATTAATACTACGGTCTTAGAATCAAAAGATATTCTCATAACAACAGTTTCTCTAACTATAATAATCTTAGTTTATTCGCAAATGACATCAACGCGTTTTGAAAATATTCTGTAATAATAATTATTGATAAAATATGAGTAAAAACAAACCTGTATCGACGATGAGGTGGATATTTATTCTAAAAATTCTCCGAAAGAAGGTCGCCGAACATATTTTTTTCTGAAAATATCCCGGCGGAGGGTCGCCGAACATATTTTTT
>CAYVGO010000080.1:0-4946 GCA_964450725.1 uncultured Muribaculaceae bacterium
TATATCTTTGTCAATATTTTGATGTAAACATTCAAAATATAATGTCTATTCATGTTTTACTTTAATTTATTATTTTATGAAGCACAAAAAGTGTTTAATTCAAAGGTGTTCTTTAACACTGACGGCTTTTTTAGCCTCTATTACAGTCTCTTTAGCCCAAATTTCCGGTACGGTTAAAGATACTAACGGAGAACCGGTAATCGGCGCTTCCGTTATCCAAAAAGGAACTACAAAAGGAGTAGTTACGGACATTAATGGTATTTTTAATATTAACGTTGATCCGGGAACGATGTTAAGATTTTCATCTATCGGCTATGCCGATGTTGAACTACAGGCAGAAAACAACATGGCTGTGGTGATGGAGGAAGGGGCACAGCAAATTGATGATGTGGTGGTGGTGGGATTTGGAAAACAATCTAAAATTAACCTTACAGGTTCTGTCGCATCTGTTTCAAGTAAAGAATTAATTGATCGACCGATTACGTCTATAAGTGCCGGAATACAGGGTGTTATACCGGGTGTAACCATTACTTCTGGACAAGGTCGTCCGGGACAAGATGGCGGAACTATTCGTATTAGAGGCGTGGGAACCTATAATTCTTCTAATCCTTATATTCTGATTGATGGAATAGAGTCTGGGTCAATGAACCAAATTGATCCTAATGACATTGAAAGTATTTCTATCTTAAAAGATGCTGCATCGGCTGCTATTTATGGCTCCAAGGCTTCAAATGGAGTAATTCTTATTACTACAAAAAGAGGTAAGGGAGGAAGACCAATAGTAACTTACAGTGGAAATGCTGGGTGGCAAAGAGCAACAGGATTTGTAGAGAGAATGAATTCTGCTGACTATGCAAAGTATTACAATGTAGCATTAGCCAATAGTGATAAATCTCCGAGATTCACGGATTCCGAAATTGAAAAATTCAAAGACGGTTCTGAGCCTTATAAATATCCTAATACTAACTGGAACAAATTAGCCTACACGGGAAGTGGTTTACTGCACCAGCACAATGCCAGTATTTCGGGTGGGACAGCGCATTTAAAATATTCAACATCTTTAGGGTATTTAGGGCAAAAAGGTATTTTGCCGAACTCAGGAAGAGAGCAATTTAACGCACGGACTAATTTAGACATAACATTATCAAAATATTTCTCTGTTCGTACTAATTTGGCTTACATCAATAATTTCTACCAAGATGCTAACTCCAGTTATGCTCCCGGAAGTTCAGATCAAATTATCAGACAACTTAATCGCATTGCACCTTGGATAGTTAATCAATATCAAGACAAAACCTATGGAACTATTGGAGATGGCAACCCTATAGCATGGCTTGATTTAAAACAAACTGTAGATAGAAAGAATCAAAATTTTTCAGGGATTGTTGCTGTAGATTATAATATTATAGAAGGATTAAAGTTGACATTGCAAGGAGCCTATTCAAGTAATTTTCAAGATTACAAACAATTTGTAAAAGATATACAATATAATCCCAATAAATATCATGGCCCCAATCAATTAACAGAATCAACCTATCAATGGGACCGGACAAATTTTGACGCATTACTAAACTATGACAAGAGTATCAACAATCACAATTTCAAAGTATTGTTAGGAGCGCGTAGCGAAAAATATAACTATAAAGAAAAAACAGCCTTTCGGTCAAATTTCCCCAATAATAATTTAACTGATATGAATGCAGGAAGTGCCTCTACCATGAAAAACACCGGTTATGGTAGAGAGTTGGCAATGTTATCATATTTTGGTCGAGTGAATTATGATTTTATGGGTAAATATTTATTTGAAGCAAATTTACGTGCCGACGGTTCTTCACGTTTTAGTCCTGAAAACCGTTGGGGGTATTTTCCGTCTGTTTCGGCAGGTTGGAGAATATCGGAGGAAACTTTCATGGAAGGAACAAAAAATTGGTTACAAACATTAAAAATACGCGGTTCTTGGGGACAATTGGGAAATCAAGATATTTTAGACAGAGATGGTGCTACCGACTATTACCCATGGATACCCACTTATGGCGTAGGAACAAATTATCCTTTTGATGGGAATGTAAGTACTGGTATTGCTCCTACTTATCATAAAGTGTCAAATATTGGCTGGGAAAAATCTACAACTTGGGGTGTTGGATTAGATCTCAGTATGTTCAATGGATTAACGGTTACTTTTGATTACTATGACAGAAAAACAACGGATATTATTATGAGAGTTCTTTCTCCTGCAACATTCGGATTAGGGGAATATTTAGATAATGTTGGCTCAATGGTCAATAGAGGAATTGAAGTTTCTGTAGGTTATCAAAAAAGATGGAATGATTGGAATTTTGGAGCCAATGGAAATATATTTTTAAATCGTAACAAAATCCTTAATTACGGCGGAGTAAAAGAGACGATTGATGGTAATTACATCAACCGAGTAGGTGCTCCGTACCGATCGTTCTACATCTATGTAGCCGATGGATTATTTAAGTCTCAACAAGAAGCTGATGATTATACCGAAAAATACGGAAATCCATTTGGTAAAGCTTTTAAAGCCGGAGATATTCGATATAAAGATGTCAATCAAGATGGGAAACTCACTGCGGCAGATAAAGACATCAGTTATACAGAGCAGCCCAACTTTACTTATGGCTTAAACTTATCCGGAGGCTGGAAAAATATAGATGTTTCATTGTTTTTTCAAGGAGCCGTAGGAGTTTCTCGTTATTTTAATGCAGAAGTTTTCGGTCTGTTCGGAGGAGACAGCGACCACCCTTCAACGGCATGGCTTGATGCCTGGTCTCCGGATAATCCGAATGGTAAATTCCCTTACATTGCAGAAAGTAGAGTATCTCCCAGTAACCCGGATACTCCATCTACATTTTGGGTATTTACAACGAACTATTTACGGTTAAAAAATATTCAGATAGGCTATACATTTCCCTCTGTCTGGACTAAAAAAATAAGTATTTCACGTGCTCGTATTTATTACTCCGGCGAAAACTTATTTAAAGTAGATAACCTACCTGTAAATATTGACCCCGAATCTCCCAGCGGAAGAGGGTCGCACTATCCCATCGTTACTACTCACTCTTTTGGTATTAATCTCACATTTTAAATACAGAAAAATATGAAAAATAATATAACCATTTTAATCATATCAATACTTGTATCTATCACTTCTTGCAGTGATTTTTTAGATACTGCTCCTTATGACCAACTTTCACCTGCTACTTTTTGGCAAACAGAAAAAGATGCAAACGATTTTGTTACGGCTTGCTATAATGGCTGGTCTGATGGTTATAATATACTTTATTGGGATTGTACTTCTGATATAGGATATAATTTCCATCCTCACGAAGGGTATCAATCTATTGGAAATGGAACACTTTCAACTGCAAGTACGGGAAATGGGTATTTTAGTTATACTACCATTCGACGTTGTAATACTTTTTTGGATAAAGCGAAAGAAATTACTTTTCAGAGTGCCGTGGATAAAAAAGATTTATTTGCACAAGTCAGAACCATACGTGCATATCGCTATTTTCTAATGAATTTTTGGTATGGTGGTGTACCCATCACAAAAGAATTATATGAAACCGCAGAAGAAGCACAAATACCACGTGATTCGGAAGCAGAAGTAAAAAAGTATATTTATGATGAATTAGATGCCGCCATTCCTGACTTAAAAAAATCTCCATCTGCGACAGGGCGCATTGCGCAAGGCACTGCATTAGCTATAAAAATGCGTGCTGCTCTATACTGGGGCGACTATCAATTGGCATTAGATGCAGCAGAAGCAATTAAAACTTTAGGCATCTATGAATTACATCACGATTATTCAGAACTGTTTACATTAAAAGGAAAAACGTCAAAAGAAATTATTTATGCTACACAATATGTAGAAAACATTGCAGGGTTTTGGCTGATTGGCGCTATGTATAATAATGGAGATGGAGGATGGTCATCTATTGTTCCTACTCAGAACTTGGTGGACATGTATGAAATGAATGACGGTAAAACCAAAGATGAGGCAGGTTCAATATATAATCCAGTACATCCGTTTGACAACAGGGAACCACGTATGGAGATGACGATTGCTTATCCCGGCATAGACTGGACATTCAAAGAAAAAACAAGAATATTCAACACGTTAGATAAAACTATTGAGGGTAAAGATAATCCTGACTTTCCTACAGGTGCAGATAATGCATCAAAAACAGGATTAATCTGGTTAAAATATACTTATCCAACTTCACAGTATAATGATGAATGGAATACAAGCACTTGTCCAATTCTATTTCGTTACGCTGAAGTGTTATTAACGATTGCAGAAGCTAAAGTTGAATTAAATCAGGATTTATCAGGCGCCATAGACGCATTAGATGAAATCAGAAACAGAGTTGGACATACTGCAGTCAATAGAGAAATATATAGTACTCAAGACAAATTGAGAGAATTGGTTCGTCGTGAGCGATGTATAGAATTAGCAGGAGAGGGATTACGCCGTGCCGATATTGTGCGGTGGAAAGATAATAGTGGAAAAATGGTAGCAGAAACTGTATTGAATGAGACTCTTACACGTATTACCGGAACCATTGATTACACTGAAAACGATCCTAAAAAACGAGCATCTGTATCTACAGTTGAGAAACCTGTAATTGAAACAAGAGTCTTTAAACCACATCATCGGTATCTGCCTATTTCTCAAACTCAGCTTGACAGAAATAAACAATTGACTCCAACATTAGGATACCAATAAAGCCCATTGACATCTCTTAAATCTAAATTACGCATTAGCAAATTATATTCAAACAAAATTAGTTACCGGAAACAGTTTCGTCGATTAGACGTTGCACGCAAGGTCTCTACTTTGTAGCCTGTTAATTTATGTACCCTTTTTCTAATGCGTAATTTTGATTAAATAACTTTTAGCATTTGCAGGATTACTGCAA
>CAYVGO010000081.1:0-4816 GCA_964450725.1 uncultured Muribaculaceae bacterium
TAAAATCTAATTATTGGTCAAGATGAATGATGGTGTTTAACAGTACATTGATAAATATTATCAATGACAGAAACTGCACGATGTGATTGAATTTTCTATAAAAACACACAGCCAATTCACTTCAAGTACTTAAGGAAACTTTTACTTTCATGTTTTTGAATATAATATTTACGAATTTGTCTTAAAATTCTAAAATAATCCAAAATGTAAATTGGTTAATGAAAATTTGGCGTACTTTTGTGGCTATAATCAATCCATAAACTGTATTTAAAATTATTATCTTATGAACATTACTCATATTGAACACATTGGCATTGCTGTCAAAAGTTTGGAAGAATCAATTCCTTTTTATGAAAATATTTTAGGATTAAAGTGTTATGCCATTGAAGAAGTGGCTGACCAAAAAGTACGTACTGCCTTTTTTCAGGTAGGTGCTACAAAAATCGAACTCCTTGAAAGCACATCGCCCGACGGCCCTGTAGCGAAGTCTATCGAAAAAAAGGGGGAGGGCGTTCATCATATTGCTTATGCCGTTAGTGATGGGCTCAACAATGCTCTCTTAGAAGTTGAGGAAAAAGGCGTACAGTTAATAGATAAGCAAGGTCGCAAAGGGGCAGAAGGATTAAATATCGGATTTCTTCATCCCAAATCTACCAAAGGAGTACTTTTAGAATTATGTGAAAATCCTAAATAGATATTATACATCATTATTTACACTTATAAATATTCTGCTTTAGATTATGACTACAAATAAAAA
Organism: uncultured Muribaculaceae bacterium; assembly: GCA_964450725.1. Taxonomy (GTDB): domain Bacteria; phylum Bacteroidota; class Bacteroidia; order Bacteroidales; family UBA932; genus CAYVGO01. The sequence continues at coordinate 758 of CAYVGO010000081.1, forward strand.
CAGCATTCAACAATTGGTTGAATTACGAGACAAGGCAAGGTTGGGGGGAGGTGAGAAACGGATAGAATCACAACATGCAAAAGGACGTTACACGGCAAGAGAACGTATTAATATGTTGTTAGACGAAGGTTCTTTTGAAGAGTTTGACATGTTTGTCAAACATCGTTGTACAAACTTTGGTATTGACAAAACACAATTTTTAGGCGACGGTGTAGTAACAGGATACGGTACTATTGACGGCCGATTGGTTTATGTTTTTGCTCAAGATGCTACCGTATTCGGCGGAGCATTAAGTGAGACTATGGCAATAAAAATCTGTAAATTGATGGATCAAGCCATGAAAATGGGTGCTCCGATTGTAGGTATTAATGATTCCGGAGGGGCACGTATTCAAGAAGGTGTTAATGCACTTGCCGGATATGCCGAGATTTTTCAACGAAACATTATGGCTTCGGGAGTTATTCCTCAAATATCGGGAATCTTTGGCCCTTGTGCCGGAGGTGCTGTGTATTCGCCCGCATTGACAGACTTTAACCTGATGATTAAGCAAACCAGTTACATGTATTTGACAGGTCCAAAGGTTGTAAAATCTGTTACGGGAGAAGATGTTACTCACGAACAACTTGGCGGTGCACAAGTACATGCTTCAAAATCCGGAGTGGTTCACTTTGCTATGGAAAAAGAAGAAGATGCTTTATTGACCATCAGAAAGTTACTAAGTTTCTTGCCACAAAATAACATGGAAGATCCTCCAATACATGTATGTGCAGACCCTATTGACCGCCGTGAAGATGTATTGAATGAAATTATTCCGCAAGAAGCCAATAAATCTTACGACGTGCTTCATGTAATCGGCTTAATTGTAGATAACGGTGAGTTTTTAGAAGTACATAAAGATTATGCACCCAATATTATTGTCGGTTTTGCACGCTTTAATGGTATGTCTGTAGGACTTGTAGCCAATCAACCTAAAGTAATGGCAGGGGTATTAGACAGTAACTCTTCGCGTAAAGCTGCTCGCTTTGTACGTTTTTGTGATGCTTTCAACATTCCTTTGGTTACATTGGTGGACGTACCCGGATTTTTACCCGGCACAGGACAAGAATACGGAGGTGTTATTTTACATGGTGCTAAATTGTTATATGCTTACGGTGAAGCCACAGTGCCTAAAGTAACAGTTATTTTACGTAAATCTTACGGAGGAGCATACTGCGTTATGAGTAGTAAACACTTAAGGGGAGATATTAATTACTCTTGGCCTAACGCAGAGATTGCCGTTATGGGTGCAGAGGGAGCTATTGAAGTGTTATATCATAAACAATTAGCAGAAACTGACGATCAGGAAGAGTTGTTCCAGGAAAAAGTACAAGAGTACCGCGACAAGTTTGCTAATCCTTATAATGCTGCACAATATGGCTATATTGACGATGTTATAGAGCCTCGCAATACACGCTTCAGAATTATTAGAGCATTGCAGCAGTTATCGACCAAAAAATTAGCAAATCCTGCTAAAAAGCATGGAAATGTACCTTTATAATATTGACGCTATGATAAAAAAAATTTTTTTGATTAATGTCGTTTTATTCTTGACAACATTAGTCTATGCACAAAATGCTACATCATTACGTATTAATGAAATTGTAAAGTATAATGTAAATGGTTATCAAGACAGTTACGGAAAAAGAAGTGCGTGGGTTGAAATCTTTAATACTTCTTATGCAACAGTAGATATAGCCGGATGTTATCTTACTAATAATCCTGCAATACCTAAAATGTACATGGTGCCGAAAGGTGATATTAATACAAAAATCAAACCTCGTCAGCATGTTCTTTTTTTCTTAGATAGCGTCGCTACACATGGAACATTTCATACAAACTTTACGCTTCAGGCAAGTAATTATATAGCGTTATATAATTCTAACGGAAAAGACCTTATTGATGAAATGCCGTTACCTGATAATTTACCGGAAGATTTAAGTTTTGGGTTACTGCAAGACGGAGACAAGAATACGATAGCTATCTTAGAGCGTATTACTCCCAGCAGTAACAATAAAATTATAGAAGGTAATCCTTCCGTTGATAAATTTGCTACCAGCGATCCTTATGGAATAGTGATGACTCTTACTGCAATGGGAGTAGTTTTTATTGCATTGATTGTACTCTATCTTGTGTTTCGCACTATCGGTAAACAAGCGGTTGCCTTAAGACAAAAAAGAGCACTGAAGATTAGCGGTAAAGACAAAGCAGATGTTGACAGTTCGGTATTTGCCGGAGAGTCAGGAGAAGTATTGGCAGTCATCACAGCAGCAGTACATGCTTATCATCAAGATATTCATGATATTGAAGAAGCTATCTTGACCATTGACAAGGTGGCACGTACTTACTCCCCTTGGAGTTCTAAGATTTACGGATTACGTAAAGATCCAAAGTCCTAAATTAAATTACATAATTGCAATTTGTTAAATAAAATCAAAAAAAGTCATGAAGGAATATAAAATTAATATAAACGGAAATACATATAATGTTGCTGTAGATGAAGATACACCCGGAATTCTTGAAGTAGAAGTGAACGGTACTCCCTACAAAGTGGAAGTAGAATCAAAACTCAAACCTCTGATGGTAAAACCCATCACTAAACCTGTACAAACGCATGAAACGGTCGCTAAACCTGCACCCTCACATGATGTAACAGCAATAGTTTCTCCACTGCCGGGAGCAATTTTGGATATTTGTGTAAAAGTGGGAGATGAGGTAAAAGTGGGACAAAAAGTTGCCGTATTGGAAGCCATGAAAATGGAAAACGACATTAATGCTGACAAGGCAGGGAAAGTTGCCTCCATTAAAGTGAGTAAAGGAGATACGGTATTGGAAGGTGCAGTAATTATGACTATCGGATAAGCAAGGTACTATGGAAACAATAACATTCTTACTTAATAATCTTAAGGAATTTCTTAATTACACCGCGTTCTCCAATTTTACTTGGGGACACGGACTCATGCTTTTGGTAGGATTATTCTTTATTGGTCTTGCCATTATTAAAGGTTTTGAACCTTTGTTACTTATTCCTATCGGTTTTGGTATTTTATTAGGAAATATTCCTTTTGTAGAAGGGCTGCAAGTCGGTATTTATGAAGAAGGGTCAGTACTTAATATTCTTTATGGCGGGGTGGCGCAAGGCTGGTATCCGCCGTTAATATTTTTGGGTATTGGAGCTATGACTGATTTCTCTGCACTTATTTCAAACCCAAGATTAATGTTGATTGGAGCTGCTGCGCAATTCGGAATCTTTGCGGCTTATGGTATTGCTTTACAGTTAGGATTTGAACCCAACCAGGCTGCCGCTATCGGAATTATTGGCGGTGCTGATGGTCCGACAGCCATCTTTTTATCTTCAAAGTTAGCTCCTCATTTGGTCGGTGCTATTGCCATTTCAGCGTATTCATACATGGCGTTAGTACCTGTAATACAACCGCCGATAATGAAGTTATTGACAACACGTAAAGAGCGTCTAATCAGAATGAAGCCTCCGCGTGTAGTTTCTCAAACAGAAAAAATATTATTTCCTATCATTGCCTTATTTCTTACTACTTTTATCGTACCTTCGGGATTGGCATTGTTAGGTATGTTGTTTTTCGGAAACTTACTGAAAGAGAGTGGTGTTACTCGACGATTAGCAGAAACTGCAAGAGGGCCATTGATTGATGTCATTACCATTATGTTAGGATTAACCGTAGGAGCATCAACACAAGCTACCAACTTCTTAACCATGAATTCTATTAAAATCTTTTTGTTGGGAGCATGTTCATTTGTTATTGCCACTGCAGCAGGAGTATTGTTTGTCAAGTTTTTTAATCTGTTTTTAAAGGGAGATAAAAAAATCAATCCTTTAATCGGTAATGCCGGAGTTTCTGCCGTACCGGACTCCGCAAGAATTTCTCAACACTTAGGTTTACATTATGATCCTAAAAATCACCTTTTGATGCACGCTATGGCTCCTAATGTTTCCGGAGTTATTGGCAGTGCTGTGGCAGCCGGTATCTTGTTGGGATTTTTGACGTA
>CAYVGO010000082.1:0-3216 GCA_964450725.1 uncultured Muribaculaceae bacterium
TCACACAACGTACAATTCAACGGTTTTATTTGTTGGAAGAAGTCATTTCCTTTGTCATCGACTAAAATGAAGGCGGGGAAATTCTCTACTTCGATTTTCCATACCGCTTCCATTCCTAACTCCTGAAATTCCAACATCTCTACCTTCTTAATACTGTCTTGTGCTAATATAGCTGCAGGCCCGCCGATACTTCCCAAATAAAATCCGCCATGCTTTTTGCAAGCGTCTGTAACTTGTTTACTGCGATTTCCTTTAGCAATCATAATTTTACTGCCACCCAAACTCTGTAGTAAATCTACATAGGAGTCCATGCGACCGGCGGTAGTAGGACCAAAAGAACCGCTGGGCATTCCTTGCGGAGTTTTGGCAGGTCCGGCGTAATAAATCGGGTGATTTTTCAAGTATTCAGGTAATCCTTTACCGGAATCGATTAACTCTTTAAACTTGGCATGAGCAATATCACGTCCTACGATAATAGTACCCGACAATAGTAAAAATGTTGACACCGGATATTGAGATAACTCTTTTAATATCTCATTCATCGGACGATTAAGGTTTAATTTCACGCCATGCTCATGTCCTGTTTTTCCTTGATAAGCCGCAGGAATATATTGTTGAGGATTACGTTCTAATTCTTCAATCCAAATCCCTTCTTTGTTAATTTTCGCCTTCACATTTCTATCGGCAGAGCATGAAACAGCAAGTGCTACGGGACATGATGCTCCATGTCTTGGTAATCGAATGACGCGAACATCATGAGCAAAATATTTTCCTCCGAATTGTGCGCCGATACCCAAATTATAAGCCGCTAAAGTCATCTTTTTCTCTAACTCAATATCTCTGAATGCTTGTCCGTGTTCATTTCCTTCTGTCGGTAAAGCATCATAATAATGAGTAGAGGCTAATTTGGCCGTTTTCAAACACATTTCGGCAGAAGTTCCACCAATCACAATGGCAATGTGATAGGGAGGACATGCTGCTGTACCTAAAGAACTCATCTTTTCAGTCAAAAATTTCTCTAACGTTTGCGGATTAAGTAATGCTTTGGTTTCTTGGTAGAGATAACTTTTATTGGCAGACCCTCCGCCTTTGGCTACAAATAAAAATGAATACTCGCTACCTTGTGTAGCCATAATATCTATCTGTGCCGGTAAGTTTGTACCCGAATTTTTTTCGTCGTACATTGTCAGAGGTATGGTTTGCGAATAACGTAAATTATCTTGGGTATAAGTTTCATAAATTCCTTTAGAAATAGCCTCATGGTCATCGCTGCCCGTCATAACACATTCTCCTTTATGGGCATAAACGTTTGCCGTTCCCGTATCTTGACAAAACGGAAGTTGTTCGTTGGCAGACACTGCCGCATTCATCAACATTGCCAATGCTACGGCTCTATCGTTGGCACTTGCTTCTTTATCAGTCAAAATCTTGGCCAATTGCTTTTGATGTTCGGGACGTAAAAAGAAAGATACGTCGTGCATTGCCGTTTTAGCCAAAAGAGTTAAACCTTCGGGAGAGACCTGCAAAATCTCTTTGCCATTACACTGTACTACAGATACATAATCTTTGGTTAACAGTCGATATTTTGTGTTATCTTTGCCCATCGGAAAAGGCTTTTGGTAATAAAAAGAAGGTGTCATAATAATTTATTTATAATAATTTGAGCCGTAAAATTACTAAATGTCAGGCAATATTTACTATTTATGAAGCGAAAAATTATTATCGGGATTACGGGTGCAAGCGGTATTATATATGCCAGAACTCTCATTCTAAAGGCACTCTCATTAGAACAGCAAATTGACTGCGTTGCTCTTGTTTTTTCTGAACAGGCAAAATCTATTGATGAGCAGGAACCGGGAAATAACAGTTTGAATGATTTATTGACCGGTCAATACTCTGTTCGACTGCAAATTTTTGACAATAACAATTTTAATGCTCCCTTTGCTTCGGGTTCATCAACTTTTGACACCTTATTTATTGTTCCTTGTTCTATGGCTACTCTTGCCAAAATTGCCGGCGGGCTATCTATTGACCTCATTGCCAGAGCGGCTGATGTGATGTTAAAAGAGCGTAGAAAATTGATACTTGGCGTAAGAGAAACTCCCTACCAACGTATTCATTTACAAAATATGCTCTCTGTTACAGATGCCGGCGGGATAATTGCTCCGCCTGTACCTTCATTTTATCACCATCCTTCTACACTGCAAGAAATGGTAGATAGGCAAGTCGAACGATGGCTGGCATTGGCTGATTTTAATATCGAAAATCGCTATTTGTGGAATGACAAATAGCGATTTCATTGAAAATTACTTACTGAATATTTTATCTGTAATTTACTCTTCTACAGCGGTATCTCCCTCTGCTTTTTTCTCTCCGTGAGCCACACGTCGGTTGTAGGCAGCATTCACCTCATCGATAAAAATATTCATATTGGTGATAAAGGCTGTTGACTTTTCATTAGGAGTAGTCATGTTTACGGCATATGCTTTTTGAGTAATGTAATTATATTGTTCATCAAGATTTTTTCTCAGTGTTTTGCTATTGGGTAATTTGTCAAGTTGGTCTAAAGCACGTTTTCCTGAAAGTTGAGCATATTCTTCATTGCTACGACCTAACTCGCTAATTGCTGCTTGAAGGTTGAGAACAATCAACTGTTCTTTATTTTGCGGCTTTTCCATATCGACTAAAAATGCGCGTATCAATTGAGTTTCCTGTTCATTGGCAATATTGGTTTTATTGAGATAGGGTTTAATACAAGGGCTCAATATTTTAGAAGCTTGCTGTTCTACAGTTATCGGTGATTTAGCCGCATTTTGTATAGATACTAAAATATGTTGCCATGTCTTATCTCGAGAGCCGTCAATGTTTTTTAATAATCCTGTATCTGTGTTAGCCTTACTTTGAATAAATACATCACTGAAGGAGATTACATACTCTTTAAATCGCTGAGCTTCTTCAGGAGTCAGACCAATGTTAGTTACTTCAGCTTTTAGTATCTCTTCGTCTAAACGAGTCATCAAATTAAGATACTCCGCATTGTTTAGTTTTGTTAGTCCAATACTTTTGATAGTTAAAATTTTTGTAACCATAAGATAAAATAGTTTTATGATAAATAATATGTACTTAGTACGTCTGAAGCAGAACAAAAGTAATCTTTTTGTTGAATACAATAAAATTTTTTACACCGATTTTATCATCATCAGATATAATTTAACC
>CAYVGO010000083.1:0-2940 GCA_964450725.1 uncultured Muribaculaceae bacterium
AGCCTATCTTTTTGCGATAGGTAATCCTTTGATGTCATCGCCAGATTTTCCCCCGCTTAACACCGTGCATGAGAGTTTCCCCTCACACGGCGTCCCATCATTTTGCAACGTCATTATTTAAAATTGTGATTTTCGATTTCAATTTAAAACTTTATTTACGTCAATTGCTTCGTTTCCAACAAGTTTACGTAATTTATTGAGCTTGTCTTTTTGTTGTTTGTTAAGGTTATATTTGCTTATTATTTCCACGATTAAGTTAAAATCTGTGGCGTGTATTAGTCTGTGTATTCTTTCAGAGACAATAATTAGGTTTGAATATTCATCACCACCACCATCACGCACTTGCTTTTTATGATGGCAATGAATATCTTCTATTTCAAGGATTTCAGCCGTAATTGCACACTTTCCAAGTTGGGCGACATACAAGGATATGCGATTGTCGTTGTATTCGGAACTTCGACCGACAACAGGGTTTCTCATTAGTGAATGAATCATAGAAATATCCACCCTTTCTAACTCTTTGTGGATTTCTTTGCGCCCTTCGGTTGTGTATTTATTTACAGCTTTCTTTTTATGTATGGGCGGCGAATGGCAAACATAGCCTATCGGCACAAGCAAATTTCCGTTTATATAACGAATTTCTTTGCTTTTCCCATACTTATCTTTTAAATATTTGCTTACCTTGGGTTTCGCACATTTACGCTTAACCCTTTCTTGCAACCTAATTTTTATACTTGTTTTTATATCATACGCAAGTGGTTGAAAATCAGCATTTACAGCGGTTGCCATTTTATAGTAATTATGAATACCCATTACATAGCTGTTATAATGGTTTATACGTTTGTATTCATGTTCACTATTTTTGGCAAACTGTATCGTTTTGATATGTTCTTTGGCGGTTTCCTTGATTTTTGAGAGTGCTTTATCTGAAACATGTGATACTACAACCCATTTATCCCTTATTTCTTTAGTTTTCTTGTTTTTGCCCTTTTTATGGACTTTCAACTTAAAACCTAGAAAATCAGAATAACTTTGTTTAAGGTTAATGATTTTAGACTTTTCAGGACTTACTTCAAGTCCTAATCTATCTCTTAGCCATAATTTAGCGGCTTCAAATAGTTTCACAGCGTCTTTGTGCTTTTTACACACAATTTTAAAATCATCAGCGTATCTAACAATGTAGCACTCTTTTAATCTTTTTGTCCTAAGACCACGAAATTTCTTACTTTTGTCTTTCGTTCCTGTCTTATGAATTTTTCCGTAAAATTCATGTCTAGTAGGAATTTCTTCCCACTGACTTGAAATCCACCAGTCTAATTCATTAAGAACGATATTTGACAATAGTGGCGAAATAACACCGCCTTGTGGTGTTCCCTTTTCAGGAAAACCAATGCCAGCAACCTCGGCTTTTAGCATAGCAGAAATAATTGAAAGTAACTTTTTCTCCCTAATTCCAATAGCCCACATTTGTTTTAGTAACTTTCCATGACTAACGTTATCAAAGAATCCCTTAATATCAATATCTACAACAAAATGTAAGTTTGATATTTGTATAAGCTTTTCAAGTTGTGCTAGTGAATTTTCTGCTCCACGATTTGGTCGAAAACCATTGCTTCTATCGTGAAATTTAGCTTCACATATAGGCTCTAGTACTTGCATAATACATTGTTGTATCAATCTATCCATAATTGTTGGAATACCAAGAGGGCGTTTCTTTGTTGGGTCATTTGGTTTGGGGATTTCTACACGCCTTACAGCTTGCGGCACATACCACTCTAATTTTCTTTTGACAATTTTGATAATATCGTCTTGTGACAACTTCGATACATCTTTAATTGTCTTTTTATCCACTCCAGGCGTTTTACTGCCTTTGTTTTTGCGTAAATTTCTAAAGCCAAGCATAATGTTTTCATCAGAACAAACCACACTTAATAAGTCTTTGAAAATATAACCTTTAAGACTTTGCTCATACAAGCTATCAAAAGTAGCTTGTGTATCGTAATACTCATTGTTTCGGAGTTTTTGACGTTTTAACGGTTTGTTTGAAGTCGTCAAAGTTGGCTATAGCCTTTCTTAGTCATACTCGAACCTTTGATTATCACATTTTAAAATTTGACTTTGCTAATGACTAGAGCCTATCCCTCCACAGCCTTGTTAGTGCTGCTTCACAGGTACTGTGGCTCCACATTCAGCCAATTAAAGCAAGTTATATTGATATTGGTTCCTCATATTTCATGAGTTTATGAATATTTTCTATTCACTTTCAACTTTCCTTGCACCGTCTAGCTTGTATTAGCCGTGTTGCGACGTATCGACCTTACTACGTTCCGATACCCCTATCTATTCATATACCCTTAGGTCATTCCTATAAGCCTGTATGCTACCCACTCCAAAAATGCAAAGAGCGCATTTTCGGAGACCACGGGGATAGTGCCTGTAACACTATAGGGAATTTCATAACGTACAATTTTACTTTACCCCACATACACCATCAAATGATGGCTATAGCCTTTCGACTATATCACGATATAGACCCGTACATTCAGAATTATGTCAGTTGGTATCTAGCCAACATCCTAACCATAGGCATTTTTTAGACTACCGGCATATAAGTTGCACTGTCCACCTCTGGACAGCTTTCCACAGCAGGTTTTGCAGCCTCTGTTACGGACAACCCTCTGCCGACTTCAACGAGTTTCGCACATATACGCAATACAACGTATTGCACGTCGTAGGATTATAGAGGCGTTTCAGGGCGTTACCCCATCATTCCACCTATCGTTAATGAGGAAATTATATCTCCTCAAAAGGTATCAGTTATCATTTTCAAATTTGGTAATTCATTTTCCATAACTTGAAAACGCTCCATTTTTAGCACTATATGGTCTGTCGCCCCTATTTTTCTTAGAGGATAGTGTTTGTATGGAAACGTATCACACG
>CAYVGO010000084.1:0-2713 GCA_964450725.1 uncultured Muribaculaceae bacterium
AGAATCTGAAAATTACAGGGAAATTTGTCAGTAATCCTGAAAATATTGATGCTTCCACAATCAAGTTTATGACGACGGAAGGGGTTGTACTTACTTCAAAGTATGACGCAGCAACCAAAGCATTTACGCTGACTTTGTCGCCGTCAGCCGTTGGAAACAGCCAGCGATATTTTGCGGTAGCAGAGCATCACATTTCGACTTCGCTCAATGTTCCCAATAAAATATTGGTGTTGGGGGGATTTGAGGTAATGACCTATCCCGAAAAGTCGGTCACTCTGACCTTAGTACCGGTCAATAAGATTGGAGAAACCCATAATCCTGTTGATAAAAATTCGATAGAAAAGTATTTGAACAAGGCTTACGGCGTGGCCAATGTGAAATTCAATGTAAAACTCGCAGAGAGTTTTGACTACAACGGCGAAACCAAGTTTATGGTCAATGAAAAGTCGGGATTGTTGGAAGAATATACTCCCGCGATGTTGGCAATGAATAATGCTTACTTAGAAAAAGTCGGGGATAACTTTGATAAAAATTCATTGTATTTATTTCTGTTGAACTTCGGTGCCGGAAGTAATGACATGGCGGGCTTTATGCCGCGACAAAGTCAGATTGGTTATATCTTTTTGAATAACAACAGAGTGGTAGAAAGAACCATTGCCCACGAACTCGGACATGGCTTGGCGGCCATGTCTCACACTTTCAACGCAAAATACGGCTCTATTAAAGAAGGAACGACCAACAATTTGATGGATTACAGCGATAGCATTGCGATGCAGAAACAGCAGTGGGATTTGTTGCACAGCAAGGTAGTAGTGTGGAAGGTCTTTGAGAGGGATAAGGAGGGGATGTATTCCACCGATGGACATCTTTATACGGTACAGTTGGTTGCAAATTTAATGGGAATGAGTCCTAAAGATGCTTACGAGTTAGGAATTGCTGCAGAAATGCCGGATAACAGAGTGGTCAAAAAATATAGTAATGTAAATGATGGGATGTTTATTCAAAAAATTGATTGGCGTTCAAATTTTTTACCTAAAAAAATTGTATCAATGCTGAAAACATGGAAAGAAGATGAGCATAGTCGTCAAATTAATTATCACGCATTAACGGGAAGAACACATGGAGTAGAGTTGGCACTGACGGTTTATGCCATTTTAACTGGATTCCCAGAACCTGAAAATGAAATGTTTTTATTGCATCGTTTTGGTGATTGCTTTGGTCATACAGATACCGATGGCAAAGATGCAACACCATTAGTAACGGTTGAACTCAAAAATTATCATCAAGCCGTAGAAAACAGTTTGACAAAATTTTTAGCTCTTTCTGATAATGGTATTGTTAGAAAAAAGACTGGAGATACTGTTTTTATTCCAATGAAAGATTCGGTTGTTGTGGTGAAAAAGTTAGATGAAAACTCTATGATATTTGATAATTTAGACCTTTATACCACCAAAAATGATGCTGAATTGAAGCATTTTCTTATCGGTTTATTCTTTGCAGAAAAATTAGAAAATCCAATTTATGAATACATTGCAGGTGGGTTACTGGCATTGTTGCAAGAGGAACTTAATAATATTACCCCTGCTGTTCAAAATACATGGAAAATGTACAAACCATTTTTAGGTCATGTACTTGATAACTATAGTGCCCAAACACATCCTGATGTAATTGGTAGTCGTCTTCATCTTTATTTTTACTATGTTCGAAAACTTTGTGATTTGTTTATTCTACAAAAACAACGTTCTTCTCAGTTTAGTGGTATTCAACCTGCCAATCTTGAAAGTACCATTAGTGTTATATCACGCGTTGTAAACTATAATAGTACCTCTGATTATAGTGTTTTATTTGCCTTTGAAATTGCGAGACATAATGCAGAACAACAGAATTTATCTCAATTTACTTTTGTTACAATCAATGACGATGAACAATTACTAAAAGGATATTTAACTAAGATAAACAGTGGTGAACCTTACAAATACTCTATTGAAAAAATCAATAAAAGTGAAAAATCCTATACAATTAAACGCTCAAAATGAAAAAATATTTATTAGTAATTTTATTTGTATTATCTATTAAAATAACATTTGCGACACATGACGAAAAGATCTTTACGTTGTTTTCCAATATTACATTAGGATATCAAACAGGTTATGCTTCTAATCTTAATCAGTCTTATTTACATGCCGTTGATTTTAATGCTGTAGTCCTAATTCCTAATTTTTCTGTCAATTACCAGTTTGGAATGGGATGGAAAATATTTGGAGGAGTTGGATTGTTTGATATTTGTCAATTACAATTTGGGCACTCATTTAGAACCAATGAATTTTTAATTAGAATTCGTTCTGATTGGAATTTATCAAACCTATCATTTTGTGGTTTTTTGAGTACAGGAAATGATACTATGTTTAGTGAAAAAAAAATACCAACGATTGGCTTTTTCTTTGAAAATAGAATGAATCGGCATGGCTATCAAGGCTTCAATATTGGAATTACAATAGCACTTCCAATACCGTATTCTAAATATTGTTTGGTTTGGTATCATGATTAAAATAATATCATTAGTGTCCACTAATGCAATAATTAGATTTTAAATGAACTATTTTCTGATAGTTCAGTAATTATTTTCCTTTTCAAAAAGTAGTTTTTTATAAATCTCGTCGAAGTTTATATAATCTTCGACGAGATTTATATATTTTTCGACGAAGATTATATA
>CAYVGO010000085.1:0-2564 GCA_964450725.1 uncultured Muribaculaceae bacterium
TCTTTGCTGTTTATCAAAAAGAAACCTGCAACAAAGCAGAAGATAAAACCGAAATCTCCAGAAATTATGTTACTATTCCATTAAACGAAGTAATTGATAAACAGAAACACGGTTTGCCTTTTGCTCCTGAAATTAATGAAAATAAATTGTTATTTATCCTTTCTCCAAATGATTTAGTGTATGTGCCAACAAAAGATGAGTTACAAAATGGAATTGATAAAGAGAAGTTGGATAGAAAGAGGATTTATAATGTTAATGATTTTAACGGAGGAACAATTTATTTTACTCCAAATACTTTTGCAAAAGCAATTAAGGCAAAAGAAATAGATACCAGTTTCGATTTAAAAACCGCAAGTTTAGATGGTGTTCAGATTAAAGAAATTTGCATTCCAATAAAAGTAGATAGATTAGGAAATATTATTGAGATAAACGGACATACAATTTAAACAGTCTTCTTTAATGATTAACTCAATTTCCAAACCAACAATTACCTCACAGATACCTTGAAACTAACCAAGTCATACCTTGAAATTAACCAAATACAAACGATGATTTCATGGTAGCATATATAACATACAAAGTGTAGGGTGTATATGCCAGTATGTGTAGGGTATATATGTTAATAGGCTTAGGGTATATATTCTATTATTAGAGCGTAAAGACAAAAAGACTAAATCCTAAGTACCAATACTATAAAATGTCAAGAGTAAAACTATAAAACCAAAGGTGCTATGAGCATAAAATACAAGATGATACGGCGGGGTGATAATCTTAATCCTGAAGGTAAGAAGAAAACGGGATTTTATCCGCAGGTTGTACGTTCTAAAACTGTAAATACAGAACAAATGGCTTTGTCTGTAGCCAGAAACAGAAAATTTAATGCCATTGAAACAAAAGCCACTATTGAAATGTTGTTAGTGTCTATTGAAGAGGAGTTGTTGAACGGCAACAGTGTTTGCTTTGAAGGCTTTGGTACGTTTTCGTTGACTGCTCAATGTAACAGACATGTATCTAATCCTCAAGATGTAAGAGCGGAGTCTATTGAAGTGAAAAGGGTTGTATTTACTCCTTCCAGCAAGATGAGAAGCAGGATGAAAGGTGCTAAGTTTGTAAAAACCTGATAATTCTTAACCTTTCACTCTTTGTATATGATAAAACGTACCCTTTATTTTGGTAATCCTGCATATTTATCGCTTAGAAATGAACAGTTAGTCATTCGACTTCCGGAAGTAGAGAAAAGTGATGTTCCTGAAATGATAAAGAAAGATGCCGTAACTACCATTCCGATTGAAGATATTGGTGTAGTAATTTTAGACCATAAGCAAATAACCGTTACACAGGGGTTGCTTGAAAAATTACTTGAAAATAATTGTGCTGTCATTACTTGTGATGATAAACGTATGCCCTTTGGGCTGTTTTTACCGATTTGCGGCAATACCACCCAAAGTGAACGGTTTAAGTATCAAATTGAAGCCAGCCTTCCACTGAAAAAACAACTTTGGCAACAAACCGTGATAGCAAAAATTGAAAATCAGGCAACGGTCTTGAGCCGGTTTTGTGATGTGTCTGTCTCTAATCTGAAGGTGTGGGCAGGAGATGTGAAAAGTGGTGACTCAGACAATCTTGAAGCCCGTGCGGCAGCCTATTACTGGAAAAATCTTTTTACGGATATTGCAGATTTTACCAGAGATCGTGAGGGTGTACCTCCTAACAATTTATTGAATTACGGTTATGCAGTTTTGAGAGCGGTTATTGCTCGAGCATTAGTTGCCAGCGGATTATTACCGACGCTGGGAATCTTTCATCGTAACAAATATAATGCTTATTGTTTAGCCGATGACATTATGGAGCCTTACCGTCCTTTTGTTGACAAATTGGTGTTAGATATTATACATTCAACGTCAGATTATAGTGAACTGACGCAAGAGATCAAAACAAAATTACTTTCTATTCCTGTCTTAGATGTTGTGATTAATAACAGACGGAGCCCTTTGATGATAGCGGCAGGGTTGACTACTTCGTCATTACAGAAATGTTATTCGGGTGAAGGTCGAAAGGTTATTTATCCAGAAATGTAGGGATTAAGGAATCCAGGAATGTAAGAATTAAAGAATGTAGGAGTATGAAAGAGAATGTGATCAAAGCAAAGTCTTATGCTTTTGCATTACGAATAGTAAAATTATATCGTTATTTGATTGATGAGCAAAAAATCTATACTTTGGCAGATCAGGTTTTACGTAGTGGTACATCTATTGGAGCAAATATAGAGGAAGGTTGTTCCGGGCAATCAAAAAAAGATTTTGTAGCCAAACTTTCAATATCTTTAAAAGAGAGTAAAGAAACACATTATTGGTTACGATTGTTGTACGATGGAGGTTATTTGACATTATAGCAATTTCAGTCACTTTCTGGTGATTGTGAAGAATTAATTATCATTTTGGTTAGTATTCTTAAAACGTCTCGCGCCAATATGAATTAATTTCTATATTATTTAATTCTTTCATTATTTTGGAACGTTTTTCAGAGTATCGTATTATGTGGGTGATGGTATTTTTTGATTTACC
>CAYVGO010000086.1:0-2153 GCA_964450725.1 uncultured Muribaculaceae bacterium
TCTTTGCTGTTTATCAAAAAGAAACCTGCAACAAAGCAGAAGATAAAACCGAAATTTCCAGAAATTATGTTACTATTCCATTGAACGAAGTAATTGATAAACAGAAACACGGTTTGCCTTTTGCTCCTGAAACTAATGAAAATAAATTGTTATTCATACTGTCTCCAAACGATTTGGTGTATGTGCCAACAAAAGAGGAGTTTCAAAATGGAATTGATAAAGAGAAGTTGGATAGGAAAAATATTTGGAAAATAGTTAGTTTTACAGGAAAACGATTATTTGCAATCCCATATTCTGTAGCAACTGTAATTGCAGATAAGGTTGAGTACACTCAATTAAATAAAATGGAATTCATTAAAGAAAAAGAAATCTGTGTTCCGATAAAAGTAGATAGATTAGGAAGTATTATTGAGATAAACGGACATACAATTTAAACAGTCTTCTTTAGTGATTAACTCAATTTCCAAACCAACAATTACCTCACAGATGCCTTGAAACTAACCAAGTCATACCTTGAAATTAACCAAATACAAACGATGATTTCATGGTAGCATATATAACATACAAAGTGTAGGGTGTATATGCCAGTATGTGTAGGGTATATATGTTAATAGGCTTAGGGTATATATTCTATTATTAGAGCGTAAAGACAAAAAGACTAAATCCTAAGTACCAATACTATAAAATGTCAAGAGTAAAACTATAAAACCAAAGGTGCTATGAGCATAAAATACAAGATGATACGGCGGGGTGATAATCTTAATCCTGAAGGTAAGAAGAAAACGGGATTTTATCCGCAGGTTGTACGTTCTAAAACTGTAAATACAGAACAAATGGCTTTGTCTGTAGCCAGAAACAGAAAATTTAATGCCATTGAAACAAAAGCCACTATTGAAATGTTGTTAGTGTCTATTGAAGAGGAGTTGTTGAACGGCAACAGTGTTTGCTTTGAAGGCTTTGGTACGTTTTCGTTGACTGCTCAATGTAACAGACATGTATCTAATCCTCAAGATGTAAGAGCGGAGTCTATTGAAGTGAAAAGGGTTGTATTTACTCCTTCCAGCAAGATGAGAAGCAGGATGAAAGGTGCTAAGTTTGTAAAAACCTGATAATTCTTAACCTTTCACTCTTTGTATATGATAAAACGTACCCTTTATTTTGGTAATCCTGCATATTTATCGCTTAGAAATGAACAGTTAGTCATTCGACTTCCGGAAGTAGAGAAAAGTGATGTTCCTGAAATGATAAAGAAAGATGCCGTAACTACCATTCCGATTGAAGATATTGGTGTAGTAATTTTAGACCATAAGCAAATAACCGTTACACAGGGGTTGCTTGAAAAATTACTTGAAAATAATTGTGCTGTCATTACTTGTGATGATAAACGTATGCCCTTTGGGCTGTTTTTACCGATTTGCGGCAATACCACCCAAAGTGAACGGTTTAAGTATCAAATTGAAGCCAGCCTTCCACTGAAAAAACAACTTTGGCAACAAACCGTGATAGCAAAAATTGAAAATCAGGCAACGGTCTTGAGCCGGTTTTGTGATGTGTCTGTCTCTAATCTGAAGGTGTGGGCAGGAGATGTGAAAAGTGGTGACTCAGACAATCTTGAAGCCCGTGCGGCAGCCTATTACTGGAAAAATCTTTTTACGGATATTGCAGATTTTACCAGAGATCGTGAGGGTGTACCTCCTAACAATTTATTGAATTACGGTTATGCAGTTTTGAGAGCGGTTATTGCTCGAGCATTAGTTGCCAGCGGATTATTACCGACGCTGGGAATCTTTCATCGTAACAAATATAATGCTTATTGTTTAGCCGATGACATTATGGAGCCTTACCGTCCTTTTGTTGACAAATTGGTGTTAGATATTATACATTCAACGTCAGATTATAGTGAACTGACGCAAGAGATCAAAACAAAATTACTTTCTATTCCTGTCTTAGATGTTGTGATTAATAACAGACGGAGCCCTTTGATGATAGCGGCAGGGTTGACTACTTCGTCATTACAGAAATGTTATTCGGGTGAAGGTCGTAAAATTGTTTATCCTCAATTTGTGGAATGAGTGGTGTATTTTTCCTCATGTTATTATGGAACGTTTTTCAGAGTATCGTATTATGTGGGTGATGGTATTTTTTGATTTACC
>CAYVGO010000087.1:0-1988 GCA_964450725.1 uncultured Muribaculaceae bacterium
ACTCCTGCCGAAAGTAAATCGCAAAAGCCGTATGGAGGAGGGTTTGGAAGTGGTGGAGAAGTGCTAACATTAAAAATAGACAATTTGTAAACTGAGATTAATACGATGAAAAAATATTTAGTCCTTTTTTCCATTAACATATAATATTGTTCCTCTTTTTTCTATTGATAATGTATGGCCACCACTAAAAGTAAAGTAATAATAGTCAAATGAAATTGTAGCATTGCGAGCACCTTTTAATATAAATTCTTTTATTGATTTTTCATAATCATATACTGTATGTAATGTCTCAGGAGAGAATAGAGACATTACTTAATCGCTGTAATTCCTGATCTATCTGACGAGCATGTCCCAAAAATCCAGTTGAAGTTAAATATAAGTCTTTTATTCTACCATGCATAAGAGTTCTATACCATCCTCCTAAATCAAAAAAAGGATGAGGAATATTATGTCGATCCCCTACTTCCGCTCTTTTGGTACGTTCTTTTGTATTCATGCCAAATTGGATTATTCTCCTTGCACCACCGCTTTCCCTCGCATTACATCGGCTTCATGCTCTAATACTGCATTGTCATTGATATTTACCCCTTGTAACTGCATGGTCGGTTGCACGCGTCCTTGCATTTGCTGTACGACATGCCAAGCCTCATGCGGAAGATGTTGTTCTTGTCCGGGGGCTACATGAATATCGGTGCCTTGTGTATAGGCAAGGGCTTGGAGTTGTGCGGGCTTGGGAGAGTTGTAATGTACCCGTACGTCATTGAGACTGTAGCCCGAAAGATTCTCTACGCCGGACTTCAGATGATCGGGTAATCCTGTGTTGTTGGGTTTTAGTTGGGCCGGTGGTAATTGCTGATTCGCCGGATTTAATAATAACCGTGTTCTGATCTGTTGCATGCTCCTTGCTCTTTGCCTTGCTAGTACATGTTGCGGTACAGTTCTACGTCTTCCATGTAAATTACCTCCTCCGTGTTGTTGTTGCATTCTTAGATATTCTGCATTTACCATAGCTTGACATTGCACTACTTTCATCTGTACGCTCTCTTCTTCCTCTTCTTCTCGCTGTACAGTTTCAGCAAACTTTCCCTGCAGGGTATCCTCTTCTTCGCCTTCTATACGCTGAAGGGTAGCATCTGCCATACGTTGAATAAAACCTTTAGGACGATTGTCCTCAAACTGTAATGTACCATTGTTACCACGTTTGGGTTGAATAGTACGTACTACTTTTTCCTGATGTACTTTTTGTGTTTTCATAAGTCAATATATTTAGGTTTAGAACATTAATTTATATTTTAATAGTAAACATCGATTTACATAAAATCTTCTTTATCACGCCACAAAACGTTTATCCGCTTTTTCAACCATGGAAAGCGTATCAAGCGATATGACCAAGGCAAAGAGTCAAGCAATATATCATAAGTCTGATTATTGACCGTCAATACCGATCTTTCCTCTTCCTGTTCCAATTTTCCCTCACGCTCTATAAAACTGTGCTGAAATGCCGTGATGGAAGTATTGTTCATTTTTTCCCAATGAGATTTTATTCCTGATAACATACCAGTTGCTGTGTCGATTTCTTCGGCTGTCAATTCCAACTTCTTAGGTAAAGGTACAAAAAAAGGACATGCTACCAATATTCGATTCAATACTAAATCAAGTTCTCTGTACTCTCTCTTTTCAAATGTTACCAAGTGTTGCATGATAAAAATGCCACGTATCCGTGAGTCTGTATTCTTAAAGTCTTTACCGTCTTCTCTTAACAAGTTGAGTATGGCAAAAAGACGAGGTAACCACGGAGATAATAAAGCCAAACCGGCATTAGGAATAATCCGGTAATCCGGGAGGTTTTTCATTTCTGAGGGGCTTTCGGAGGTTTCCGCTACCTTGTCGCAAAACTGCGGGAGGCTTTCGGAAGTTTCCGCTACCTTGTCGCAAAACTGCGGGAAGCTTTCGGAAGTTTCCGCTACCTTGTCGCAAAACTGCGGGAA